>CAYWWB010000011.1:0-10901 GCA_964462045.1 Candidatus Woesearchaeota archaeon | reverse complement strand
TTTTCATATAATAAGATTGAAATTAATTTTTAAATATGTTTGGATATTGGAAATTTCAAGTTAATTAGTGGGCTTTACCACATAAAAATTTTTAAACAAAAATTCATTAAAATATTTATGAAAAATAAGAAAATTTTAAGCACAGGATTGATTTTTTTGGGGAGTTTGGGTTTATTTAATAATAGTAATGCACAAGATTATAAAATAGATTCATCAAAATACATTCTTCAAGGAGAAAACTTAGATTCTATTACAAACATAATTTATTGTAGTGATCATGGGAGAGCAATAAAAGAAAAATATTTAAAAAATGATACAGGATATTATGAATTAAAAAATAAAACTGATAATCCTTCACTAGACAAAAAAATAGAAAAAACATTTAACATAATGGTTGAATTATCAAAAGAAGATTGGGATAGCCCGGGGGAATATGTTTATAAAAATGGCTTTTTAGTTAAGAAAAATATTAAAAATCAATAAATCTCTAATTCACGTCTAAAACTATTTTCACCTTCTTTTGAATCACTAAATGATTTAACTTTTAGTTCTTCTTTAAATAATGGACAGTTTAAAACAAAAGTTTCAAATTCTCCCCCTTCTCCTGCAGGATGTATTTTATATTTTTCTTTTAATTCTCTAACTTCTTCAATAAATTCTTTATTAATTTTTTTTCCCAACCAAGACCCATCTAAAGGATAGGCAAAAACACCTGTAATAATTACTTTAAAATTATTTGAAACTAATTCTTCTAAATATTTTATTTCGTCTTTTTTCCATAAAGGGTTAAAAATTTCTAAATCTAATTTATCACATATTTTTTGTATTCTTGAAGCCTGATAAACTGATTCAATTGCTCCGGTAACAATACCTTCAATCCCATATTGGTCTTTGGCTTTTTTTATTCCTTCTTCTAAATCTTCTAATTCTATTTCTTTTTCTCCTTTTGTTTCTTGAATTATTAAAGGAAGGTTCATGGCTTGAGATTGTTTTTTTGTTTTTTCTATGCTTGGGGTGTGAAACATATAAGATTCTTTATTTTCAGAGAAAACTGAGATTAAACAAACTAATTCATGTTCTTTACTAGCTAAGTATGCACTATAAACTGAATCTTTTCCACCTGAAAATAATGATGCAATTTTCATGTCTTGAATAAAAGGTAATATTTTATAATGTTTTCCTAAGGGGGTTATTATTTCAAAGTAATAAAAATAGAAATATTTTTAAAGTTTTGTTTCATTAAAAACTAATGGAAAAAGAAACAATACCTAAAAGTGCATACATAAAATTTAGAAATGAAGATGAAAATTCAATAAATGCAACTATTTTTTATACAATAAATAATTTTAATGAAAAACATAATTTTATTTATAAAAAAGATGTTAAATTTCCAAAAAATGATGAAGCAATTTCTAAGTTAGCAAAAAAATCAAAGGGACATTTTACACAAATAATTGATGGTGAAGATGAAATAATGGCTAATTTATATGAATTTAATTCTTTAGGGATTTTTGAAGGGTATAGAAGAGTAAGCAAAGGTTCAACAGAAAATATACAAAAAAAATCCACCACTACATATAATTTAAAGAGAAAAATGTTAAATTAATTTTCTTCCTCAATTTCATCTTTTTTTAAATCTGCAAAAGGATCTCCAACATGATTCCAAAATTTTACTTTATCCCAAATATGAATCTCCCCAAAATGTTCTTCTTGGTGTAACCAAATTTTTTTCTGGTTTTCCAGTTGTAATAGTGGTTGAAAAGAATCAACCTTTTTTTCATTATGATTCTTTAAAAAATCTGTATGGGTGATGCTTTTCTCTTTTTTAAAATGATTATTCAATTTATCAAAAATATTTTTTATTTTATTTTTTATGCTTGTCTTTTTCTTGGGGAGGGACAGTCCTGCCTCACGAAGAGCGTTTTTATTCATAATTACTTTTTTTATTCTTCTATTTTCAGTATTTATAGCTTTATTTAAGGAGCCCATTAATTCGTTTAATGTTACTTTTTTAACTCTGGGCATAGGGCTTTTTGGAATTAATTCAGGTATTTCTTCTTCTAATTCAATTCTTTCAAATTTAGACTTGTTAGAATCCTCTTTTTTTCCAAATAAAATATCATCTATACTTTTTATATATTTATTGAGCAGGAATTCTGATTTTATTCTTAATAATAATGAAGAAGCTAAAAGAACCTTGCTTGAAACAAAAAAATCTGCTTCTTCTAAAACCTTTATTTTTTCAAGATACTTATTTGCTAGAGTGGTTAGATTAACATTCCAAGGATCTAATTGCTCAGTATTAATTAAATCATATATTATCTCCTGCCAACCTATTTCTCTATTAAATAAAATTCCGTGAACCTCTTCTTGTGTTACAGAACCCCTATTTTCAAAATTTTTATTTAGTTCCTCTTTTTTCATATTCTCTATAACAAAATAATCTTTATAAATTATTTTGAAATACAAAAAACTTCCTTTAATTGATTTCTGATTTGGAAAAGAACCTATAATGAATTTCTCTAAATAAAAAAGATATTTTTGGAGATTTAAAAAATTATTAAAAATAATCTTTTATTTTTTTCATTGTTTCTTCTAAATTTTCGGGTTTTTCTCTTCCTGCTCTTTTCCAGAATACCACCCCTTTCCCATTTGAATCAATATTAAAACCATCTTCTTTTTTACGGGATACTTTCTTATTAGATTTTATTATAAAAACTGAGTGCATATGATGTAATGAATTATTTGGGCCTCCAGGTGTTTTGAAATGATAATCAAAAATTATCCAATCTAAATTATGTTTTTTTCCTTTCATGATATTTGCGGGTTTTCTTATATATCCTCTTTTAAAAAGATTAAAATCAGAAAAAATATTTTTATTGAGAAAATCATCTTCATGAAATCTTGAAAATTCAAAATTGTTATTTTTGCAAAATTCTTTTAGTTTTGAAATTCTCTTTTTTTCATTTAAAGAAGCAAAATAAAATATTGCAAAAAATACTCCCAAAAAACCCAAAATTGTGAAAATTATTATCTCTGCTATCATTAAATTTAAAATCAAACAGGATTTATATATTTATTTAAAAAAGAATTTGGGAGTAGTAATGTATTGACACTACTTTTCCATTATTTTGACTTGTCATTATAAAAGGGTAACATACCGAAAGATTTAAATAGTCTGGGGCACTCTATATTATATCACCTCTTTTTCCCCAGGAGAGGCTCCAGGTCAACTTGTTAGATGATCTGGAGAATCTCCCAGGGTTATATTCATTTATATTATAATTTCTTATTAATTTAATAAATTAGAATTATTCTTTTTTCTCAGAATCAGTTTTACTAGAAAACTCCGAATAATGACATTTTCCACAATATAATCTGTCTTTTGCCTGCATTAAAAAAATTCCAGGACCACATCTAGGACATGTTTTTTCTCTTGTTACTTTATCTCCATCTATTTTATATTTAGTATATTTCTTACTAGTGGGTTTATTTTTATGGGGTTTTTTTCCTTTTTTTACTACTTTTTTCTTTGCCATTTTGTATTTTTATAATAAATTTTCTGGAGGGCTACAAACTTCACACCACTTTTTTGGCATTGAGCTTTGATGTTTATTTATCTGATAATCTTTAAAATCACTCTTGTTATAATGTTCTTTGCACAATTTTTTCTGTTTCTCTGGATAAATATCTTCCCTATTTTTAAATTTTGATGCAATCACTAAATTATATTTTGTTTCCTTCATTTTATTTTTTACTCTTTTTTCTCCTCTTCTTTAGTCTCTTCCTTTTCCTCAGGAGATTCTTGTTTAGTTTCCTCTTTATTTTCTTCTTTTAATTCTTCTTTAGTTTCCTCTTGATTTTCCTCAGGAGAAGACTCTTCTTTAACCTCTTCCTTTGATTCTTCTTGAGGTTCTTGATTTTCAGATTGAGGTTCTTCAGCTTTTTTCTTTTCTTCTTCCTCTGCTTTCTTTTGTTCGGCTTTTTTCTTTTCTAATTCTGTTTCCTTTTTCTTTTTATTTTCTATTTTATTTTTTTCTTCTTCTGAATCATAAACATTAACATCTACATCAAATTCATTTGTTCCAAATTTCCCTTTTATTCCTTTAATTTTTATTGCTTCTTCTGAAACAGAATATTTTTTAGAAATTAGGGTTTTTACTTCTTGATATGAGGGTGTTGTGTTTGCAACTATAGAACCTTTTACTTCCTTTCTTGAAAAAAGAGGGTTTTCTTTTTCATTAATTAATTTGAATTCCATTTTCTAATTTTTAATTGCAAAAACCCCTTTCTCTTTTAAATTTAATTTTTGAGCTATTTCTGATTTCTCAGGATTTAAAACCTCTATTTTTCCTTTAAAATTTTCTGAATGTTCTTTTGAACCACAATTAGGACAAACAGTTCCTTCATAAATTGTCCTACATATTTTACATGATCTTTCTCTTGATGCCATTATTTTTTGCCTCCTTTAGCTGCTTTTTCTTGTGCTTTAGTTGCTTTTTCAGCTTCTTTTTTTGATTTTTCTTTATCTTCTTTAATCCAGTCTAATTTCCCTAATCCGGGTTGTCTCATTGTTAAACCTATCTTTGGTTCGTCCCCTTTATGGGAAATTGCAACAACTCTAGCAAGGCATAAATCTCCTTGTTTCAATGTTCTTGAAGAAGCCTTACCAGTTAATACATTTGAATCACTAAAATTCACATAATCATCCATTGTTTGGCTTATATGTATCATACCTTTTAAAGGGCCCATATTTATGAAAGCTCCAAAATTAGTTATTTCATGAATCTCTCCGTATACTAATTCATGAAGTTCTGGTTTCCAAACAAGAAGTCTAAATTTTGATTTATAGTAAGCAGCTCCATCACCAGGAATAATAACTCCTTCACCCCCTTCAATTACCTCAATAACTGAAATAACTCTTCCAATTTCTTTATCATAATAATCACCATACATTTCTCTCAATTGCTGGTCTACAGCCTCGATAGTAGGTAATCCGAACAACTTTGGTTCAACTCTTACATAATCTTCGATTTCTAATTCATAGAACATTTTAAAAATTTATAGAAAACGTGGTTTTTAAAGCTTTTCTATTCGTTTTTTCCTCTTTATAACAAATATCTTTTCTAAATCATTTGTTAAATTTCTATCTAAAGAAGCAATAAAAACTTTGGGATTTTCTTTCAAATATTTTCTAATTCCAGCATCAACATAATTTTGCTTTAAATCAATCTTTTCAAAATAATTTTTTTCTAACATTTTTAAAGCTAAAAAAGCATTTTCTCTAAAATGTTTCTTTTTTTTAGATTTGGTAATTCTTTCTAACTCTGCAATTACTTGTTTTGGGATTAAAATTTTATAACCTTCTGATTCAAAATATTCAAAAAAATCTATTTTCTGTTTTACACAAGACAAAATGAAATTTGTGTCTATTATTACTTTTCTCATAGGATAATCAAAAAACAAGATTTAAATAATCTTTCTGTTTTTGATGTTTAAGTGAAAAATGAAAGAGAGTGATAATATTTTGAGGATTCTTAAGGAAACTAAAGAAGCAATAAAACAAGATAGTTTCAGTAAATTAAGTTCTTTAAGCAACCAAACAATAAATACTGCTTCTTTAACTCAAGATCCAGATAATATTGCTGTTGCTGTAATTGTATATTCCCTTGATAAAATTTTTGAAAGAATTAATGTTAAGGAAAGTGAAAAAAACAAATTTGAAGATAAAATTATGAATTATCTTGAAGAAGCAATTAGAAAATTAGAATCTAAAAAAGAAAGATTAACAAGAGAAGCATTAAAAAAAATTAGAAATGAGGTGGAGAAATTTTCAGGGAGTATAAAAACAAATATAAAGGATGTGTTAAGAAAAGCAAGCATAAATAAAGGTTCTAGGATTTTTGAGCATGGGGTTTCTATTGAAACTGCTGCAGATCTTTTGGGAGTTACTCAATATGAAATTGCTTCTTATGTAGGACAAAAAGATTATGAATATTCTGAAGGTGAAACAATGAATGTTAAAAAAAGAATTAAATTAGCTGAGAGGTTTTTTGGATGAAAAAAATAAATTTTTTAAAGCAAAATATAGTTAAAAAAGCAAAAAAATTTGCAAAAGAAAAACATAAAGGACAAATAAGAAAATTTTCTGGGGCTCCTTATTTTGCTCATGTTAAAGAAGTTTCAAAGAATCTAAAGAAATACAAAAAAAGTCATAAAAGTGATGAACTTGTTGCTGCTGCATTTCTTCATGATACATTGGAAAATACAAATACAACTTATGCTGAATTAGAAAAAAAATTTGGAAAATTAGTTGCTTCTTTGGTTAAAGAATTAAGTAATGAAAAAGAAAAGATAAATAAGATAGGAAAAAAAGAATATCTTGCTAAAAAAATGTCTAATCCCAAAAAAACTAGTAGTTGGGCATTATGTATAAAACTTTCAGATAGAATGGATAATTTGTCTGACTTAAATAAGACAAACCCAGATTTTAAAAAAAAATATGTTAATGAAACTGAATACATAGTAAAAAAATTAAAAGAAAAGAGGAAACTAACCCAAACACAAAAAAATCTTATTAAAGATATTAAAAAAATTTTAGAAAAAGTAAAATGAATCCAAAAAAAGTAATAATTTTTGATGCAGGAACTCTAATTAGTATTTCTACAAATGGGTTATTTCATGAATTTGTAAAACTAAAAAAGGCATTTGATGGAAAATTCATAATAACTCCTCAAGTCAAAAAAGAAATAATAGAGAAACCCTTGAAAGTTAAAAGATTTGAATTAGAAGCTATGAAATTTAAGAATTTATTAAAACATAAGATTATTGAATTGCCTTCATCTATAAATATTACTTCTTCAGAAATAAGTAAAAAAACAAAAGAAATGAAAGAAATTGCAAATAATCTTTTTATTAGTAAAAAAGGAGGAAATATTAAAGTGATTAGTGATGGTGAAACCTCTTGTTTAGCTTTAAGTAGTATTTTAAAAGAAAGAGGAGTAGAAAATTTAATTGCTATGGATGAAAGAACAGCCAGAGTCTTAGTTGAAGAACCCTCTAATTTAAAAGAACTTCTTGAGAAAAAAATGCATACAAAAATAAAACTAAATAAAAAGAATTTTCAAAAATTTAAAGGTTTTAAAATAATTCGTTCTGCAGAATTAATGTATTTGGCTTGGAAAAAGGGACTTGTAGACTTAGAAGATGGAAATGTTTTGGATGCTTTGCTTTATGCATTAAAATATAAAGGATGTGCAATTTCTAGAGATGAAATAGATAAGATAAAAAAGATTAATTAATTTTTTAAGGTTTTGACCTTCTTCATAATTTAAGATTATTAGAAAACATTAAAAATAAACTTGTTTTATAAAAAATATGGGTGCATAGTTTAATGGTAAAATATTCGGCTCCAGACCGAAAGACTGCCGGTTCGATTCCGGCTGTGCCCATTGTATCTTTTCAAAAAAGATACACTACAAAACGAGCCCTGCCATAAATAATCTTTTCAAAAAAGATACACTACAAAACGAGCCCTGCCATAAATAATCTTTTCAAAAAAGATACACTACAAATCAAAAAATCCAAGATTTTTAGTTCATTCGCTAAAACTAAAGTTTTATCAAATGAAACCAGCCCTGCCATAAATAATCTTTTCAAAAAAGAGTATACAAAAAGTAAATCACAGATTTCTATTCATCTGTATTTCTTAAAGGAAATCCAAATGAAACGAAACCTTCCATTATTGATACACTGCAAAAAACTTTCTACATCCAAAAGAGTTTTTAATTAAGAAATCTAAAGATATAAAATGAAACTTATTGATGTACATGCACATCTTTATATGTGTAAGAATAAAGAAGAAACAATAGAGAAAGCTGAAGAAAAAAGTGTTTTAATTTTAAATGCTGGTGTAGACAAAGATTCTAATAGAAAAGTTTTAGAGACTTCTGAGAAATATAAAAATGTCATGGCTTGTTTAGGGCTTTATCCAATTGATTTATTAAAAATGTCTGAAGGAGAGATTGATTCTGAATTAAAATTCATAGAAGATAACAATGACAAAATAATTGGTTTAGGAGAAGTTGGATTGGATTTACATAAAACAAAAAATAAAGAAGATTTTGAAAAACAAAAAAAAGTCCTTAAAAAATTTATTGAATTATCTAAAAAACTTTCAAAACCTCTGATTGTTCACTCCAGAAAAGCTGAAAAAGAAACTATTGAGTTACTTGAAGAAAACAAATGCAAAAAAGTAGTAATGCATTGTTTTACAGGAAAAAAGAAGTATCTTAAGAAAATAATTGAGAATAATTGGATGTTGACAATTCCTTCAAATGTAAAAAATAGTGAACAATTCCAGGAAAATGTTAAAGAGATCCCTATTGAAAATCTTCTTTGTGAAACAGATTCTCCTTTTTTACATCCAGATAAAGAAAAAAATAATACCCCTGTAAATGTTATTGAAAGTTATAAAAAAATTGCAGAAATAAAAAAATTATCTTTAGAAGAAGTTAAAGAAAAAATTTCTGAAAATTTTGAAAAAATGTTCAATAGAAATTAAGATTTGTTCTTTTTAGATTTCTCTTCCCTATATTCTTTCACAGTTTTTACACATGCTAAAATTTGAAGGATTAAAATAATAAAAAACATAATTATGGAAGTATATCCAAACCAATCAGGTCCACTTCCGTGTGTTGTAAAGAATTGAAAGTATATCAAATGTCCTACTACTAAATAGAAAACCACATATGTAAAAGATTGAATCCATTTCCAAGATTCAATTCCTAAAAACTTTATTACCTTATTAAAAGAAGTTACTGCTAAAACTAATGAGAGAACTAAAGCCACCAAACCAATAAGATTTGCTAAACCTAATCCTCCACCACCAATCCCCCCTCCTAATGCATTCATAAAATTCCAATTTATAAATCCTTTACTCATAGCAAAATAAAAATGCAACAAACCTGTTATAACAAACCATATTCCTAATTCTCCTCTCCAAGTCCAAGGATTTTTGAATACAGAAAAAAGATTTTTAGATTTTTTTAATCTCATTATTGGGCCTATTAATAAAACCAAAAATAACAGAAAAAAAGAAACTCTTGCAAAAGATGTTGACCATCCAACTGAAAATAAATAATTAATAATCACTGCTAAACCTATTGAAAACAATCCAACACAAATATGTTTTCCTAATGTATTTTTCACATCAATATAAGCCATACTAATATAAATAATAATTATATTATAAATTTATCTAATAAAAAGATTTAAAAAGTCTTATGAAATTATTTTCATATGAATTCAAAAACATATCATATTTTCTTTAGAAATCTTGCTAATCCATTGAGAATTAAAATTATTAGTGAATTAAGGAGGAAAGATTTACCTGTTGGAGAACTTTCTGAAAAAATTGGAGTTGAACAAAGCCTCATATCTCATTCATTAAGTCAATTAAAAAATTGTGATTTAGTGAAAGTTAATCAAGAAGGTAAAAAAAGAATTTATTCCCTAAACAAAAAAACCATACTACCTATCTTAGAAATAATTGACAAACATGCTAAAACTTATTGTAAATGTAAAGAATGTGGGGGTTGTGGAAAATGAAAAGAGAAACTTTTCACCAAAGGCAAAAATCAAAAAACAAGTTTTTAGTTCATCCGTATTTCATAAAAGAAATCCAAATGAATCAAAGATTTTAGTTTTTTCGCTAAAATTAAATAAAATTTTATCAAAAAAATGAAAAGAAAAGAAATATATTTAGATAATGCAGCTACGACAAAAGTTGATGAAGAAGTTTTAAGAAAAATGCAAAAGTATTTTACAGAAAATTATGCAAATGCTTCTTCAAAACATGAAGCTGGAAGAGATATGAGATATGATTTAGAAAAAGCAAGAAAGACTATTGCAAAATCAATTAATTCAAAAAAAGACGAGATTATTTTTACATCTGGAGGAACTGAATCTAATAATTTTGCTTTAAAGGGGTTGTTTGAATATTATAAAGAAAAAACAGGAAAAAATAAAATTATAACAACAAAAATAGAACATGATTCTGTTTTGAAAGTTTGTAAATATTTAGAAAAAAAAGGGGCAGAAGTTGTTTATTTAGATGTTGATTCTGAAGGATTTATTGATTTAGAACAATTAAAAAAGGAAATCAATGAAAAAACATTTCTTGTTTCAATTATTCATGGAAATAATGAGATTGGAACAATTCAAGATTTAGATGAAATAGGAAAAATTTGTTCTGAAAAAGATGTTCTTTTGCATGTTGATGCTTGTCAGAGTTTTACTAAAGTTCCTATTGATGTTAAAAAACAAAATATTGGTTTGATGACAATTAACGGGCATAAAATTCACGGGCCCAAAGGAGTTGGGGCTTTATATATTAATGAATCTGTAAAAGAGAAAATAATTCCTTTATTGCATGGAGGAGGACATGAAGAAGGTTTGAGAAGTGGAACTGAAAATGTTCCTGGAATAATTGGTTTTGCAGAAGCTGTTAAAAACCTAAATAAAAAAGATAATGAAAAGATGAAAAAATTAAGAGATAAATTGATTTCAGGTTTATTAGAAATTGATAAGGTTAAATTAAATGGGGCAGAAGGAGATGAAAGACTTTGCAATAATATTAATGTTTCTTTTGGAAATATTGAGGGGGAGGCAATTGGAGGGTATTTAGAAGCTAATAAAATTTATACTTCTACTGGAAGTGCTTGTAGTTCTCATACATTAAAGACAAGTCATGTTTTGAAAGCAATTGGTTTAGATGATTTAAATGCAAATTCATCAATAAGAATTTCAATAAGTAAATACACAACTGAAGAAGATGTTGAATATTTTTTAGAAAAAATTAAAAAAACAGTTAAAAAACTTAGGAGTTTTAGTCCGTTTTA
>CAYWWB010000010.1:3787-23609 GCA_964462045.1 Candidatus Woesearchaeota archaeon | reverse complement strand
CTTTAAAAATCTTACTTTTGTTGTAATTTTAGAGTGATTCCTATTTCAAAAACAATCAAATATAAAAAGACTGATTTTCTTTAAAAAAATAACTCAAAAAATCTTGTTTTAATCATTAAGTGGAAATAAAGATTTAAATAAGAATACTCTTTTAACAAAATTAATATACAATTAATTGGTTATTTAAAATTATAACATACAACATATTGTATTTCATGATGAAATGTCCATTTTGTGGAAAAGAGGATTTAAAAGTAACTAACAAAAGAAACTCTCCAGAGGGAATTAGAAGAAGACGTGAATGTCTTAAATGCGGAAAAAGATTTACAACATATGAAAAAATAGAAAAGGGTGATTTATATGTTATTAAAAAATCTGGAGAAAGAGAAAAATTTAATATAAATAAACTAGAATCAGGAATCCAAAAAGCTTTTGAAAAGCGTCCTGTTTCAAAAGAAAAAATAGATAAGATGATAAGAAATATTGAAGAACAAATAAGAAAAAAAGGAAAAAAAGAGATTAATAGTTCGATTATAGGAAATTTAGTTTCAAAAAAAATAAAAAAATTAGATAAGGTTGCATACATAAGATTTGCATCTGTTTATAGGGATTTTGAAGATATTGAAGATTTTAAAAAAGAAATAAAAGAGTTATAAAATGATTTCAAAAATAAGAAAAAGAGATGGAAGTGTTGTTTTATATAATCAAGATAAAATAAAAGAAGCTATTTGGAAAGCTGTTAAAGCTGTTGGAGGTAGTGATAAGGAAAGAGTTGATGAAATTGTTAAGTTAGTTGAAAATATATTAACTGAAAAATATGGAAATAAAGGTATTCCTGATGTAGAAGAAGTTCAGAATCTTGTTGAAAAAATTTTAATTGAAGAGGGACATGCAAAAGTTGCTAAAGCTTATATTCTTTATAGAAGATCTCATGAAGAATTAAGAAATGTTAAAGGATTATTTGATACAATTGAAGCTGTTGAAGATTATATTGGACTTGATGATTGGATGATTAAAGAGAATTCTAATATGAGTTATTCTTTACAAGGATTAAATAATTATATTGCAGACAAAATAATAAAAAATTATTGGATGAGAAGAATTTATCCTGAAGCAATAAGAAAAGTTCATGAAAATGTTGATTTACATATTCATGATTTAGGAACTTTAGGAGCTTATTGTGTTGGATGGGATTTAAAGGATTTATTAACAGTAGGTTTTAAGGGAGTAGAGGGAAAAGTCTGTTCAAAACCTCCAAAACATTTCAGGGCAGCCTTGGGACAAATTGTAAACTTCTTTTATACTCTTCAAGGAGAATCAGCAGGAGCACAAGCATTTTCTAATTTTGACACACTCTTGGCTCCTTTTATAAAATATGATAATCTTTCTTATGAAGAAGTAAAACAGGGAATGCAAGAATTTCTTTTTAATATGGCTGTTCCAACAAGAGTCGGTTTTCAAACTCCTTTCACTAATGTTACTATGGATTTAAAAGTTCCAAAATTCATGGAAAGTGAACCAATAATAATAGGAGGAAAACCTCAAAAAGAAACCTACAAAGAATTTCAAAGAGAAATGAATATGTTTAACAAGGCTTTTGCAGAATGTATGATTGAAGGTGATGCAAATGGAAGAGTTTTTACTTTTCCAATACCAACATATAATATTACCAAGGATTTTGATTGGGATAATAAAGACATGGATTTAGTTTGGGAGATGACTGCAAAATACGGGATACCTTATTTTTCTAATTTTGTAAATTCTGATATGAATCCAGAAGATGCAAGAAGCATGTGTTGTAGATTAAGATTGGATCAAAAAGAATTAAGAAAACGTGGAGGGGGTTTATTTGGGAGTAACCCTCTTACTGGAAGTATTGGTGTTGTTACAATTAATATGCCTCGTTTAGGGTATACATCAACTGATGAAAATGATTTTTTAAATAAAATTTCAAATTTAATGGAATTAGGAAAAGAAAGTTTAGAAATAAAAAGAAAAACTGTAGAAAGATTTACTGAAAAAGGGCTTTATCCTTATTCAAAATTTTATTTGAGAAGTGTTAAACAAAGATTTGGAGAGTATTGGAAAAACCACTTTGGAACTATTGGGCTATTAGGATTAAATGAAGCAATAATTAATTTTATGCCGGGTGAAGATATAACAACTGAAAAAGGAAAGGCTTTTTCTGAAAAAGTTTTAAACTTCATGAGAGAAAAATTAGAAGAATTTCAAGAAGAAACTGGGAACATATATAATCTTGAAGCAACTCCTGGAGAAGGAACAACCTATAGATTTGCAAGAAGCGATAAAAAGAAATTTGGAAGAATTATTGTAGCTAACGAGCAAACTTATAAAGAAGGAAAAGCAGAACCATATTATACAAATTCAAGTCAATTACCTGTGGGGCATACAGATGATATTTTTGAAGCATTAGAACTTCAAGACCCCTTACAAACAAAATATACTGGTGGAACTGTTTTCCATGGATTCGTAGGAGAAAAATTAGAAAAAAAAGCTGTTAAAAAATTAGTAAAAAAAATTTCTGAAAATTTCCATCTTCCTTATTTCACAATAACCCCTACTTTTTCAATATGTCCTATTCATGGATATATCTCTGGAGAACATGAATTCTGTCCAAAATGTGATGCTGAAGCAAAATCTAATCAAACTCAAACTGAAAAAGAAGAGATTCCAACCAACATTCAAAAATAAAAAAGGAGGATAAAATGACAAACCAAAACAGAACAAAATGCGAAGTGTATTCCAGAGTTGTAGGTTATTTAAGACCTGTAAACCAATGGAATATAGGAAAACAGGAAGAATTTAAAGATAGGAAAACTTTTGAAGCTTCAGAATAAGTTTTCCTTTTTATTATTTTTTAAATTAAAAAAAGTTAAAATGAAAATTAAACATATACAAAAAACTACATTAATTGATTTTCCCGGAAGGATTGCATGCACAATTTTTTTATTTGGTTGTACATTTAAATGTGGTTTTTGTCATAATCCAGAACTCGTTCTTAAAGAAGAAACTCCAGACATCCAAAAAGAAGAAGTTATAGAATTTTTAAAAAAAAGAAAAAATTATCTTGAAGGAGTCTGTTTTACTGGAGGAGAACCTTGTTTAACTTTAGAGAAGGATTTTTTAAAAGAAATAAAAGATTTAGAATATGAAATAAAATTAGATACAAATGGAAGTTTTCCTGAAAAAGTAAAAGAATTTATTAAAGAAGATTTAATTGATTTTGTTTCAATGGATTTTAAAAGCACCTTTGAAAAATATAAAGAAATAACCAATTCAAATATTGAAATTGAAAAAATAAAAGATTCTCTTAAAACAATTTCAGAAAATTTAGAAAACTATGAATTCAGGACAACCATTTTAGGAGATTTTCATAATGAAGAAGAATTTAAAAAAATGATGGAGCAGATGCATGGAACAATAGGAAAAAAAATGAAAAAATTTGTTTTACAAGGATTCAAAAACAGCGGGAAGTTAATTGATTCTAATTATTCTAAACAACCCAATACAACAGAATCTCATTTAAAAAAACTAAAAGAAATTGCAGAGCCTTATGCAGAAGAAGTTGAAATTAGATGGTAACGGTCTTTTTTTCACAAAAAAAGATACGCTGCAAAAAAACTTCCCTCCGGCCTCCCTGTTGGTCTTTTTTTCACAAAAAAAGATACGCTGCAAAAAAACTTCCCTCCGGCCTCCCTGTTGGTCTTTTTTTCACAAATCAAAATGGTAAAGCTTAAAATTAAGAAATTGTGTCCTGAAGCAAAAATCCCTAGTTATGCTCATGAAGGAGATGCATGTATGGATGTTTATTCTGTTTCTAAAGAAGAGAACGAAAAATTTATTGAATATGGGACTGGTTTATCTTTTGAATTTTCTAAAGGTTATGCAATGCTAATTTTTCCGAGAAGCAGTGTAACTAAAAAAGATTTAATATTAAAAAATTCTGTAGGAATTTTAGATTCTGGATATAGAGGAGAATTAAAATTAAGATTTTACAAAACATCCAAGGAAGCAGAAGAATATAGTGTTGGAGAAAAAATAGGGCAAATAATGCTAGTCCCTTTACCTGAAATTGAAATTCAAGAAGTTGAAAAAATAGAAAATTCTTCTAGGGGTGATGGAGGATTTGGAAGTACTGGAACCAATTAATATTATTTTAGAATACAAATATTTTAAAAAAGAAAAACCTTGCTTATAATATGATAATTGGTGTTACTGGAACTATTGGAGCTGGAAAGGGAACAATTGTTGAATTTTTAAAGGAAAAAGGTTTCAAACATTATTCTGTTAGAGATTTTATTATTAAAGAAATTAAAAAAAGAGATATGGTTGTAAATAGAGATTCTATGGTTATTGTTGCTAATGATTTAAGAGCTAGTAATTCTCCAAGTTATATTGTTGAACAATTATATAAGAAAGCTAATGAAGATAGAGGAAATTGTGTAATTGAAAGTTTAAGATGTCCGGGGGAAGTTGAAGCTTTGAAAGGGAAGGAAGATTTTTATTTATTTGCTGTAGATGCCTCGCCTTTTTTAAGATATGAAAGAGTAACACAAAGAAAAAGTGAAACAGACAAAGTAAGTTATGAAAAATTTATTTCTGATGAAAGAAGGGAAATGATGTCAGAAGATAAAAATAAACAAAACCTTTCTAAGTGTATTGAAATGGCTGATTTTAAATTTGAAAATAATGAAACAATTGCTGATTTAAAAAGAAAAGTTTTAGAAGTTTTAAGAAATTTGGGAATAGAAAAAAAAGAAGAAGGTAGTTTTTTAGGAAGAAATGATTATATTCCTTGGGATGAATATTTTATGGGTGTTGCAATACTTTCTGGAAAAAGAAGCAAAGATCCTTCAACACAGGTAGGGGCATGTATTGTTGATGAGGATAAAAAAATTGTTGGAACAGGTTACAATGGGGCTCCAAGAGGAATTGAGGATGAAGATTTTCCTTGGTCAAGAGAGGGAGACTTTATGGAAACAAAATATGCTTATGTATGTCATGCAGAATTAAATGCAATTTTAAATTCTACAAAAGAAAATCTAAAAGGATGTACTATGTATATTGCACTATCTCCTTGTAATGAATGTGCTAAAGCAATTGTTCAGTCTGGAATAAAGAAAGTTGTCTATCTTTCTGACAAATATAAAGATGTTCCTGCATTTATGGCAGGTAAAAAAATATTAAGAATGTCTGGGGTTGAATTAGAAAAATTAGAACCTAGAACAAAAGAGATAAAACTTAATTTTGATATTGAATAATCAAATAATTTTTTTCACGGAGTTGTAAACTTTATTATGAATTTCTTCTTTTGGGAGAATCCAATTATTCTTATAATCAGTGCAATCAACTAAATCCCAATTAAATTTTTTAGCTAATTGTAAATAAGTCTCTTCTGTTCTTTTTAAATAATCTTTATTATTTTCATGAATATCTAAATTTTCTTTTCCATTATCTCTTTTATTTCTTAATTTAAATGCAATATCTGTTGGAAGATATAAAAGAATTGTTTTGTCTTCTTTTGGAATTTCAAAATAATCAAATTCTAATAATTTAAGTTTGTTAAAAAGTTTGTCTCTTTCTTTGGAATCAGAATATTTACTTCCTTGGTGAGCCATATTTGATTGATAATATCTATCTAAAATTAAATTTTTTCCTTTTTCAATACAATCAGATATTAATTTAGATGCTTCAAATCTGTCTCCTGCATAAAATATAGAGGCTAATTTCGGGTCTACTTTGTCGGGGTTGTTGCCAAACCAAGCATAATCTCCTTTCCAACCTAATTTATCCCCTAAATCTTTTTTTCCTAAATAACATTGTCCAACAATTCTTCCTGAAATATTCATTTCATAAAAAGGGAATCTTAATTTTTCTGTAGGTATATTTTCATTAATATTAAGCCTATTAAAAAGTAAGTCAGTTTGAGTTCCTTTTCCAGAAGAATCTGTTCCCTCGATAACAATTAGTTTTCCTCTTTTTGACATTTTATTCTTTAGATTTTCTTGAATCATATTCTGCTATTTTTTTAGGAATCTCTAATCTTGCATATTTAAAAGCTTCTTGAACATCAGAGGAATCTGACCTATAAGTTCTTGATTTAGAATCATTTTTAGAATAAAAATCTCTTTTAACTAAAGCATTTGCAAACTGATAAAAATCTTCTATATCATTTCCGTAAATATGGAAAGAATCTGATTGGTCTACAAATCTTCCTAGACTAACTTCCTTGCCCCTTAATTCAGAAATTCTTTTAGCTAAATTATTAGCATAATCTATAAAAGCGAAAGTATTCATAAAAGCTGCTTTGTAACCATCCCTACTTCTAAATCTAATATTCATGTTTAGCTTCTCATTTCCTTTTTCATCTTCAAAAATTCTTCCCCATAAAGATTGTAGACAGGGAGGGTCACCTATATTATTATCTTCCCAAGGTTGCCAGGTAATCATATTTGCTCTTCTAGTTATGGGGCTTTTTGCTAGTTTTTGGGCTACTTCTTCTAATTGGTTTATTGGTTTTTCAATTCCTGGAATATTGTAATTTTCAAGTCTTTGATTATATGTGTAATCCCATCTATTATCATTAGGGTCCTCTGGATTTCTTACCCAGTGATTTTTTAATCCATCAACAACTTCTTGCCTATATTCTTCTAAAGTATCTAAACCTGCGGGAAAACATTTGTGAATTTTTGGTTCTGAATTAGGATTTTCAACAACCATAGTCATTGAAGAATCTATACTTGGAGGATAAACAAAATTACCTTTTGAATCTTTTTGGTCATATTGAGTTCTTATTGAGATTCCCTTATTCCATAAAGCAATCATAGAATTTTCCCAAGCTTCAGCAAGATTTTCTCCAGAAGAATATAGCACAGGAATATCTCCACCTATAAAATTACCTATTTCACCTATTCTTCCTTGTTTTTCTAATGCGTAATATTTTTCTTTTAAAACCTTATCTAACTCTTTTTTATTCATCAAGCTTGAAAATTTAGCAGGTTTATAAAAACTCTTAAACTATAAAATATATATTTCTTTGAAAACATAAATAATTAATTTTATAAACAACAATTTCTCAATAAAAAAATGGTAGATGAATTAACTCCTGGTGGATTTGATGAATTTATTAAAGAAGGCTTGGTTTTAGTAGATTTTTATGCTGAATGGTGTATGCCCTGTTTAATGATGTCTCCAATTGTAGATGAATTAGGGGAAAAATTTGAAGGAAAAATAAAATTCGGAAAATTTAATGTAGAAGAAGGACAAGATATTGCACAAAAATACAATATTAGTTCAATACCTAATTTTATTTTATTCAAGGATGGTGAAAAAATTGAACAATTCACTGGTTCTATGACAGGTGAAGAATTTGAAGAAAAACTTAATTCCTATTTGGAAAGTAATTAAAATGATGTCAATAGAAAAAAATCTAAAATACCTTTGTGAAAACAGGCAAGGAAGTGCAAAAGATTTACTTAAAAAATTTCCAAAACAGGAATTAAAACCAATCTACAAATCAGGATTTTTAAAAATAGAGGAAATGAAATATTTTTTTACTGAAGAAGGTGTTGATTGTTATGTCCAAGAATATGGTCAATATGAAAAGAAAAATGTTTTTGGATTTTAATTGTTTGTTATAAAGACATAATAGAAAGCAATAATTCTTAAAAAGAGGGATTTCTTCATTTCATTATGGAAGAAGGATTTGTTTTAACAAGGAATTGGGACAGAATACCTATTTTCTATAATGGAATATATAAAAAGAAATATCAGAAAATAAAATCAAGACTTGATAGTCTAGAGAAAATAGGGGGAAGTAAGGAAGCGATGCAATATGTTAATTTTTATCCTCAAGGAAAAATGATGGATTTGGAAAAGAAAATTCATCCAGAGTTAATAAAGAGATTTATGGAGGGTGTAGGAATGGGTTATATTAAAGAAATATCTAATGGAAATGAAAGAAGATACTCTCTCACAAATTTTGGAAGAAGCAGTTACTTGAATACCTGGAGTGGAAGAGAAACTCCTGGAGATAAAATAATGGGGTTTATATTTGGTAAATTCCTTAAATTAAACTAATTCTAAAGAAGATAACTTTATAAATAAACTCTTCTCAATAAAAATTAAGGTCCCGTAGCTCAGCCTGGTCAGACTGAAAAGATCTCTTTGAGATTTTCGTGTGACCCGTCTAGCCAACCTTCAAGGTCCCGTAGCTCAGCCTGGTCAGAGCACATGGCTTTTATCAAAATCTCTGTGAAGATTTTATTCTTCCTTCTGGTGGAAGAAAGAAACCATGGTGTCGTGGGTTCAAATCCCATCGGGGCCATCTTTTTAATTTATTGGATTTGAAGCTTTGGGTTTCGTCTGGATTTCCGCTTCTGTGATTGGAAATACGGGCGAACTAAAAATTTCTTTGAAATTTTTTGTCAAATCCCATCGGGGCCATCTTTTTAATTTATTGGATTTGAAGCCTTGAATTTTCTATAAAATTCACTAGAAAAAACTATAAAGTAAAATTCTTTATAAATAAAATGAATATATTTTTTACATCAGATACCCACTACGGACATGTAAATAAAAAAGGTAATGGGATAATCCAATTTGCTGAAAGGCCTTTTAATTCTATTGAAGAACATGATGAAAAATTAATACAAAACTTTAATTCTATTGTTGGAAAAAACGATTTAACATATTTAGTAGGAGATTTTGCCTTTAAAAATCATCTAAAATATTTGAACAGATTAAATGGAAAGATAATTCTAATTAGGGGAGATCATGATAAAATGAACAAAGAAACACTGTCTCAATTTTCAAATGTTTATGATATCTTAAATACAAAAATAGGAAAACAACAAATTACTTTATGTCATTGGCCGTTTAGAAGTTGGAAGGCTTCATGCCACAAAAGTTGGCATTTTTATGGGCACAGCCACGGAAGAATGCCTGAATTCTATGATAATCTTTCTTGTGATGTGGGTGTGGATGTTTGGAATTTTTATCCTGTCCCGTTTGAAGCCCTTGAATTAAAAATAAAAGAAAGAATAAATAATTATGAAAAAAAATACAAAAATTCTTCAAGAAAAGAACTAAATAAAAGAACAAAAGAATTAAATCTTTTAAATAATCTTTATTTGGAAAATTTCTTAAAAAAACAAGAATAAAAAATAATCCGAAAGGTTTAAAAATGCAAAATTAGTTCAATTTATTATTCGGAAGTTGTGATTAAATCCCGGAGCTCCAAAGATGCATATACTACAACCAAAACATTCTAAATTAAGTGAAAAAGACACAGAAAAGTTATTAAATGAATTAAACATTTCTAAAACCCAGCTTCCAAAAATATTATCAAATGATCCTGCTCTTCCTGAAGGATGTGAAAAAGGAGATGTAATAAAAATTGAAAGAAAAAATGAAAATAAAACAATTTCCTATTATAGAGTTGTAGTTTAAATGGTAAAATCAAAACATATAATTGCAAAAAAATATTTGAAAGAACATTCTCTAGTTGAGTCTAATATTGCATCATTTAATGATTTTGTTGAAAACAAAATGCAAGAAATTGTTAAAGAGGTTTCTGATTCCTTAAATAATGAAGACTTTGAAATAAGCCTTGGAAAAATAGAAATAGGAAAACCAAGAGTTATGGAAGCTGATGGGAGTTCTCTTTTTGTTACACCTACAGAAGCCAGAATAAGAAATTTAACTTACTCTGCTCCAGTTTACTTGGAAATAACTGTTAAAAAAGATGATAAAGTTGATTCAGAAGTTGTAGAAATAGGTAAAATACCTATTATGGTTAAGAGTAGTATTTGTAATTCTAATGAAATGTCAAAAGAAGAAGTAATAGAAAATAATATGGATCCTCTTGATTCTGGAGGTTATTTTATAATTAAAGGTAATGAAAGAGTTATGGTTATGGCTGAAGACTTAGCTGAAAATCATCCTTTTATTGAAACTAATTCTAAAGGAGAATTGACATTAAAAATTTTCTCTTCAAAGGGAACTTATAGAATTCCAATAACAATTTCTGAAGGAAAAAATGGGCTACTTGAATTAAACTTTAGTAGATTCAAAGAACTTCCTGCAATTGTTTTGTTGAAAGCATTAGGACTAACAAAAGAATCTGAAATTGCAAAATATGTTGGAAAAGAAAATGAAATTATGATTTCAAATTTATATGAATTTGTAGATATTGCTACTCAGGAAGATGCAATAAGATATATTGCTGAAAAAACAAACCTACAAGGAACAGATAAAGAAATAATCGATAGAGTAAAGCAAAGGATAGATTCTTATTTATTTCCTCATATTGGACAAGATAAAAAAGATAGAATCAATAAAGCAGTAACTTTGTGTAAATTACTAAAACAATATCTAATTGCAAAAGAAAATAAAAATGCAAGAACAGATAAAGACCATTACGCTAATAAAAGAGTTAGACTTTCAGGAGATTTATTATCAAACTTATTTAGAGTTAATCTTAGTATTTTAGTTAGAGATATACAACACTCTCTTCAAAAATCTACAAAAAGAAAGAAATTTTTCTCAATAAAGGTTTTAGCAAAATCAACTTTATTTTCTCATAGAGTAGAATCAGCTATTGCTACTGGTTCTTGGATTGGAGAAAGAAGTGGGATTACTCAGAATATGGATAAAACAAATTATCTTGCAAAAATATCTCAACTTCAAAGAGTTACTTCAATGTTAGCTTCTGATCAAGAAAATTTCAAAGCAAGAACATTGCATCCTACTCACTATGGAAGATTCTGTCCTATTGAAACTCCTGAAGGAACAGAAATTGGTTTAAGGAAAAATCTTGCTTTAATGAGCAGAGTTTCGACAAGAATAGATTTAGATGAAAACAAATTTCTAGAAGAATTAAAATCAGCAGGTTTAAATGAGGAAGGTATTGAGGGTTTTGAAGTTTTTTATAACGGAAGATTTATTGGATGCGCTAAAAATCATAAAGAGTTTATAAAAAATATTATAGAAAAGAGGAGAAATAATGAAAGTTTAAAAGAAATGAGTATTAGAAATGAAGAAGAATTAGAAGCAATAGAAATATCTACAGAAGCGGGAAGAGTATTAAGACCCTTAATAATTGTTGAAAATGGAGAACCAAAATTAAAAGATGAACATCTTGTAAAAATAGAACAAGGTGAAATGAACTGGGCTGATTTAATTAAAGAAGGAATTATAGAATATTTAGATGCTTCTGAAGAAGATATGATGTTAGTTGCATTGAATAAAGAAAAATTAACTGAAAAACATACACATTTAGAAATAGATTCAATTGATTTATTTGGTGTGGTTACAAGTTTAGTAACTTATGGGAATCATGACCAGAGTTCAAGATTAAATAGGGGGAGTAAAACCCAGAAACAAGCCTTAGGATTATATGCTGCTAATTACCATGTGAGATTAGATACAGATGTAAGTATTTTAGAATATCCTCAAAAACCAATTGTTAGAAGTTTTATTTACAATACTCTTGAAACATATCCTGCTGGACAGAATTTAACTGTTGCTATAATGACTTATGAAGGATATAATATGGAAGATGCTTTAGTATTTAACAAAGGTAGTCTTGACAGGGGGGTTGGAAGAAGTTATTATTTCAGGCCTTATTCTGCTACTGAAATGAATTATGCTGGAGGGCTTAAAGATGAAGTTGCTGTTCCAGAAAAAGATTGTTCTGGATATAAATCTGAAGAAACTTATAGGTTTTTAGAAAATGATGGAATCACATATCCTGAAGCGAATATAGGTGAAGGGGAGGTTTTAATTGGAAAAATGTCTCCTCCAAAATTCCTTTCTGAAGCAAGAGATATCTCAATAAGAACAAAAAAAGAATCAAGTGTTACAATGAGACAAGAAGAAAAGGGAACTGTTGATGGGGTATTTATTACTGCAGATGATCAAGGAAATAAAATTGTTCAAGTAAAAACAAGAGATTTAAGAATACCAGAAAGAGGGGATAAATATGCGACTTCCCACGGACAGAAAGGGGTTGTAGGTATGATTCTTCCAGAAGAAGATGTTCCTTTTTCATCAAAAGGGATTAAACCTGATGTATTATTTAATCCTCATGGACTTCCAAGTAGAATGACAGTAGGTTATTTATTAGAATTACTTGCATCTAAAACCGGATGTGTTAAAGGGGAAACAATGGATGGAACTTCATTCTCAGGAGTTAGTAAAAAAGAACTTGAAGAACAATTACAAGAATTAGGATTTAGGTATGATGGTAAGGAAACAATGCATAATGGTATGACTGGAAAGAAAATGAAATCAAAAATATTTGTTGGTAATTTATATTATTTAAAACTTAAATATATGGTAGCAAATAAAATGCATGGTAGGGCTTCTGGAAAGATTGCTTTACTAACAAGACAACCAATAGAAGGAAGATCAAGAGGAGGAGCATTAAGATTAGGGGAAATGGAGCAACAAGCATTAATTGGACATGGAGCATCACTTTTATTAAAAGAAAGATATGACTCAGATAAAGTAGAACTTCCAATTTGTTCAAAATGTGGAGCAATTGCTATAGAAAATAAAATAAAAAACAAAACATATTGCCCTGTTTGTGGAAGTGAAGATGTTGAGCCTGTGGAAGTTTCATATGCATTCAAATTATTACTTGAAGAACTTCAAGGATTACATATAAATACTAAATTCGAATTAAAAAACAAATACGAATAAAATTAAACAAATAAAATGACAAAAAAACCAGTTAGAAAAATTGTTAATGGATTAAATTTTGAATTACTTAGTCCTGAAAAAGTGAATAAACTTTCAAGTGCAAAAATAGTTACTCCTGAACTTTATGATATTGATGGTTATCCTGTTGACGGAGGTTTAATGGATTTAAGAATGGGTGCTATAGATCCAGGGGTGAGGTGTAGAACTTGTGGAGGTAGATTAAAAGAGTGTTTGGGGCATCCTGGAAGTATTGATTTGGCTCGTCCACTAATTCATTTGAAATATGTCCCATTAATTGAAATGGGATTAAGAAGTTTTTGTAAAAAATGTGGAAAATTAATGTTGAGTGAAAAATATCTTGAAAAATATCCTAATGCTAGTCAAAGAGTTAAAAAAGCTAAAGATGCAAAAAAGTGTCCTCATTGTGAAGAAGTTCAAGAAAAAGTTAAATTAGAAAAACCAACTTCTTTTTATATTGGAAGAAAAAGATTATTTCCAACTGAAATTAGAGAATTTCTTGTAAAAATACCTAATGAAGAATTTGAAAAAATCGGAGTAAATCCAAATACATGTAGGCCTGAATGGGCTATTTTAACAAGCTTATTGGTGCCCCCAGTAACAGTAAGACCGAGTATTATTTTAGAATCTGGTGAAAGAAGTGAAGATGATTTAACTCACAAACTTTCAGACATAATAAGAGCAAATCAAAGACTTTGGGAAAATTTAAATGCAGGAGCGCCTGAAGTTATTATTGAAGATTTATGGGATTTACTTCAATTTCATGTTACAACTTTTTTTGATAATACAGTCCCAAAAATACCTCCTGCAAGACATAGAAGCGGGCAACCTTTGAAAACTATTGAAGAAAGAATAAAGGGAAAAGAAGGAAGAATAAGAAAAAATATGGCAGGAAAAAGAGTTAATTTCTCTGGTAGAACTGTTATTTCTCCAGATCCATTTATAGAAATAAATGAAGTAGGGGTTCCTTATGAAATAGCTAAAGTTGTAACTGTAGCTGAAACAGTTAATGATATTAATATAAACAAACTAAAAAAATTAATTGAAAACAGTTCTAATTATCCTGGAGCAAATTATGTTATAAGGCCTGATGGAAAAAGAAAAAAAGTTACAGAAGATTTAAAAAAAGAAATAATAGAAGAACTTTCTCCAGGATATAAGGTTGAAAGACACTTACAAAACGGGGATGTTGTTTTATTCAATAGGCATCCAAGCCTTCATAAAGGAAGTTTAATGGCGCATTTTGTAAAGGTTCTTCCAGGTAAAACATTCAGATTACATCCTTCTGCTGCTAATCCATATAATGCTGATTATGATGGTGATGAAATGAATATACATAGTCCTCAAACAGAAGAAGCTCGTTCTGAAGCTAAATATTTAATGGATGTAAAAAGAAATTTAACCTCTCCAAAAAACAATACTAATCTAATTGGTTGTATTGTTGACGCTGTTACAGGAAATTATTTACTTGGTTTAGGAGAATTTTCAAGAGAGTATGCAAATCAATTATTATATAAATCAGGGATAAATGAAAGTTTTTCAAAAAACAAAGTTTCTGGTTTAGAAATTTTTTCAAAAATACTTCCAAAAGTAGATTTTAAAAATGATTCAATAGAAATAAAAAATGGTAAAGTTATTTCAGGTAAAATAGATGAGTCTACATTTGGTGATGAGGGGGGAGGATTAGTTAAAGCAATAGATAAAGAAAGTGGAAGAGATGAGGCTTTTGACTCTATAAGAAGAGCTTTTCATTTAGGTAAAAACCATTTAACTTATCACGGACTTACAACTTCTGTTGAAGATTTAGATTTAGATGAAAGTGCAATTAAGAAAGGGGATGAAATTATTAATAAAGCTATAAACAAAACAAAAGAAATAATCAAATCTTATAAAGAGGGGACATTGGAACGGCTTCCAGGTAAAACTCTTGAAGAATCAAGAGAGATTAAAATGTTGCAAACATTAAATGAAATAAGAACAAAAATAGGGGATATAGTTAAAAAAGAATTTCCAGAAGATAATCCTGTAAGTCATATGATTAATTCTGGAGGTAATGGTAATATTATAAATGTTACACAAATGGCTTCTTGTGTAGGACAACAGGCTTTAGCTGGTGGAAGAATTAGCTTAGGTTATTCACAAAGAACACTTCCATTCTTTGAAAAAGGGGATTTATCTCCAAGAGCAAGAGGGTTTATTAAAAGTTCTTTTATTAAGGGGCTTGAACCAGATGAATTCTTTTTCCAAGCTATGACAGGAAGAGATTCTTTAATGGATACAGGTTTGAGAACACCAAAATCAGGTTATTTATATAGAAGGTTAGCAAGTGCATTACAGGATATGAGGGTAGAATATGATGAAACAGTAAGAGATTCTAATAATAGAATTATCCAATTCAAATATGGGGAGGATGGAAAAGATGTTTCAAAACTTCATACTGGGGGAAAAATAGATCCAGGTGAAGCAGTAGGAATACTTACAGCCCAATCTTTTGGTGAAGCTTCAACTCAAATGGTATTAAATACTTTCCATATGGCTGGTGTTGCAGAAATGCAGGTTACACAAGGACTTCCTAGACTTATAGAGATATTTGATGCAAGAAAGAAACCATCTTCACCACAAATGGAAGTTTATTTAAATAAAGAACATAATAATGAGAAAGAAGCTAAAACACTTGCAGAAAAATTAAAAGAAGTTAAATTAAAAGAAATTTCTTCTGAAATAAGTTTGGATTTTTCTAATAAAACACTTCAAATAAAATTAAGTAATGAGGGATTAAAACACAGCCACATAACTTCAAAAAAAGTATTAAGTAGGCTTAGAGATTTAGGATATGAAGTTAAGGAAAAAGGAACTGCATTAAGTATAGAAGCTTCTGATAAAACATTTAAGGAAATCTACAAATTAAAAGAAAAATTAAAAGAAACAAGAATTTCTGGAGTAAGAAAAGTAGAACAAGTTCTTGTTGTTAAAAGAGGGAACAATTATGTTGTTATAACACTTGGAACAAATATAAAAGATGTTATGAAATTTAAGGAAGTTGATGAAAACAAGATAATTTCAAATGACTTTTATGAAATTGCGAGTATCTTTGGTATTGAAGCTGCAAGACAACTAATAATAAAAGAAGTAGAAAAAGTCCTTACAAATCAAGGTTTAGATATTAATGAAAGGCATCAAAAATTAATTGCTGATGCTATGACTAATAGCGGTGAAGTTAAAGGAGTTACAAGAATGGGAATTATTTCTCAAAAGGCATCTATTTTAGCAAGAGCAACTTTTGAAACACCAACAAAACAATTTGTTAATGCGAGTATTAAAGGTGGAAGAGAAGAATTAAAAAGTGTTATAGAGAATATAATATTAAATCAACCAGTTCCAATTGGAACAGGGCTTCCAGGATTATTAGTAAAAGTTATTGGTTCCTTAACTAAAAAAGAATCAGAAATGGAATCTGCTTCAAAAGAAGTTGTTGAAAAAACTGCTAAATAATAATTCTTAAAAATGAAAACCTTAGATATGAAAGATATGAGACAACTAAATCTATTTGAAAGAATAACAAAAGTAAGAACAATGGTTTATTTTAATTATAATAATACTTTATTTTTCTGTGTTCCCAGAAATATGTTAAAAAAAGCATTAGGTGAAGATAAAAAAAATGTTAAAAAAATACATCAAATACTTGGAAAGAAAATAAGAATCATTGCAAAACCTAGGGGAGTTAAAGAGATAAAATCATTTATTCAAACAATAGTTACCCCAATAAAAACAGATGAAATAAAAATAGACGACAATGTTATTAAAGTTAAAGCAGACAAACAGAATAGGGCTCAACTTATTGGGAGAGACAAGGTTAAACTTGGTGAAATGAAAAGAATAATAAGAGATTTTTTTGGAAAAGAATTTGAAGTTTCACAAGAATTATAAATATAAAACAATACTTTATTTAATGGTGAATAAACTAATTAGGAAATTTTTTCCTAAAAATAAAAAGGGGTCGCATATTGAAATAATAATTTCTTTTGCAGTTTTTATTACTTTTATTATGTTTATGTATATGCTTACTCGTCCTGCAATTACTACAGATATAGATTCAGATGAATTAATTGATTTTTTAAAGCCAAGAATTCAGGATGAAATTTCTGAAAATCTTTCTTTTATTTCTGTAAAAGTTTCAGATGATTTTAATGGTGATTGTATTCGAATTAATGATTTTAAAGAAAAATATTTAAGAGGGAAAAAATATAATGTTACTGCAAAAAATAATCAAGAAATAATAGGAATTTCTGGTGATAAAAAAATTTTTATTGGAGCGGGCAATGGAGAATTTTTCAAAATATATTATTCAAAATCAAGACTTGAAAAAGCAGATTTACCTCAAGAGGGGTGCCCTTCTGTTGGAGATGGAGAAGAAAACTACACCATAGGACTCCATAGAACAGAAAAAATTGTTAGTTTAGAAAAATTTTGGAAGATTTATGAAAAACATAATAACTCTTATGGTAGTTTAAAAAATGATTTAGGTTTTCCTCAATCAAATGATTTTGGATTTGGAATTCATTTAAATAATGGAACGGTTATAAGAACTAAAGAAAAAGAAATTCAAACAAATATTTATGCAGAAATCTTTCCAATAAGATATTTTAATAAAAAAGCTGAAATAAAAACAGGTTATCTAGAGGTAAGAGTATGGTAAGAAAAATTTTAATAAAAAATAAAAAAGGATGGATAAAAATTCTAGAAGTTTTTATAGCAATAATGTTAATCAGCGGGATATTGGTAGTAATAGTAACCCAATCCCACAAAGAAGATGGGTTTGAAAGATCTAAAATTTTAGATATTGAAGAAAAAATTTTAAGAGAATTACAACTAAATAATTCAATTAGAAATATTATTTTAGGTTTTTCAGAAGAAGAGCTTCCTAAAAGTAATTTTAATAATGAAAATCCCCTCCCAAAAGTGATTACAAAAGAAATAAATAACACAAAACCTTATTATTTAATGTGTTATGTCAAGGTTTGTGGAATAGAATCAAGCTGTGATTTAAACATAAAAGAAAACAAAGAAATTTATGCTGATTCAATTGGTTTTTTTGCAAATGAAACAACATATAATCCGAGGAAACTAAAAATATTTTGTTGGAAAAAATAATGAAAAAATTTGAATACCTTAATCATACTGCAGACTTAAAATTTAGGGCATATGGTTTAACATTAAAAAAAGTTTTTAAAAATACAGTAAAAGCAATGTTTAAATCTATTTACAAAGGAAAAGTTTCTTCTGAAATAAAAAAAGAAATAAACATAAAAGGAAAAAATCTTGAAGAATTAATGTATAATTTTTTAGAAGAATTTATTTTCCTTGTTGAAACTGAAGGTTTTTTCTTTTCAAAATTCAAGAAATTAGTTGTAGATAAAAATAAACATGAAATAAATGCTATTGTTATGGGAGATTATATTGGAAATTATAAAATTAGTTTTGATATTAAAGCTGTAACATATAATGAAATGTTTGTTAAAAAAATCAAAAATAAGTGGGTTTCACAGGTTGTTTTGGATGTTTGAAATGACAGAAATTTCAAGACAAGGGTTAGTAGTAAATAAAATTGCTTTTCTTCATTTGACTTGTTAATTAAAAAGATTATTAAATAAAAAAGATTGCTTGTTTTTATGGAAATGAAAAAAGTTTCAAAATATGAATTTGAATTGCCAAAAGAAAAAGGGATGTTAGTTCCAGGAAAGATATTTATATCAGAAAAAGAAGGTATCGAAGAGGATGCATTAAAACAAGTTGCCAATGTTGCTCATTTACCGGGGATAATAAAATATTCTATTGGGTTGGCAGATATGCATGTCGGCTATGGATTCCCTATTGGGGGTGTTGCTGCTTTTGATAAAGAAGAAGGAGTTATTTCTCCAGGAGGTGTTGGTTATGATATTAATTGTTCTGTTAGATTATTAAAAACAAATTTAACAAAAAAAGATATTTTAGGGAATCAAGAAAAAATTGCAAATGAGTTAGATAGAAAAATTCCATCTGGTTTAGGAAGGGGAAGTAGTTTTCAGGTTTCAAAAAAAGATTTTAAAGAAATTTTAGAGAAGGGAGCAAAATGGTTTGTGGATAATGGTTATGGAAGAAAAGAAGATTATGAAAATGTAGAGGAAGAAGGATGTTTAAAGGGGGCTGATTTTGAAAAAGTTTCAGAAAGAGCTGTTAAAAGAGGAATTGGAGAGTTGGGAACAATTGGTTCTGGAAATCATTTTTTAGAATTTTTATTTGTTGATGAAATTTTTGAAAAAGAAACAGCAAAGGCTTTTGGATTGAAAAAAAATCAGGCAGTAATTTTAATTCATTGTGGTTCTCGGGGACTAGGGCATCAAATTGCTTCTGATTATATTAAAAAAATGTCAGATGAATATGGTTTTGAAAATATTCCTGATAGGCAATTAGTTTGTGCTCCAATAAAAAGTGATTTAGGAAAGGACTATTATTCTGCTATGGCTTGTGCAACTAATTTTGCATTTGCAAATAAACAATTAATCACTCATTGGGTTAGAGAAGAAATGAAATATATTTTTCCAGACATTAAAATTGATGTTGTTTATGATGTTTCTCATAATATTGCTAAATTTGAAAAGCATATTATTGATGGAAAAGAAAAAGAGGTTTGTGTTCATAGAAAGGGTGCTACAAGGGCTTTTGGAAAAGGAAGAAAAGAAGTTCCTGAAAAATATAGGGAAGTTGGACAGCCAGTTTTAATTCCTGGAAGTATGGGAACTGCTTCCTATGTTTTAGTTGGAACAAAAAAAGCAGAAGAAATGACTTTTGGAAGCACTGTTCACGGAGCTGGAAGGGTTATGTCAAGAAGTCAAGCAATGAAAAATTACAAGTATGAAGACGTTATGAAAAATTTAAAAGAGAAAGGAATAATTGTAAAGTCAAAAAGTGAAAAATCTTTAAAACAAGAAAATTCAGAAGTTTACAAAGATATTGAAGAAGTTGCAAGTGTTGTTGATAGTTTGGGGATTTCTAAGAAAGTTGCTAGATTAAAGCCTCTTGTTGTAATTATTGGTTGATT
>CAYWWB010000010.1:0-3687 GCA_964462045.1 Candidatus Woesearchaeota archaeon | reverse complement strand
CTAGATTAAAGCCTCTTGTTGTAATTATTGGTTGATTTTTAAGACAATAAATTTATTAAAGGGATTTATTTTTGATTTGATATGAAAAAAAGAAGTGTTTCAATTGGTTTAATTATCTTGGTTTTAGTTCTTTTGGTTATTACCCTAACAAATATTTCTAATGAGGAAAATAAAATAAACAATACTAAGATTACTGGGAAGGCAATTAGCATGGTTTGTATGGGTTCTCATGAATTAAGTTGTTCTGTTTCTGATCAAGAACTTTGTATGGATGGCAGTGAATGTAGAGAATGTTATGATGGAACAAGAGAACAAATGAGTGATGATTATGATGATGTTACTATTTGTGAAACCTATTGTGGGTGTTTATGGGATGAAGTTACTGGATGTAGTAATCCTATTAAATGTAAAAGTCTAACAAAAGAACAATGTGAAAATGAAGAAAGTTGTTTTTGGGGAGGATGTCCTGAAGGGTGTTCTTGGAATGGAACGAATTGTGAACCAAGAGAATGTTCCTCTTATTCTTTTGTAAATTGCCCTACAAACGAGGGATGTTCATTAGAATGTCCAGAAGGAACAATTGAAAAAGGGGGACAATGTTATGAATCTTTAGGAGAAATAGAATTAAATATTGTCCCTTCTGAAAAAGAATTAACAATAGGAGAAGTATTTAATCTAAGTTTTGAAATTAATTGCACTTATGTTGAAGGATGTAAAAACATATACTTAGAATCTATAGGAAATTCAGTTTTAGGAAATGAGCTAATTTTAATTTCAGATAGTTTAGTCTATGAAAACATCGAGGGAAATATTGGGGAATTTAATATTTCTCAAAATTCAATTGGAAAAATAATCATCTCTTTTAATGCTTCTAATGAAATTGAAAATGGGAATTTAACTATAGGAATATACTCAAACGATGATGATTTACTTGATTCAGACATATTTTATTTTAATATCTCACCTAATGAACAAACTGATGTTCAAGATGAACAAACACAGCAAACAACTTCGGTAGAGGAAAATATTACTTTAGATTTGATTTATCCTGAAGGAGATTTAGAGATTTATCAAAATCAAGATTTTAATATTACTTTAAATTTAACATGTGGTGAATATGATTGTGGGGAAATTAATATTAGTTTGTATCACATTAATGATAGTGAAGAAATAGAAATTGAAAGAAAAACAAAAAATCTTAATGCTACTAATTATACAGAAATTATTTTTGAAATTAATACTTCAGGAAAAAAAATAGGAGATGTTTATGACTATGGTGTGGTTGCTGAATCAAATGTAGGGAATTCAAGTATTGATGAATTTGAAGTTAAAATAATTAAGGAATCTTTTTGGTGGAATACTTTTTCAATTTCATCTACAGAATTTAAAACAGGAAGTTCAAAAGATTTGACAGAAAGAGAGAGAATAGAAGTAGAAATAAAAAATGAAACACACCACATAGGAATTATTGAAATTGGAGAAGACTGGGCTGTGATAAATATATCTTCAACCCCTCAACAAGCAAATTTATCATTGGGAGAAACCAAGAGTTTTGATATAGATGGGGATTATGTAAAAGATGTTAATGTTACTTTACAATCTATAGATAATTCTACAAATGAGTCCTCTATAAAAATTAAAGAAATACCTGAACCTCAATTAGATTTACAACCTAAAGACGATAAAACAGCAGATGATTCTCAGGAAGATAAAGATAATGCTCCTGATTATGATTATAATGATGTGGATAAAAATGATTCACAGGGTTCTACAGAAGAAGCAAAAACAAAAGAAAAAAGTAGTGCATGGATATGGATTATTCTTGTTATTATTTTAGTTTTAATTGGAGGAATTGTTGCAATAGTATTCTTAATGAAACAGGGTTCTCCAAAAGAATCATCTGAAGAAAGTTCTGGAGGACAAGGAAATGGAGAAGGGCCTTCAAATCCTCCACAAGAAAAAAAAGAAAAACCTGTGCAAGTTCCTGAAATAAAAGAAACACAAAAACAAACTCCCCAAAAACAAGTTCCACAACAACCAAGAACACAGGTTCAACAGAAAAGACAACCTCAAAAACAAGTCCCACAACAACCAAGAAGGAATCCTCAAAAAAGGCAACCTCAATATCAAAATCCTGCAAATAATCAAAGAAGAACACAACAAAGACAGCCTCGAAGAAATCCTCAAGGATATCAATAACAATATTTATAAAGTTTTAATTCTTAAATAGTAACATATAAAATGAATAAAATTATTAAGAAAATTGCACCTTGGATGTTGTCTGGAATGATGTTCTTCTCATTAGGTAATTCAAAAACATTTAGTCAAAACTTAAAGAATGTAATAAATAAAGATAGCATTATTTTAAGTGGAATTGAACAAGGAAAATACTATAATGAAGAAACAAAACCTGATTCAATAGATTATAAAGTTTTAGATACAAATTTTAGTTCTGGATATGTTGAATGTTTTGAAAAAAGATGGAATTATCAAGATTTTGCTTTTTCTGATTTGGATAGATTCTATTCAAAAAATATTAATGATTCAGGGAAAATTGATTTTAATCAAATGATTCCTTTTCCTGAAGCAAGTTATCTTTTGAAGTTTAGTGTTATAAGTAATCAGGGTGATACAACTACCAAAGAAATTGGATGGGTTTATGATGAAATAAAACCAAGACTTAGTAAAAAAAGATTACCTGTTAATGATACGACATATTCTACAAAAGACATTTCTTTTAGTGTTAATTGGCAAGAACCTTTTCCTTATTTAAATTCAGAAAATAGTTGCGTTTTAATTCAATCAACAAATAATGAAAAAAGAAATTCACTTGAAGAAGGTTTGGATGTGGAATTTGAACAGGGATTGAACAGAGTTTTAATAAGAATAATAGATAAGTCTGGCAATGAAGTTTGGGAAGACAGAATTTTTAGTATAGATACAACATTAGGAATAAAGAAAAATCAAAAAGATAATTTTATTGTTTATCCTAATCCCTGTGAAAACAATATTAATTTGAAATATAATTCAACAAATTCTAAAGATGTTTTAGTAAATCTTTATAATTCTCAAGGAAGAAAACTAGAAAATTTTATTTTTGAATCTGGAATACAAAATAAAAAGATTGATATGTCTGATTATTCTTCTGGGATGTATTTATTAGAATACAAAAATAAAGAAAAGAGTAAAATCGAGAAGATTATTAAGAAATAAGATAATCATAAAAATTGATTATCATTAATCAAATTTCAAAATCTTGTTCTTTTTTATGACTTTTCTTTAACCCTTCCAAAACAAATATAAATGAACAGGAAGGATATCTTTTTCATAGATGTCTTTTGATAATATAAAATATTTTTTAAAATATTTTTTATTTCTGAAATCTTGTTTTTGTATCTTGTTTTTGTATTTTACTTCTATCCCTGTTTTATTAAAAACAAAATCTGTTTCTGTTTTTATATTTGTAAAATATGCTTCTTTTAAGATATCTTTTGATTTTATTTCTGAACCTACAATTCCTTCTATTATTTTTGATTCATCTAAATTAAGATTTAATTTATTCATAAATATTTTAAGTATGAATAAATCATAAAAGTAAATTTTTTTGTTTTTCCTGTAAATAACTTTGTTTTGGTTTAGGTCCTTAAAAAATATTGGAAAAATTACTAATAAATTTGAAAGTAATTC
>CAYWWB010000009.1:0-24011 GCA_964462045.1 Candidatus Woesearchaeota archaeon | reverse complement strand
TTAAAGAAGATGTTGCTTCAGGAGTGCTTTTACTAAATAACTTTGTTGCTTTATCAAATAAATTCTTTCCCCTCATTATTTTATCTAAAACACTTTTTGTTGTTTCTAATGTTTCTCCAGCCCCCCCTTTTACCTCTCCTCCACTAACATCTAATTCAGTTCCTGTTGTTGTTTCTTGTCCAGTGTCCCCTTCATTATAATCTATATCATCTACAATAGGTTTTTTTTGTATCTCTCCCTCACAACAAGATGTTTGGGTTATTGGATCTGTTTTTTTAGTTCCTAGACAATCATAATCTACAGGATTATACCATTCTCCTTCAGAACAAAATCCTCCTCCAGAATCAGAGGATTCTTTTGTTTCTATTTCAGTTGTTTCTTCTTGATTTACATCTTTACAACAAGTTCTAGGGGTATCACTATCAGGATCATTAGTACAATCCATATGCCCTAAATTTTCTTCCGCACTAACACAATAAATTTCACATGTTCCTCCTGCTGCCCTACATTCACTCCCATCTCCTAAAGCATCAACCCCTCCAAAACTTTGTCCAACAGAATAAGCAAATGCAATTATTCCAATAATTAAAATCAAAATTTCAAATTTTGCTATCTTACCTTTTTTATCTTTTTTTATTTTTTCTAACATTTTATTTATCTATACTTATTATAAAAAGTTTCATAATAACCCTTATTCCATAAATTTTTTAATTCTCCTTCAGTATAAAGATCTTGTATCCCAGTAACATTTTCTTTTACTTTTGGTTCTTCACCTTTTTTCATTTTAACTTTTTGAAAAATAGTTTGATAGGTTTCACCTGCTCCACTACCTCTTTCTCCAGCTAGATTTTCTTTAATTCCACAATCTCCTAAAGACCTTGCCCTTACTCTTAAAAAATTCATAAAATCTGCATGTGTTAAAAATACTGGAGGCTCATTTCTTTTTTCAGAATCCCTCGCACATTGAATATCTCCTGCTGTTCCCCCTGTTTTACTTTTATCCTCTCCTTTTTTACAATAATGTCCTTGTCTTTTTGATGCAACTAAATCATTTGGGTTTTTGTCTCCATCCCACACCTTTCTCATACCCTCTCTATCTACTCCTTGAGCAAAAGAATAACTGCCATCTGCTGTTTGTCCATAATAAGGTATAGAAGCACAATTCCCTTTAAAACAATTTGAAGCCTTTTTTGATTGGTCCCATTCTCCCTTTCCCATTTTTTCTCTGCTTTCTAACCAATGAACTTCATAAAATGCTAATGCAGGAGTGCTTCCAATTGAACAAGTGCTTTTAGAAGGTGATTTTGGATTCCAAAACTCTACCCCTGGAGCAACAAGAGGAACACATGAACCTTGTTCTTGTTTTCTTGCTTCCTCTCCCTCTATTGTTTCTTGATCAAATCTCAAACCTGGAAGCCACTTACAAAAACTAGAATTAAAACATTCGGTTCTGTTGGTTATTTTTTGACAAAAACTAGCAGGATTTATTCTACACTGGGCTATTGTATAACCTGTATTTTCAATTTCATATTCAGTGCAAATTTCTCTTCTTCTTGAAGCACAATTACTCTCCAAAACCTCTCCTTCAGAACAAGTAAGTTTTACATACTCACTTCCAGGAATATTGTACTCTTGAAAATTAAAAAGTTCTTCTAAAGATTCTTTTAAAATATTTCCATTTTCATCTGTTTGAATATGGTGAACAGTTCCTTTAGTTTCAGCACACCAGCTTTCACCATTAGAATATTTTTCATCATCATCTATATTTCCATCACCATTTGTATCATATTCACAACTTAAATCAGAACAAACATATTCTCCCATATCAGGTTCAGGATCAGAAGGTTTTGGGTTTTGACATTTTGTTGATTCAACATATGAACAATCTCCACAAGTTTTTTTTATTCCTTGAGAAGAATCAGAACTAACAGGGCCACAATCCGGGAATTGAAGAAAGTTCCAATAATCTTTATTATTTTTTTTCAAAGAATCATAAACATTTGCTCTATTACCACAACTATCTAAAAAATAAATTTTATCATCATAACAAGTTGTTTTTTCAGTAGAAGCACAATCCGTATTTAAGTCATTGTTAGTACATAAAAAACCTTCATGGAATTCAATTTTAACATCTGAAACAGGGTTTTTTAATTCACTTAAATATTCTTTAGATTCTTCTTTTTTTAAACAATCATTTTTAAGACTCATTACACAAGAAACCTCATAATCTGTTTCAATAATGCATGCTCCCCGAGGACTATCTGCAATTGCTGCTGCACATTCTCCCTGTGTTTTCATATCTTCTCTAAAATTAACTTCTATCTCATAATCAGAAGCCATTTGTAAACATTTAGCTTTTGTAACTAAAGCATATTCATCCCCCATCAAACAACATCCTAACTGACATTCAGTGATTTCTTCTTCTGGTTTGTTTTTCCATGTTCCATTTCCTTGATTACATAATGAAAGAGGAACATTAGACATACAAGTCCCATCTTCAAAATCAATACATGTTCCTAATTTACAATAATTAGTATTATCACAATTTGTTGGAGATTTTTCACTACTAACACACTGGCTTTCAGGAACTTGTTGACACCATTCTCCATTTACAGTTTCCTTACAACAAACACTCCCAGGAATGTGGATATCTCCATAATCTGGTTGTTCATCATATCCATAAACATTTGTTAAAAGAAAAACAGAAATTAAAATAATTGAAAATGCAATGTTTTTTGTTTTTTTATTTATCATTTTAAGGAAAAAATAAGCTTCTTGAAGCAAACCTAAATTTACTTTGGGTATTCCTATCAGTTATGGTGTAAATATTTGTCCCATCATATTTATTATCTCTTTCTATTTTTAAGTCATGATACAAATACATATATAACATAGGTTCTGCTTTACCTGCTACTACTTCTTTTTTAACTATATCATTGGCAATTCCTACCATTTTATATAAATTATAATCATATCCTATTTCAAAATCCTCATAATCTTTAGCATCTTCCCCCTTTACTACATTTATTTTGTATTCTGGAAGTTTTATAATTATTTTTTCTGGAATTAGTTCTATTTTCATATCTCCTCTTTTTAGATTTACATTATAACCTTCTTCTTCATAAATTTGTTCTAATTGATTAAAACAATTTTCTACATCACTTTCAACCCCTTTTTTAATTTCTTCTTTAATATGTGTTTTTAAAAATGGTTGTTGAACAATACATTCATAATAAGGAATATCAACATAACAAAGATAAGCTATTTTTTCTCCATTATAAATTGTTGAAGGATTTGGATTTAAACTTCCTCCCTGTAGGGAAACCGTTCTAACTATTTCTTCTAATTCAGGTTTAATACAAGAATGAATATATGTTTGAGGTTTTTTTATTGCTTTTTCTTTTGCAATATCCATCTCTGGCCTAAGAGTAAAAAACAAGACAACTCCAGCAACAACTAAAATCCCAATAATTATAAAAATAGTTACTTGTCCAGATTTATTTCTTATATCCCCTCTTTTCATTTTATTATTTATAATTAATAAGGATATTTTTATTTAAAATAGTTTTGAAAATAGAAATTATTAATTTGATTGAATTTTAATCTTCAGTTTCTACTCTTGGAGCAAGAATGAATGATATGCTTAAATTCTCTTTTTTAAAATCTAATTTTAAGGGATGATCATTTGCAAAATTTAAAAAAACTTTTTCACATGTTTTTGCCCCCTTATTAAATTTTTGTAAATATTCCAAACTATATTTTGCTTTGCAGTTTTCAGCTTCTATATTTGCTTCATCTTGTGAAAATTCTGCTTTTGAAGAGTTCATTCCTTTTGCTTCTATGATAAAATTACCTTCTTTAATAATAAATGAACACGAATCTCCAACAACACTACAATCCTCAATCGCGTCTATAAAATCAATAGAATCAATTTCAACCTTTGCAGAAAACTCTAAATCAGGCATTTCTTTATCTTCAGCTTCTACTTCAATTAAATTTAAATTAAAATTTCTTTTTATTCTATCTTGAATTTCAATTTCAAGCATATTTTCATTCTTTTTTAAAACTAAAACACTTTTTGATTTACATCTTTTCAAAACCTTTTTCAAACTTTCTAAATTAATTCCTAAAATTTCTTTTTCAACTTCATATTCTAAAAAAGCAGATTTAGGTATTCTAAAGTTAACCATTGCAACATTAGCAGGATCAATTGCAGTTAAACTCAAACCATTTTCAGTAACTTTTAATCTGGCTTCAGAAACAAGTTCATAAACTAAATCCACAGCATTCAATAATAAATCTGGCTTATCTAATTTTAATAGCATTTTATAATTAAATCTCTGTGTTTTTTAAACATTATTATTCTTTTATCATAAAATTAATATACTCTCTTTTCTATTTCACAATATGTTAAAAGAGTTTGAAATTAAAACAAATGAAAATCAAGAAATTATAGGTATAACAGAAAAAGTTCAGGAAATTGTTTCAGATTCAGGAATAGACTCAGGAACGTGTATTGTTTTTGTGCCACATGCAACAGCAGGAATTATAATAAATGAAAATAACGACCCCTCTGTTTCTAAAGACATTTTAAAACAACTTAATGAAATAATTCCAGAAAATAACAACTATGAACACGACAAAATAGATAATAATGCGGACTCTCACATAAAATCTTCAATAATCGGTCCAAGCGAAACAATAATAATTGAAAATAATAAACTAGTTTTAGGAACTTGGCAAGAAATTGCTTTAGTTGATTTTGATGGTCCAAGAAAAAGAAAGGTATATATTAAAATAACCAAAGTTAATTAAACAATTCTAGATTTCCCAAAACATGCAAGACTCAAAATCTATAAAAGAAGAGAGAATTAGAAAAATAACTTCATTATATTATTCAAGAAAAGATGTTCAGGAAGCTATTTTTAATTTTTCTCAAGACAGAGAAATTTCTCCAAGATATTTTGAAGGATTTGGAAAGCGTCCTGACTCTTTTCAATATAAAAATGAAATTATGGCTATGGTAAATAAAGGGGCAACTTCTTTTCATTGTTCAGAAGAAATCTGGAAAGATTCTCTAAAAATTGAAACAGGTATGAAAGAACATGAATTAAATTCATTAAGAAAAGGATGGGATTTATTATTAGATATTGATAGTAAATATATTGATTATTCAAAAATTCTAGCAAAGCAAATAATTAAATTTCTTGGATTTAGAGGTATTAAAAATATAGGGGTTAAATTTTCTGGAAGTAAGGGATTCCATATTTTGGTTCCTTGGAAAGCCTTCCCAAAAGAAATTAATGGAGTTAAAACTTCAGATATGTTTCCTGACTGGCCAAGAATAATATTAAAATATATTAGTGAAAAAACAAAATCTGAGTTAATAAAAGAAGTTTCAAAATTATCTTCTCCAAATAAATATGTTAGAGATTATAAAGCTTCAGAAGAAGTTATACCTGATTTGGTTTTAGTTTCTTCAAGACATTTATTCAGAATGCCTTATTCTCTACACGAAAAAACTTCCTTATCTAGTTGTGTTTTAGATAAAAATGAAATAGATAGTTTTGATATGAAAGATGCAGATCCTTTAAAAGTTAAAGTAAAAGAGTTCATGCCTGATTCAGAAGAAGGGGAAGCAACAGAACTTTTGAGAGAAGCTTTAGATTGGAATAGAGAAACAAATCCTGAAAAAGAAGAACAAAAACATGAAAACAAATCTTTTCAACCAGTAAAAATAACAAATCTTTCTGAAAAGAATTTCCCTCCTTGTATTAAGAAAATCCTCCAAGGTATTGAAGACGGAAAGAAAAGAGCTTTGTTTATTTTAATTAGTTTTTTTCGTTCTTTGGGTTTGGATAGAAGTGAAATTGAGAAAAAAATTAGAGAATGGAATGAAAAAAATGAATCTCCTCTAAAAGAAGGTTATTTAACTTCCCAATTTTCTTGGAATTTTAGGAAACCTGCAAGAATGCCTCCAAATTGTAAAGAGTTTTATCAAGGAATTGGGGTTTGTCAAGAAGATAGTTTTTGTAAAAAAATAAAAAATCCAGTAAATTATACAACAAAAAAACATTTTAATCAATCAAAAGGAAAAACAAAAGCATCTAAGTCTAATAATAAAAATAACACAAATTTTAAAAACAAAAAATGACTAATTCTTTTATGAAAAAGAGTGTAATTTTAATAATATCTGTAATTTTGATATTTGGTTTATTTTTTGTTTCTGCTCAAAATGAAACATCTGATAATGATTCTGCAACAAATGACACAAATGAAGGAATCCCAAATCCAGATATTTCCCCTTCAGATACAACCTCTTCCACTAATTTAACTATGATGGAAAAAGGAAGAAAATGTGTTCAAAATCAAATAGATGATAAAGGGGGATGTTCTGAATTATCATTTCAAGAAAAAGTTTTTTCTTTAGCTTCAATAGGGAGTTGTAAAGGAGATTTATTAGATGAAAAAAGTACTGAGGGATGTTTTCCAAAAGGAGGATGTGAAGTAAAAAGCACTGCAATTTCTCTTTTAGCTTTAAAAAATACTAATAGTGATATTTCTGGAATTGGAGACTGGATTTCTTCTCAAAATAAAACAGCATCTGATATGACTTGGTTCTTACAAATAACTCCAGAAGTAGAGGAGACAGCAGAATGTTCAATAAGTTATGGTGGAACCCAGCCCCCTTCTTTTACAATTGGAGAAGATAAAAAAATTAATGTGGTTTCTTTAGGGGTTTCTTTATTAAGGTCAGACAATGAATATTGGTTTGAAATAGGAGAAGATGTTTATGGGCAAGAAATAATAATATCTTGTAATGTAAGTTTTAAAACAAATTTACTTTTTAAAGAAAAAGATTCTACAAATATAAATGTTGATGCAGAAACAAAATCCTCTTCAGCAGAAGGGACAACTTCCCATGTTGTTGATTCTTATTGTCTTAAAAGAAGTGATGGAAGTAATACCTGTAATTATGAAGCAACATTATGGGGAACTTTGGCTTTAGCTTCTTTAAACAAAGATGTTTCTGGTTTTTATCCTTATTTAATAACTGCTAGTGAAACCCATACAGATTTATTGCCCCAAGCTTTTTTATATCAATTAACTTCTAAAGAAAAATATTTGAATAATATTTTTTCAGAACAAAAATTAGCTGGTTACTGGGAGGTTTCAGGAGAAAGATATTATGATACTGCAATTGCTTTAGATTCTTTAAGATATGTTGATTCTGAGAAAAAGGATAAAACAATTACATGGATTAAAAATAATCAAGATGGAGAGGGTTGTTGGAATTCTCAAAATTTGAGAGATACCGCTTTAATTCTATATTCTTTAGAAGAAAAAGCAAGAGCTCCAGGAGAGGAAATTCAAGAAGAAACAAATGATGAAGGGATAGGGATAAGTAGTTGTATTGCTTCAGGATATTATTGTTTGTCTTCTTCAGTTTGTCAAGATGAGGGGGGAGAGGTTCTGGGAGAATATTCTTGTGGAGGTTCGATGGTTTGCTGTTCTAGAAAAAAACAACCTGCAACATGTTCTAACTTAAATGGAGAAGTTTGTTCTATAACTGAACAATGTGTTGGAGGAACTGAAAATGATTCTCTTTCAGATTTATGGACAGGGGAAGTTTGTTGTGTTGAAGGAACATGCGAATCAATTTATTCTGGAGATTCAGGAGAAGATAATTTTACTGGAGATACTGGAGAAAGCTATGATGGTTCGAATTGTGAAAGCGTAGGGGGAACTTGTAAGACTAATTGTGAAGAGGATGAAACTGAAAATTTTGATGATGATGATTGTGATGTTGGAGAATATTGTTGTGTTCCAGAAAAAGGAGGAGGAATTGGTGCTTGGATTTGGATTTTAATAATTTTAATAATTGTAGTAGTTTTGGCAATAATATTTAGAGATAAACTAAAAGAATTTTGGTTTAAGATTAAGAAAAAAGCTCAAGAAAGAAAAGGTCCTTCAAAAAGGCCTCCAGGATTCCCCCCTAGAAGACCTCCACAAGGCCCAAGAAGGATAATGCCTTCAAGAAGAGGCCCTCCACAAAGCCCAAGAAGAAGACCAAAAAAATCAAAAGAATTAGATGAAACTCTTAAAAAATTAAAAGAAATGGGGAAATAAACTTTATTAATGTTTTTTTCTTTTGTTGAATATGAAAAAAGAAATAACTATTTTATTGTTTACAATCATTTTGATTAGTTTTGTAAGTTCAGCACAAATTTCACTAAATAAAGAAGAATTTTTTAAAAAAGAAACCCTTATTGCAGGTATTTCAGGAGAATTTACTGAATCAATAACTGAAGAAGATGTTTATTTATATCGAAATTGGAACAGAGTCCCTTTTGATGTTTCAGTTATTGAGATTGGAGATATGTTTTTTATTTCAGGGATTTTAAGTGTTTCTGCCTCTGGAAATTACACTATTCAAGTAGAAAATGTGGAGTATAAAGAAGAAAATATTTTTACAGATTCACCCATTTCTAAAAATTTTATTATTAATAACGAAATAGCAAATTTTAATATAAATCCTGGAGTTATTAAAACTCAAGAATCTTTTTTTATTTCTTTTGAAAATTTAATTAATAAAAAAATAACAATTAATCCTAGGATAGAAAATAATCCTGATTTAAAAATAGCTGACGAGATTGTTTTAAATCCTTTAGAAACAAAAGAAGTTTTTTTTAATAAGGTTAATAAAACCGGTTTTTATAATTTAATTTTGGAGGGAGAAAAAACAACATACAAGGTTCCTTTACACACAATATATGATTCTGAAAAAGAAATTATAGAAGAAGGAACAGGTAAAAAAACTACAAAAGAGAATCAAGGAATACATAGTATTTCTTTTGAGAAAAATCAAATTAATATTAATATGTTAAAAAGTTCGAATAATTCTCAAAAAATTATTTTAATTACAAATAAAGGAAATTTTTCAGAAAATATAAGTCTTTTTGTGTCAGAACCTTTAAAAGATTATATAACTATTAAAGAAAAAAATTTTCAATTATCTTCCGGAGATTCAAAAAATATTATATTAAATATTTCTTCTTCAGCAAAAGAAAGTAATTTTAAAGGAGAATTAAGAGCAAATTCCGAAAATGCTTCGGATCTTATTGAAATATATTTAGAATTTTTTGAAAATCAAAAAAACTTAGAGCAAGAAGAAGAAAAAGATAATCCTCCGGCATCACAAAATTGTTCTGAATTAGGAGGGGAAATTTGTAAGGATGATGAGAAATGTATTGGAAGAACTATGAAGGCAAAAAATGGGGTTTGTTGTTTAGAAGAATGTAAAAAAAAGGAAGGCAATATTACTGGAAAAATTATTGGATGGATAATACTTGTCGTTATTTTATTATTGGTTTATTGGATTTATAAAAAATATAAAAAGACTCAAAAAGATTTTAATATTTCTGATCAACTTAAGAAGTTATCTAATTTAAAAAATAAAAAAATAAAAAAATAAACTATTTTTCTTTATTTTCTTCTAATTTTTTTAACTTCGTTTCTAATATCTTTTTTTCATTTTGAAGAATTCTTGCAACTTCGTCATATTTATGCAACCTTCTTATTGTCTCACTTAATAATTCCCCTACTTCTTCATTTTTCATTGTTATATTTTCAGGTTCCATTATCTCAACATGTGCAGGAGTATACCTAAAAACAATGCTATTTAAAATCATTAAAGTATCTGTTTCTAATTCAATTTCAGCAAAACTAGTGTAAAATCCTTTTTTCTTTTCTAATTCAACAGGCTCATTAATTTTCTTATTTAAAATATTGACTCCTTTTTCTTTACCCATTTTTTCAATTAAATCTTTAAGAGTCTTTTTCAAATGTTCTGGAGGTCTTCCTAATATTTCTAATATTATTGTTGATTTTATTTTATCTGAACTCATTTTTATATGTTTTTTTATTTTTGGTAAGGTAGATAATTATCAAAAACATGCAGAATCCTGCAAGCCCATATTTTGCTATTTTATCTTTATTTATATCTTTATTAGCTGGCTTTTTTATATCTTTCGAATCTGTTTTTTCTTTAGAGGAATTTTGGTTTAAATCCAATTTTACTGGGGAATTATTTGTTTTTACTGGCTCTTCATTATTTTCATTATTATTTATATTTTCTTCTGAATCAAAGTTTGTAGAATTAGTCTCGTTTTCTGTTTTAGAAATATTTTTTTCTTGAGAGGTTTCATCTCCAACACAAGCTAAGCCCTCATTTTTAATTTCATTTAATGTTTTTTCTGCTATCCCATTAACCATTGTTAAATCATCAATTGATTCAAAAAGCCTCAATTGAATTATTTGTTCTGCACGACTTTCTCCAATTTGATATATTTCATCTAATTCACTTTTAGAAGCAGTATTAATGTTTATTTGTCCTTGTTCACACACAGAATTAACTAATGGAAAAATTAAAATTCCTACCAAAACAAAAATAAAAATTTTCATATTCATCTTAACTTATCAATTTCATCAGGATATTTTTTTTCAAAGTCAATATATTCTATTTCGGTTTTTCTTTTATCTTTTTTACTTTTTTTTATTTTTGCAATTAAGATTCTAGAAAAAATTTTATTCTCAATCATCCATTCACACATGTCTTTTTCATATTTATCTAAATAACCATTTTTCTTTGCTTCAACACCTATTACTTCAAATTCATTATTTTCTTTCCTTTTGAAACATATGAAATCAGGGAAACCTGTTCCAATAACAAATGCCCTGGCATAAGGATTATATTTTCTTTTTGCAGGAACAATCTTATTTTTATTATAATCTACAATATTCATCCATTTATTTACAATCCACCCCATTTCTTCAAGATTTTCTCTAACTTTTGATTCAAATCTTCTTCCAGCACTCCTATTTTGTTTACCTCTTTTAGAAGCCTCTTCACTCTTTTTTTTATCCATTAGCTAAAGAATAAACTGGGCTTTTTATTTTTTTATGTTTTAAATTAATTAATTCTAGAATGTCTTTTTTTCATAAAATTTTCTTTCTTTCCAAGTCTTTTCATTAAAACTAAAACAATAGAATCAAGATAAATAAATGCAGATTGCTCAAATAAACTTCCCATAGGCTCTAAAGATTGTTTTTTATTTGATTTTGTTTTCGCATTAAGGACAATAGATAAAAAAGATTTTTTAGATATTGAAGAAGACTTATTAGCAGTTATTGAAATTACCTTTGCATTAGCCTTTTTTGCTGTTTCAACACAAAGTTTTGTAGATTTTGTTTCACCAGAACCAGATATCGCTATAACTAAATCATTCCTTTTAATACTTGGAGTTGTACTTTCTCCAATAATGTAACTCTCTATCCCTAATTGAACTAATCTCATTCCAAAAGCTTCTGCAACTAAGCCACTTCTACCTCCGCCAGTTAAAAAAATTCTTTTTGCTTTGGTTATTTTTTCTACAAATTTCTTAGTATTATTTTCGCTGACACTTTCTAGAACCTTTTCTATTTCATTATTTATCCTTTCAGTTATATTTTTAAAATTATTTTTTGTCATTTTTAACAATTTCATTTACTTTTTTTGCAACTTCTTCAGGATGTTTCGCTTTAGTAAATGCTCCCCCAATTATTATTATATCTGGTTTTTCTTTAACAACTTTTTTTAAACTATTGAGATTTATTCCTCCAGCAATAGCAATTTCATTTTTGTATTTTTTTGAAAGTTTTTTTAATTTTTTAAATTCTTCAAAAGGCTTTTCTCCTTTATTTTGCATATCAATTCCAGTATGGGTACATATAATATGGGGTTTTAATCTAAGAATTTGTTTTATTCTTTTTTTATCTTTTACATTGATTAAATCAACTAAAATTTTCTTTTTTTGTTTTTTAGCCTCTTTAATTGCCCCATTTATTGTTCCTAAATCAGATGCTCCACAAACACTTGAAATACTAGCCCCTGCTTTAAAAGCCATTCCAGCTTCAAGAGAACCTGTATCCATTGTTTTTAAGTCAGCCATTATTGGTTTTTTGAATTTTTTGAATTTCTTTACAACATCAACACCTTCTTTTTTAACAAGAGGAGTTCCAATTTCAATTATATCAATATATTTTGCAACTTTTCTTGCAACTTCTAAACCTTTTTTTAAATCTGTGTCTAAAGCAACTTGAAGCCTCATTTAAAATTCTCCTTTTCTATTTTCTTTATTTTTTTAATTCTTCTAGAATGTCTTTTTTCTTTACTTGGTTTTGTTTTTAACCACTTATTTATTATTTTAATTGCTTCTTTTTCATTAAGAAATCTTCCTGGAAGACACAAAACATTTGATTTATCATGCTCTCTTGAAAGTCTCGCACTTTTAACATCAAAAGCTAAAGCAGCATAAACTTTTTGGAATTTATTAGCAACAATACACATTCCTTGCCCAGTTCCACAAATTAAAATCCCTTTATCTTTAGGATTTTTTGAAATTTTTTCAGCAACTTTTTTTCCATAATCAGGATAATCATCTTTTTTTTCATATCTTTCAGGACCTAAATCAATTATATTAATTTTTTTTGAAAAATATTTTTTTATTTCTTCTTTTAATTTCCATCCAGCATGATCACTTCCAATATAAATTTTCATTTTTTAAATAATTCAGAAATATCTATTTTCCCTTCTTTATTTGGCAGGGTATTTGTACAAATTACTTCTGAGTGTTTTTTTAATTTGTCAAGAGTTTTTTTATCAGCAAAAACTCCGTGTATTGCAATACAATAAATTTTTTTAGGTTTCATTTTTTCTATTTTCTTTATTGTTTCTAACATAGTATGTCCAGTGCTTATTATGTCGTCGACAAGAACTAAATTTCTATCTTTAACATTTATTTTTTTATTTAATTTAATTTCAACTTTTCTACCTGAGAATCTTTTTTTTCTTAAAATTGCAGATTCTTCATCAATAATGTCTGCAGCTTTTTTTGCCCATTGTCCACTTTCAATATCAGGACCTATAAATAAAGGATTTTTTATCTTTCTGTTTTCAATATATTTAGAAATTAAAGGAGTTGCATCTAATTTTTTTCCATTTTTAAAAACCTGTTTTAGTTTCTTGATTCTATGTAAATGGGGATCAATAAAATATATTTTATCAAAAACTTTGAATAACTTTGACATTATTCTTATGCTTACTCCTTGTCCTTTTTCAAATCTTTTATCTTGTCTAAAATAAGGAAAATAAGGAGAAATAAGTTCAATTTTTCTCGCTCCCAAGTCTTTAGCTGTATAATAAGCAAAAAGAGTTTCAACTATTTTTTCATTTAAATTATCATAAAAAGATTGCACAAGAATTACTTTTTTATTTTTTAATTCTGTTTTAAATTTTATATTTAATTCTTTATCAGGAAATTTTTCTACATCTAATTCAGAATATTTTGTTTTCAAATTTTTAGCTATATTTTTTGCAACATGCTTTCCTCCAGAACAACTTACAACCACCTCTTTCATAAAAAAAGTAATGATTTTGTTTTTATAAAAGTTTCATTTTAAAATCTTTTTTTAAAATATCTATAAATCTCTAGGTTGAATGGTCCTACGTTTGTTTGCACTTGCCCTATTAATTGCATCTTCAAGAATTTTTTCAACTTTTCTTTCCAAAGCAATTCCAACATCTTCAGCAACACTACTTATAGAATTTTCTTTATCAAGCTCTTTTATTGTCTCTCTTAGTTTTGATTTATTTACCAAAGCCATAATAACTTTAAGATAAAAGAGTTTTTAAAATTTGTTTTTCTTTTATAAAAATGTTAAAAGAAGTTTTACAAAAAATTGACTGGTTAATGTTCTTTCATTTTGTTGGAATAATTATTGGATTGGGAGCAGTTACAGTTATTGATGTTATGGGATTTTTCTCTCGGAAAAGTAAAAAGAAAACACAAACCACTATTTCTGCGCACCACACCACAAAACTCTTAATTTGGATTGGAACAATTATTGTTTTGATTAGTTGGATTTTTATTTTAATTGAAAGAGGATTTGGAAATATTGAAATTATTAAAAGTATTTTACTCGGAGTTATGATTCTTAATGGATGTTTTTTGAGTTTTCATATCTCTCCTCGTTTAGATAAATTAATTGACAAGAAAGTTTTACTTCCTCAAAATTTACAGATAAAAATAGGAATAACTTTATTTGTTAGTTTTATTTCCTGGTGGGGTTTTGTTTTATTGAGTTTTGTTAATATCTAATTTAGGAAATTTTTTAGAATTTTGAATTTATTTTATTCCTCTTCTCCAGAATCTTCAGGTTTCATTAATGGAAAAATCTGACATTCTCTTAAAGGTTTATCCATTAAAAATCCAAATAATCTTTCACTTACTCCAAAACCACAAGTAGGAGGCATACCATATTTTAAGGCTTCAATAAAACTTTTATCATGTTCCATTGCTTCCTCATCCCCTGCTTGTTTTTGTTTCATTTGTTCTTTAAATCTTTCTTCTTGATCCAAAGGATCATTTAATTCAGAATAACCATTTCCAACTTCACTTCCCGCAAGGATAACTTGAAACTGCTCTACTTTTCTAGAGTCCTTAGGATTTCTTTTTGCTAAAGGGGCAAGTTCTACTGGTTGTCCTGTCAAAAAACCCGGCCCAGATAATTTCTTTCTACAATATTTCCATAATAAATCAACAAGCCTCCATTTATCAACATTAGGATCATAATCTATTTTTAATTCTTTTAATTTTTTTTCAATATCTTTTTTATTTGAATTATAAATTTCAATACCAGTATGTTTTTTTATAACAGATTCAAAATCATATCTCTCCCACTTCTTTCCTAAATCAAATTCATGTTCTCCTTTTTTGAATTTTGTTTTCCCAAAAACATCTTTTGCAATTTTTTTATACATTTTTTCAACTAGTTTCATTCCATCTTCATAATTAGCATAAGCCCAATAAAACTCCATTTGAGTATAATCCTGTAAATGTTCCATATCCATTCCTTCGTTTCTGAATTGTCTCCCTATTTCAAATGTTTTTTCATAACCAGCAACCATTAACTTTTTCTGCCATAACTCTCCCATAGAGATTCTAAGAAAAACATCAATATCTAATGCATTATGATGTGTAGTAAAAGGAGTAGCTGCCGCACCTCCAGCAGAATTTTCTAAAACAGGTGTTTCTACTTCTATGAAATTATTTTCAATTAAAAAATATCTAATAACATTCCAGAATTTTGCTTTCTTCTCAAACATTTCTTTAATTTCAGGATTCATTAAAATATCTAAATATCTTTTTCTTAATTTTTCTTCTTCATCTTGCAAACCTTTTCTTTTATCAGGCAAAGGGAAAATAGATTTAGATAATAAAACAAGATTATCAACTAAGATTGAAATTTCCCCTGTTTTTGTTTTTATGGTTTTTCCTTCAACCCCCACAAAATCTCCTGAATCCAGATATTTTTTAAAAAATTCCCTTATTTTATCAGATGTTTCTCCTTGTTGTAAAACAATTTGAATGTTTTCAGTATTATCTTTTAGAACACAAAAAGCAATTTTACCTAAATCTCTTTTTGTCATTAATCTTCCAGAAGTTTTTACTTTAGTATTGAGTTTAGAATTTAAACATTCTTTAATATGGTTTTTTTTATCATATTTGTCTGGATAAGGATTTATCCCTTGTTTTTGGAGTTCCTCTAACTTTCTTTTTCTTTCATTAACAATTTGTTCTTCTCTTCCCATTTTATTATTTTGTTTTTATTATTTATAATGTTTTTTCCTTGGTCCAACTTCCTTGTCCAAAACTTCATTTAATAATTCATCTGGTATTTTTTGAAATTTATCATATCTTGGAACATGTCTATAAATTATTTTATTAAATTTTTCTTGTAGTTTCTGTACTTTCCTAAACAGAGGGAGCAATCTAGGGTTTCTTACTCTATATTCACCAAGTAATTGTTTAACTATTAACTCGGAATCTAAAATACATGTTAGAATGTCTTGAGTATGTTTTGATGCAAGCTCCATTGCTTTGATTAAACCCAAATATTCTGCTTCATTATTTGTAACCATGTCTCCTACTTTTTCACTATATTTAGTTAATATATGTCCATCTCTCCTAACAATTACCCCTATTGCTCCCGGTCCGGGATTGCCTCTGGCTCCTCCATCACTATTTGTATATATCATTTTATATTTGTAAGGTTTTAAATCCCCTAAAACCCTGAAAACTTTCCTTTTTTTCTTGAATATTTCTAATATTAGAATGTTTGGGGTTTTTTTTAATTGTTTCAATCATTTTATTTACTTCATTTAAATTTCCTTCTAAAAAAAGTTCAACTCTACCATCTTCTAAAAATCTCATAAATCCATTAACTCCTATTTTTTCAGCATTTTCTTTTATATACGATTTGAAAAACATTTTTTGAAATGCTCCTTTTAAGTAAATTCTAATAGACTTTTTCATTTTTTTAAATGGTTTTTTTGATTATTAAAGATTTTGTTTAAAATAATAAGTTTGCTCCTGTAGAAATAAAGAAAGACAATAACATTAATGCAAAGGAATGTTTTATACCTGCTTTTACACTATCTTCTGAAAGTTTTCCTATTGCTAATCCACTAAAGAATCCTTGAGCTAACATTAGATATAAAAAAGCACTTGATAATTCTTCCTGACTTATTGTTCCTCCGCCCCCGCCTCCACCAATTCCAATATCTACATCAGCTATTCCCTGAATCATAGGCATGATTTGAAATTGCATCACCAAAATAATTAAAATAAAAACCAGAAATATGATATATCCCTGTACAACCAGTGTAGAAACTGAAGCCTTTCTTTCTTTTTTTAATTTATCTGTCATGCTAACAGCCCCTGCAACAGATTCTAATATCTCTCCGATATCTCCCCCTGCTCTTTCTGCTTGCCCTATTAATGTGAGTGCCCTTGAAATTGTTTGATTTCTAACATCTTTTGAAAAATGAGTTAATGCTTGGACTAAGGGAATTCCTAAGGAAATTTGGTTACCTAATTTTTTTATGTGTTTATCTAAAGCCCCGTAATTTTTTTTACTAATATTCATAATACTTTGAACAATCGGAGTTCCTGTTTTAACACTTTCTACTAGATTTCTTGAAAATTCTAAAAACATTTCTTCTCTTTCAGCTTCCATTTTTGTTTCTTTAATCATCATGGTTACAAATGGAAGAGCTGCAATTATTACTCCAACACCTGCAACCAAAAACATTGCTTGAGTCCCTGATAATACAATTAATGCAAATAAGAATACTATAAATCCTGCAATTATTCCAGCCCAGTGTGATTTTTTAAGTTCCATTTTATTTTCTAACTTGTAAAAATACTAAAAAAGCAATATTTATTACAACTATACCTAATATCATTATTAAAGAAATTTGTGTGGTGCTCATCTGAATACCTAAACCGCTAATTTTCATCATCATTAACAATAACATTAAAATCATCGGAGCAGTTATTACAACACTTATATAAATATCCATAAAGGTTTCTGAAGATTTTGCTTCTTTTTTTTGTTCTGTTTTGTGTTCAAATAATAATGTGTCTGCTCTTTTATTAAAAAATTCCGGTAAATTTCCTCCTGTTCTAATGTTTGTAGCTAAACCATTGTATAATTCTGCAAGTTTTTTACTTGCACAATTTTTTGCAGAGTTTCTTAAAGCAGTTACAATATCTACCCCATAAATATTTATATTGTTTATTAATTTAATAAATTCTTTTTGTATGTTGGGATATTCTTCTGTCGAAACTATAATTCTAAATATTTCTGTAGGGTTTACCATAGAACCTGAAATAGAAGACATATGAAGCGTTGCTAAAGGCAGTTCCCTGTCTATGTTTTTTGCAACAGATTTTTCTTCTAAAGTGGGATAAAAATAAACAGCTGCAGCAGATATAAAAGGAATAACAATTGGAATCCAAATAAATTTTATTAATCTAATCAAAGGGTTTTCTGTGGCTAAAACAAAAAAAGGAGGGTTAGATAAGATATTAAAGAAAATTAAAAAAAGCAGTATAATAAAAGAAATTCCTAAAGAAACAAAAAAAGTAAAAATTACTGTGGAAGCATAACCATTGACAGTATGCATTAAATTCGCTTTTCTCAAATTTCCTTCTAAGGAGTCAAAATAACCTTTTTTAACTAGTTTTTTTGCTTGTTCTGAAAAAACTCTTTTTGAAAAACCAATGCCTCCTTTTTCTTTTTTTTCTGCTTCTTCTTTAGATTTTTCTTCAATTTGTCGGGATTTTAATTTTTTTAAATAGTGTTTTTCTAGTTGACGAGCCCCTTCTTCTATGAATTCTTTGTTAATCTCCTCCTCTTTTTTCATATAAAAATTAATAAAGTAGTATTAATAAATGTTTTTTATTTTATGATTTTTATAGAAGAAAAATTTTATTAAATTTTTTATTTATTTTATACTATATTTTTTTAGGATTTTTTCTGAATCTTTTCCATATTCAATAATTATTTTTCCTACTTTTTCAAAATCAAAAATTCCTTTTTTAAATAAGGTATGAACTAGTTTTGCTCTTTTTCCGAATTCTTCATTCAACTCTTTCATTGTCATTCCAGATCTTCTACAAATTTTATCAAAAACATGGCTGTTTTGTTTGAAATAAAAATTATCTTCTTGGGGATTCCATTTAAAAGGAGTGTTTGTTGTAGCGACACCACTATTACTAATATCTACAATTTCAACTATTTCTCTTAATTTTCTTGTCTCTTGTCCATTGACAATTGCATGGGTTTGAATACATATTGCATCAAGAACATTTAATAACGTTGGAGAAAGATTTATTGGGGGTGTTTCTAATCTTTTCATAACAGTATCAATGGAATCTGCATGTATAGTACTTATTGAAGCGTGTCCTGATGCCATACCTTGAAATAAAACTGATGCTTCTTTACCTCTAACTTCCCCTACAATTACATAATCCGGATTTTGTCTAAATGACGCCCTTAATAAAGTATATAGATTAATTTCACCTAAGTTTCCCGCACCAGTTGCACTCCTTGAAACACTTGGAAGCCAATTATCTCTTGGAAGTCTCAATTCACGAGTATCTTCAATACTTACAACTCTCGATTCTGTTGGCATGAAAAAAGCAATGGCATTAAGTAAAGTAGTTTTACCTGAAGAAGTCCCTCCAGCAATAAGGATATTCATTTCATTTTCAACTAGTAACCATAAATATGCCAACATTTCTGGACTAAGAGTTTTAAATGAAAGTAGTTTTATAGGTGTCCAAGGAATTTTTGTGAACTTTCTTATCGTGAATGTAGGCCCTTTACTTGTTATGTCTTTAGTATATGTTGCATTAACTCTTGAACCATCTGGTAAACTCCCATCTAAAATAGGATGAGCATAGGAGATATATTTGCCTGCTCTTTGAGCAATTTTTTCTACAAAACTTTCAAGTTCGTCACTATCTCTGTAAATTAAATTTGTTTTCATACTCCTATAAATTCTGTGAACAATATAAACCGGAGTATCAAGCCCATTACATTCTAAATCCTCTACAAAATAATCTTTTAATAAGGGGTCTGTTTCATTAAACCCAATAAAATCCCTACACAAATAATAATATATCTTTTTGTAACTTTCATAAGAGAGATTTTCTCCTAATTCTATTGCAATTGTTTTAAATCTTTTATCAATATATTTAAACAACTCTTCTGTTTTATTTTTAATAATATGTTGAAAATTAATCATCGCATTCATAGCTTCAGTTATTTTTTTCTTGATTTTTTCTTCTTCTTCTGTTAAGGGGGGTTCTTCAATTTCGTAAATTAGTTCCTTATTTGAATCATCCCAAAAAATATGTGCATAAGTAAAAGGGGAAACTAAACAATATCGAACATCTATTTTTGATTTGTCTGCCTCTTTTTTTAAATCAGGTATTTTTGGAGTAAATTTTATTTCCGGCATAGGATATTTTTCAATTGTTTCTTTTAAATTCTTTTTTTCTTTTGACATTTTATTTATCCTAAATTAAAATTTATTTGTGTTCCCCCATTTTCTCCTTCATTTGTAATAAACATTTTATATTGTTGAGGTGCTTGTGTTATTGTTTTTTTAATTTCTTTATTTTGCCAGGTTATGTTGATTCCTGAAAAATGTCTTTCCATAATTATTGTGTCGTATTCTCCCCCCTCAAAAGTTGTTATATTTATATTCCCTTCTTGAATAGTTAAACCTGCTTCACCATATTGATATTTACTTTTCATTTTATAATAAATTGAATCTTCACTTGAATTTATTATTAATTCTCCTTCCCTAACTGTTATGTCTAATTGCCTTTTGTTTCCTGGAGAGTCTCGAACATCATTTATTATTGTGTCTATTTTTTTTAAAATATTTAGGCTTTGTTCAAGAATTGCTTTATCTTTACTTTCTTCTATTTTTGGTCTTGCATAAGAAAGAACTAGCCCAATCATAATAAAAGCTATAAGTGTGTAAATAACAGTTTCAACCCAAACTTGCCCTTTTTTTGAGAACATCTTTATTCATTGTAATTTTAAATTTATATATTTGTGATTTTGTATCCCACGCTTTCATCACAAGGATGAGTCTTCCTTCCCTCAGAAGTTTCTCCCAATAATACTGGAACTAATGTGATTTGTGTTGCATCTTCATCTAATTTTACTGAATCAGAAAAGACCCCTCCTGAATTTAATCCTGTTTTTTCCCATCCAATTTTGTTTTCTTCTGTAAGTGTTCTTAATGTAGTTGTTTCTTGAGTCCCTACTTTATCTATTATTAATTTTATATCAAAAATTGGGACATTTCCTGTGTTTGTTATTTGTAATCTTCCCCCAACATATTCTGCTTGAAATTTCACATCATTACAAATCATTTTAACATTTTCTCCTCCACCCCCCAAATCTTTTTTAATAGGTTCTTCAACTATTCCCCTAAACCAAAGAAATACCATTGCACCTAAAACAATAACTAATGAAATTAATAAAACCGTTGCAATTACTGGAGACAAACCTTTTTTATCTTTCATCCTCTTTTTTAAAATCTTTATTTTTTTACTATATAATTAATTAATTTGTGTTTTTAAATTCTTCGTTAATAAATTAACTTGAGATAGATTCTTTTATTTTTGCATCTCCACAAGTTGGAAGATATAATTGATTTTCATATTCCATTTGCATCCTTGGAGTTATTTCTATAAATTTAATTCCTCCCTTAATTTCTGGAATATTGAATGAAAAAGTATAGGATTTTCCAGGCTTCCAAGTATTAAATTCATCTCCTCCCTGGGTTTCTCTAACAAAAATCCTAACCCCTCCCTGGGTTTCAAACACATTATATTTTTCTTTTTTATTCGCTTTTAGTTTTTTTGCAAGATTTATTGCAGCTATTTCTTGAGAAGAATCATTTGAGCCGTGTATATAAAAACCAGAAATACCATACCTCCCATTATTTTTTAAAGTTAAATTTAACCAGCCATCACTATGAGTATAATTATCCACATAAATTCCTACACCATCAGGACATTCTGTATGTTGTTTTGGAACATAACTTTGCATATAATTATACACTAAAACACTCATAGCAATAGCTAATGTAATTAATAAAACATAACCTATCATAGAACTTATAGCTTTTTTAGATTTCATTTGAATAAGTGTATATTTCTTCCCCCTTTTCTTTTATCATTATATAATATAAATTATTTCCCTTTTTTAAATTAAACGAATAATTAATTAGTTCGTTTTCTTTAATTGGAATTTGGATATTTATTTTTTTATTTGTTTCTTTTAAATAATCTCCCTCCATTTTATTAAACTCATCATTATAAAGAATTAAATCTTCCTTTTTTATTAGATAATAAATTCGATAATTTTCTCCAAGATATTTTTTATAATCTTTTATAAAATCTTTATTTTTTTCATCTCCATTTAAAAGAATATAATCCATTAGTTTTTCACTCTCAATTTGCAAACTTTCGCCTTCCTTGTTTATATTTTCTTGACTAACTATTTTAGAATAATTTGATGTAGATATAAATACAGATAAAATTGTAATTATTACCATAGCTGCAATTAAGTAATATTGTCCTTTTTTGTTTCTAATCTTTATCACCTTCATTTTAATTTCCTATTTTTACAAAATCTAAGATTTTGCCTTTATAGTTTTCTTTTACAGTGTAGCTTTTCTTTTTCTAAAAGAAAAACCCATTTTTCTACCACTGTAGTTTCTTTCATTTGATTTTCCGCTTCTGTGATTGGAAAAGCGAATGAGAGTAGAGCTCTTTTTCTAAAAAAGAAACCCCTTCATTTTTAAAATTTAATTTTGCAATCATAGTTTTTTCTACCACTGTAGTTTCTTTTTTTCTAAAAAAGAAACCCAGTAGACTCAGAGGGTAGCTCAAGGATTTCCAAAAAGCAACCCTTACCTCTCCTCGGCTCTGCTACCTGTTAAGCACCTTAACAAATGATTAGGGCTGCTCCGATCAAGGCCTGACCCAATTCACATCCGCAAGGTCAAAACAGACAGAGCTTCAACGTTAAGGTAAAGACTTTTTGAAGCACCTATCACATCCCTCCTTGCAGCCTGCCATAAAGCCCATTTGCATAAAGCAGAGGGCTAACCTGCTAGCCTAGTCTACAAATATAATAATGATTAATTATTTTTAAATTTAGGTATTGTGTGAATATTATCTAAATGTTTAAAATCTATGCCTGCTTTTAATTCTAGTTTTGTTTCTATGTTTTCTTTTATTCTATAATTTGGTTGAGGCCCCTGATATATCTTTATTTTTCTTCCACTTTTAGGATCTACAGAATAAATATCTATTGTAAGATCTTTAAAATTTTCTTTCATAAAAATACGTGTCTTATACATTTTTTCTTTCATTTAAAATTCTTTAAAATCTTTCCCCTGCTTCTTGTAATGAGAATTTTGTAGATTTTCTAATTTATTTAAATCAAGATTATTTTTTTGATTATTCATATTATTAATTATTTCATATTGTTTTTTAATTAATTTATCTCCACTTTCAAGTAAGTTTTTTTGGACTTTAATTAGTCTTTTCGCCATTTCATAATTTGTTTCTATATTTGTCATATTAATTAGAATCTTTACACCTTTATAAACTTTTCTAAATGTTATCACTTTTAAGTCATAAACTAAATAGTTTTCCATAAAATTAGTTTGTTTTTAGAATCTCTTAAAAAAAGACTATCTCCTGATGCAGTCCAAACATATTTCTCATTTTTCCAGAATAATTTATTTTTTGTGTCTGTATCATTCCCCACAACAATTTCTACTTCTTTTCTCTTTTCTAAGATAAAATCTTCAAACACAAATTTTTTCCTTCCCTCATCCTTTATGTTCCACCCAGATAAATCACAATCTAAATTGCACTTATTTTCTAATACAACTTTTTGAGAATATTTGTCTATTTTTTTTAAAGAAATACATTCAAAACACTTATTTGAAGATTTTTCACATAAATTGATGTCTTTTTCAACACAATCTAACCAAGCTTCTAAAAATTCATTATATTTTAATCCTTTTCCCACAGGAAAGTAAATATTTGCTAAACCATTCTCAACCAATTCTTTGTTTATGTTTTTCCCAGAATAATAAATGTATGCTAGTTCTCTCCCATATAAATCTGTTTTTTCTTCCCCATATTTTAAAATAACTGTTTTATTTAATATCTTTTTTTCAAGATAATTTTTTGCTTCTAGATAATATTCTTCTCCTCTTTCAGGGGTGTTTATTCCCAGAAGCCTTACAGAAGTTTTATTGTATTCTATTGTATCTCCATCAATTATTCTATCTATAACAATTTTTTTATTTTCTTCTTTAATTAAAAAATTTTCAAGTTTATTATCTATATAATTGTAATTTATTAAAACTATTAAAAAAATTATAAGAATTAAAATTTGGATTAATTTTTTCTTTATCATTTTTGAAAAAGATTCTTTGAAAAGATTGTTTATGGCAGGGTTCGTTTCATTTGATAAAACTTTAGTTTTAGCGAATGAACTAAAAACTCTGTTTTTTG
>CAYWWB010000008.1:0-24018 GCA_964462045.1 Candidatus Woesearchaeota archaeon | reverse complement strand
AAGGGTGTCGGAGTTCACGCATTAAAAGGGATCGTTAGCTGGGTTAAGAACGTCGTGAGACAGTTTGTATGATATCTACTAGAGGTGTTATTGTCTGAGTGGAACAATCTTCTAGTACGAGAGGAACGAGGATTGGGTGCCAATGGTGGGCGGTTGTTATAAGCAGGCCGCGTAGCTACGCACTAAATGGATAAGAGCTGAATGCATCTAAGCTCGAAGCCAGCCGCAAAACGAGACAATAAATGCCGCCAAAGAAGATGGCGTTGATAGAATTCGTGTGTAAGACAGAAGCTTCGGCGACTGTTTCAGCATAGAATTACTAAAAGCATCACATATAGTTTTTAAGAAAGATCTTCTAAGTACTTTTATTCTAAAAATTTATATAATCTAAAATACTATTTTGTTAATGGAGACTCGAAGAATTCAATTAACAGGAAAAAGATCTTATTCTATTTCTCTTCCAAAAGAATGGATAATAAAAAATGATTTAAAAGAAAAAAGCACTGTTTTTACTGAAGAAATTGGTGAAAAAGAATTATTAATAAAAGCAAATACAATTAACAATTCAGATAAAAAAGTTTCAATTGAATTAGATTGTATTGAAGACATAGAATATTTTTTTGCTTTTTGTTATTTAAAAAATATAAAAAAAATACAAGCAAAGTTTGGAAAAAATAAAATAAAAGAATTAAAACAAATAAAAAAAATTTTGAAGTATCTTAAAGGTTATGAAATAATTTATCAGAATAAAGAAAAGATAGAAATTTCGTTCCTCTTTGAAGAAACAGACGCAAAAATAAATGAAATAATAAAAAGAATAATTTCCTTGCTAAATTCTCAAATTGAACTTCTTGAATTAAAAAATAAAGAAGAAATAGAAGAAACAGAACAATCTATTGATGCATTACATTTTTTAGGAAAAAGAATATTATATCTTGCAGCAAGAAATTCTAAATCAAGAAAAAACAACTCCTTAAAGGATATAGACGAAGTATTTCTTTATATTGATTTAATTAAAAAATTAGAAAGAATAGGAGATAAATTATATTCTTTAAAAGAAAAAAATATTGAAAAAAATGAATTAGAGAAATTAAGAAATATTTTTGGTTATTTAGATAATTTTTATTCTTTAAATAAGGAAAATATTTCGCTTTCATTAAAAAATTTATTAATTGAGCCTAGTTCAGAAATAACAAAAAAATCATTTGAAAGAATAAATCACTTATTCAAAGATGTTGCAAGGATTTTTACTTCTTTGAATATTAACAGGAATATTGTTTAGGTGTCTAAAGAAATTAATGAGTCTGTATACCTGTGTTCTGGAATCATTTTTACTTCCAAAGAACTTACCAACGAGCTTGGAGCTATTTCTGAGGCAGGGATTAATCCACTTTCAGCACCACAAAAACCATTAAAAACACCATAGTCATCCCCCATATGTTTTATATTTTGTAATGTTTGATAGGGAGTTCCAACAATCTCTATCCCCCTAACTCTTTCCATTTTTCCATTTTTATATAATCTAAATACATTTAAGGGGGCTGTTTGATAAAAACTTTCTTCGGTCATAACCCACCCCCCAGTAGAATTCTTAAAAATTAAACCATAAGGAGCATTTTGTTTTTCTATCTCACTTTGTAATTTTTTTATTAAATTTTCATATTTTAAAGGATTGTTTGATTTAACAAGAATATTACTCATTCTAGAAACAGGTTCATTATTTTTATCTGAACGGCAATGCCCATTTGATTCAACTCCTAAATACCCTGCAGATTGTCTTGAATGAAGATAATCATTTAAATTTCCATTTTTAATCAAATGTACTTTTTTTCCTTCAACCCCATCATTATCATATTTATAAAAACCATTTATTTTAATATTGTTGAACTTTTCAATAGAAGGGTCATCCCACAAATTTATGAAATCTGGGGCTATTTTTTTTCCATGTTTATTTTTAAAAAGAGAGGTTTCTTCCCAATCACTTAATTGAAGTCTGTGTCCCTCTAACCCATGCCCTACAACCTCATGAAATAAAACTCCAGTATTTTCTCCATCAAGTATTGAGGGGTAAATACCATTATTCTCTAAGGGAGATTTCAAAGTTTTTTCTAATTCTGACTTTGCTTGATATGCAAATTTTCTAACTTGGGGGATGGTTAAATAAGAATCTCTTCTTCTAAGTTTATAATGTTGAGGTATTATTAATCCTCTATCATCTTCAGCAAGAGGAATTATATTCAAATCATATATAAAAACCCCATCACTAATTTTAGTTCCTTCGGAGTTTATTAAATTACTTTTTGATTTTGTTAAATTTAATTGAAAGACATTCCCATGCATCCAACCATCATTTAATTCTTTAGAAAGCAGTCTTAATTTTTCAGTATAGCTCTCTAAATCAAAATCTATATTTAAACTATCCTTGAAATACTGAACGGGTTTATTTTTTGAAAAATAAGCAAAATCTTTTATTTTACCTAAATTTTTCTTTCCAAGAGTGTTTCTAAACCTGTCTTCATAATTTTTACAGGATTCCCAAAAACAAACATCAGCCTCTTTGTCTAATATCTTATTACTAACTTCTAAATTTAATGAAGAAGGCAAGTCTGCTAAATTAAAATAAACTCCTCCCCCCTTTTCTGCATCTCCCATTCTAATTTCTACCAAAACCTTATGGGGGTATTTTTTTCTATGTTCTTGAATATCAATTATCTCACCATCACTAATATATACAGTGGTTCTTTCAGTGTTTGCAGCTAGCAAAGAATTATAAAAGGGTTTGTAAATAGCTTTGTCTCCATTAGGTTTTTTTATTATCTTTTCCGAATTTTTTATCCTCTCATTTTCTCGTTCTAAGATATCCCACAACTTTTTTTCCATATTTATATCAAATATTGTTATTTTAAAATAAAATGTTTAACCTTTAATATATATTATAAAATATATATTAAAATTCAATTATTTTTTCTTTTCCAATCATCATATTTTTTTTGAACTTCTTGCCATTTCTTTTCACTATAGGGATAATTGCAACAATGTGAATTCCTAATTATACTATGATATGAATTATATGCGTTTTGAATTATATCTGGATTGCCTCCTTTAAAACATTCATTGAATTTTTTATATGCTTCTTTTTCTAAGGGGTTACTAAATTCATTATCCATAAACATAAAACTAATCAACTAATTATAAAGTTAATTATCCTAAAAAAGATATTTAAATAAATTTAAATATAATAACTATTTTTATAAAATATGGTTAAACTAAAAATAAGTGGTTTTATTAGGGCTGTATCTAGTTTTTTGATACTCTCAATAATTGTAGTGGCTGTGTCATCTTATTTTGTGGGTTCTCCTGAATATATGGGGCCTGCAATTTTAGGTATAGGGTTTGTTAGTTTAATAATGATGAAATTTTTAAAAATAAATTTATCAACTGTTTATCCAGATATGGTTTTTGGTGCAATTGATAATGGTGTTTTAGTTTTTACTGCCATCCTTGGAGGAACATTTGCAGGTGTTTTTGGAGCTGTGGTAGGAGGTGTTGCGGGAAATACCATTACTGATGGGATTGGGGGATTATTTGAAGGACATATTGCACAAAACCAAAGGAAATATGAAATAGATAATTTAAGAACTTCTTTATCAACTTCTTTAGGAAAAATGTCTGGTTGTTTATTTGGAGCAGGAGTAATTTTAATTCTTATGTGGTTTGTTGGATTGATTTAGAAAACCTTAAAAATCCAAATATCTTAAGATTTTTACAAGTCAGAGAGTTAACTTCGGAATTCAGATATTAAATTATCAAATGTTAAAAATAAGAACATTGAATTCTGAGGAAGGTCCGTCCACCCTCAAAGTTTATTTTGAGTATAACTACCAAGGAAATCTTGGTTTCCGTGAGGAAAAGCTCTGCTACAGAAACGACACAGCTTTAATTGAGTAATGAATCATGCGAGGAACTGTAAAATTAAAGATTTGATGAAACGAGCATCTTGGTTGGTGTAAGTCAATGACGCTTAGTGGAATGTTAACACTTTCCCTTCCTTGTTAGTCAAGGAGGAAAGACAGAAGATGGCCTACTCTGACTTGTTTTTTATTTTAGTAGTCCATCAAAGACAAAAAATTTCTTTGAAATTTTTAGTTATTGTGTATTTCCAAAAAAGAGTGGAGGAAATCCACAATAAGGGCCTACTCTAACTTGTCTTTTTTCTTAACCAATATGTTTAAAAAATAAAACTATTTTCTAATTTAATTAAGGGGCCCTAGCTCAGCGGGAGAGCACATGACTGAAGATCATGGTGCCCGGGTTCGACTCCCGGGGGCCCCATTCGGTCTTTTTTTCACAAAAAAAGATACGTTGCAAAAAAACTTCCTTCTACGCCCCAGAGGTCTTTTTCAAAAAAAGATACGATGCAAAAACCACTCCTAACAAAAATTATTTATAAAAATAATAATATTGAAGTCGAAGCCTGGGGTTTATTGTGGATTTCTGAACTTGTGAAGAAATACGCAAAAGATTAAACACAAGTGAAGCCTTCTTCATAAAAAGAAATTCTAGAAAAATTATCTAGGAATTAAAATTCCTGAAAGAATTATTAATGAAGCCATTAAAATTACAAACCACCCAAACCGAATTCTTTTAGAAAGTTTCATTAGCATATGAATTGTCAAATATCCAAAAATAAAAGAAGCTATAAAACCAAAAATCATTCCTGACATTATCTGAAGGGTTGAAATTCCTAAATCCGGATTTTGAAATAATACTGAGGCTGTGTTTCCAATCAAGATAACTGGAAGACTCATAAGAAAACTTAATTTCAAAGCTGTTGTTTCATTTATTCTTCTAAATAACATTGAAGATATTGTTAATCCTGAACGAGACAATCCAGGAAAAGCAGCAAGTCCTTGCATAAAACCAGCAAACAAACCATCTTTTTTATTTAAATGTAAAATTTGTCTTATACCTTTCCTACTTACTTTTAACTGGGTAAAACCATTAATTAATAAAAGTCCTCCAACCAATAAAGCAACAATCCTACTAGTTAAAACTGCTTCAGTCACTTTATCCAAATAAATAGCAGCAAAAAACAAAAGCCCCCCAATTATGGCAGTAACAATAGTTGCTGTAACCAAAAAATCTATTGTTTTTTTGGAATGAATATCTGTCTTCTTATAATGAAATGCTTCCCGGCATAAACTTTTGACATCTTTCCAAAAATAAATTAAAGCCGCAAAAAAAGTTCCTAAATGTAAAAATAAGGCTTGCCTTAAAAATAATTCCATCTTAATAGAATCTTGATTAAAAAAAACAGATTTAACAAAAAGCAAAACTCCCTCAGAACTAAAAGGAAGCCACTCTACAATTCCTTGGAAAAATCCTAAAACTATTTGTTCTAAAAATGAAACCATAAAATAAATTTGAAAAAGACATTAATAAACCTTTTTAGGGAAATATTTATAAAAGGGGAGATGTTTAAAGAATTATAAAAGAGGATAAAAGGTATCTTCAAAAAGATACACTACAAACCATATATAATAAAAATGGCAAAAAGGAAATCTAAAAAAACTTCTGAAAAAAAATCTTATTCAGGAAATCATGATTTTGCAATGTTAAGTTTTGTTTTAGGAATTTTAAGTATTGTTTTTGCATTTATGAATTCTTTTGCAGGATTAATTTTAGGAATTATTGGAATAACTCAAAGTAAAAAACAAAAAAATGCTTTATCTGAAAAAGCGAGAAAACTCAATATTGCAGGGATTATTATAAGTGCTATTCTTGTAGCTTTTGCAATCTTTCTTACAATAAAAGCGTGGGTTAGTGGAGGAATAACTCAATTTCCAACAGCATAAAATGAAATACAAAAAAGGTTCAATGCAAATGAGTATGGGGACGATTGTAACAATTGTTCTTTTAATGAGTGTATTAATTATGGGTTTGATGCTTACAAGAAATATTATGTGTTCCGGAATAGTTCTTACAGATCAAATTAATGAAAAAATGACTAACCAAGTTCAAGATCTTTTTTCAGAAACACAGTCTGGAGTTAAATGTATGGGGGCTGGATCAGATGAAATTAAAATAGCTGATGGGGGTTCAAGGAGAATTTGGTGTATAGTAAATACTAATAACAGGGCAACATATGAATTAAGTGTTAGAGAGGGGAGTATAAAAACTAATTCAGAAACCGTAACACCTGAAGACATAGAAGAATGGATTGCATTCGGAAAATCTTCTGGAGAAACTGTTGTTGATGTTGGTGGAAAAACTATTACTGTTACAACTTTAGATATTCCTGAAGAAGTAGATACGACAACAGTTCAAATGAAAATAGATGTTAAAAAAGAAGGAGATTTAGTGGATACAGCAACATCGCAATTTACTATTGAACATGTGGGTGGATTTACAAAATCTATGTGTTAATTTTTCTAATAATTAATTATTTAAAATAACATGAGTTTAGAAAATAAACTTAAGATGAAAAACAAATTGTTTTTATATAATACTTTAGGAAGAGAGTTACAAGAATTTAAACCTCTAGATTTAACAGGAAAAAAGGCGGGGATATATGGTTGTGGTCCAACTGTTTATTGGAATCAACACATAGGTAACTTGAGGAGATATGTTTTTGAAGATGTTCTTGACAAAGTTTTAAGATATAATGGTTATGATGTGAAGCATGTAATTAATGTTACTGATGTAGGGCATTTGGTTTCTGATGCAGATACTGGAGAAGATAAAATGGAGAAAGCTTCTCAAAAAGAAGGGAGAGGAGCAAGAGAAATTGCAAAAGATTATTTTGAAAAATTTTTAGAAGATTTGCATAAATTAAATATTTCTGAACCAGATATTTGGGCTTGGGCAACAGAACATATTCAGGAACAAATTGATTTAGTAAAAAAGCTTGAAGAGAAAGGTTATGTTTACAAAACTAAAGATGGAATTTATTTTGATACCTCTAAAATAGATGATTATGGAAAACTAGCTAATTTAAAAGAAGAAAATTTAGAAGCTGGAAAGAGAATTAATTTAGGAGAAAAGAAAAATAAAACTGATTTTGCTTTATGGAAATTTTCTGAAAAACCTGGAAAAAGGCAACAAGAATGGAATTCTCCTTGGGGAATTGGTTACCCTGGATGGCATATTGAGTGTTCTGCAATGTCTTCAAAATATCTAGGAAAACAATTTGATATTCATACTGGAGGAATGGACCACATTCAAATACATCATACAAATGAAATAGCACAAAGCGAAGCTGCTTTTGGAAAAAAACCTTGGGTAAAGTATTGGTTACATTCTGGTTTTTTGAAATTTGAAAATGGAAAACTAAGTAAAAGTAAAGGAAAGATATTAACTATCTCAGATTTAGAAAAAAAAGGATTTAATCCTCTTGAATTTAGATATATGTGTTTGTCTGCATTGTATAGAAAGCCTTTAGATTTTAGTATTGAAAATTTAAAAAAAGCAAAAAATGCTTATTCAAGATTAAAGAAAAAATGTCTTGAATTAGAAAAAAATGAAAAAACAAATGAAAAATATCTTAATGAATTTAATGAAGCAATAAATTATAATTTAAACACTCCAAAAGCTCTTCAGGTTTTATGGAATTTAATTAGAGATGAAAAAGCTAAAAATAAATATGGAACAATAAAAGAAATGGAAAAAGTTTTGAGTTTGGATTTGTTTAAAGAAGAAAAAATAGAAGTTCCAGATGATGTAATGGAAATTGTTAAAGAAAGAGAAACAGCAAGGGCAAAAAAAGATTTTGAAAAGGCTGATGAATTAAGAAAGGTAATTGAAAAACAAGGATTCAAAATAAATGATACTGATAAAGGACCTGTTTTAAGTAAAGAATAATTTTATAAATAAAAAAGAGTTTGATTGAATATGAAAAAAGATTTAAAGAGGTTTTTAATTGCATTGGGAATTGTAATTATAGTTGCTGGAATTTTAGTTTTTACTGGAAGTAATTCTGGAGAAGATGATTATTCTTGTGAAACTGATGAAGATTGTGTAAAAGTCGATGCTGGTTGTTGTGGATGTAATGAAGGAGGAGAGGCAATTGCAATACACAAAAACAGGCAAAGTTCTTGGGAGGCTCAATTACAAGAAAATTGTAGTGATGTGATGTGTCCTCAGGTAATTTCAAATCATCCTTCTTGTGAAAAAGAAGCTGTATGTGTTAATAATGAATGTGTTTTGGAATAAAAAGAGGTAAAAACAAAAAATGAAAAAAGCAGTCTTATTTGATTTGGATGATACATTGTATGATTATGAACCTTGTCATAAAAAAGGTTTAAAAGCTGTTTATGAAAAATTAAGAAAAGAATTAAAGATTTCTTATAAAAAATTTAATGAGTTGTTCGATATTTCAAAGAAAGAGATTCATAGAGAGTTGGAGGGAACTGCTTCCTCGCATAATAGAGTTTTGTATTTTCAGAGAGTTTTAGAAAAAACACATAATACTTTAGAATCTGAAAAAACTCTTGGATTGTATGATGCTTATTGGGATAATTTTCTTAAAGAGATGAAAATGAAAAAAGGTGTTTTGAAAACTTTGAAAGAATTGAAAAAACAAAATTATAAAATCGTAATTATTTCTGATTTGACAACACATATTCAATTAAGAAAATTAAGGCACTTGAAAATAAACAAATATGTTGATTTTTTAATAACTTCTGAGGAAGCTGGAAGAGAAAAACCTCATCCTTCAATGTTTTTACTAGGTTTGAATAAAATAAAATGTCTTCCTGAAAGTGCAATTATGGTTGGAGATAATGCAAAAAAAGATATTGAGGGAGCTAATTCAATAGGAATAACTTCTGTTTTGATTGGTAAAAAGATTGATGCAAAAGAAGAGAGTTTAAGAAAACCAGACTATTACATTAAAGAAATTCCAGAAGTTTTAAAAACTTTAAATAAATTAAATAAATAATAAAAGAGGTTAAAATGACAAAAGTACACTATGACAGTTTTGTAGATTTGAAGTATAAACCTAAACAGACTGATATTGTTTGTCAATTTAAAATAGTTCCTGCAAAAGGATATTCTTTTAGAGAAATTTGTTCTATTACTGCTGGTGAATCCTCGGTAGGAACTTGGACTGATGTTAAAACAATGAATGGGGATATAGGGAAAAAACTTGCTCCTAAAGTTTATTATCTTGATAAAAAAAATTATAGGTGTAGGATAGCTTATCCTATTGAGTTATTTGAATTAGGTAATGCTCCTTGTATCTTTTCTTCAATTGGCGGGAATATCTATGGAATGAAATCTGCAAAAGAATTATTTTGGGAAGATGTGACATTTCCTAAAAAAATGTTAAAATCATTTAAAGGACCTCAATACGGAATTCAGGGAGTTAGAAAATACCTTAAAGTTAAAGACAGGCCTTTAGTTGGAACAATTGTAAAACCTAAAGTAGGATTAACTTCTAAACAACATGCTAAAGTTGCTTATGATGCTTGGGTTGGAGGATGTGATGTTGTTAAAGATGATGAAAATTTAACTAGTCAAAGTTTTAATGAATTTAAAAAAAGGATTTCTTTAACTCTAAAAGCTATGAGAAAAGCTCAAAAAGAAACAGGAGAAAGAAAAGTATATCTGGCTAATTGTACTGCTGAATCTAAAGAAATGTTAAGAAGAATTGATTTTGTTGAAAAAAATAGTGGAAATTATATTATGCTTGATATTTTAACTTTAGGATGGAGTGCTTTGCAAACAGCAAGAAACCATACTAAATTACCTATTCATGCTCATAGGGCAGGACATGCAATGTTAGACAGGCCTCATGGAAAAGGATTTGGAATGTCAATGGAAGTTATTGCTCAATTTGCTAGAATGATTGGTGTTGATACTTTACATATTGGGACTGCATATGGGAAAATGTCTGGAGGGAAAGATTTAGTTTTACATATTGAAAAAGAAATGGAACAAGAATTTACAAAAAGAACAAAAGAAAATTTAAGCCAGAAATGGCATGGAGTTAAACCTGTTTTCGGGGTTGCTTCTGGAGGGGTTCATCCGGGATTAGTTGATCCTATTATGAGTTTTATGGGTAAAGATGTTGTTATTCAAGCAGGTGGAGGAATTCATGGACACCCTGATGGAACACAAGCTGGAGCAAAGGCAATGAGACAAGCAGTTGATGCTAAACTTAAAAAAACTCCTGCAAAAAAATATGCAAGAACTCATGAAGAATTAGCAAAAGCCTTGAAAAAGTGGGAAGATAAGAAGTAGCTTTCTTTGGAATAATTTGATAAAAAAGTTTATTTGAAAATTTTAATTTATTTTACTGAATTATAGATAAGTAATTTTTACTTTTTTTTACTCTACTTTGGTAGAGTAATGTTTTGATTTGTGAGAAAGATGAATGAGGAAAAAAAGACTTAAAAAAATAAAAACAACAAAAAATTTCGTCGATGATTTTTAAAAACATATAATAAAAAGAAGAAAAGTTTATAAAACAAAATGTTTTATTGTAATTAAGATGAAAAGAGGTTTGGTGTTAGGATTTGCATTAATATTTTCTTTAATGATAATTAGTTCTGTGTCTGCTTGGGATGTTGATATTACTAGTCCTGTTAATGGTAGTTTTCATGATTCTTCTGTAACTTCTATTTCTTATAAATTAAATAATCTTAATGAATGTTCTAACATAAGTGTTTGGTTTAACAATGGAACCGATCAAAAAACAACAGGATGTACTTCAAACGGAAGCGAAATAACAGTAAGTAATTTAGACTTTAATCAAGATTGGAATAATTGGGAAATAATAGTGAAAAATGAAACTTCTAATATAACAAAAAATGATTCTGTTAGTTTTTGGGTTGATAGTATTGAGCCTGACCTAAAATTTTCAAGCCCTTCTAATTATACTAACTTAAACTTTTTTGAAATAAATTGGAGTATAAATGAAACAAATAAATATGACTATGGAGTAAATCAATTTTCAAAACTTTGGATATGGCAACCTTTAGATAATTATCCCAATTTACTTGATTCTACAATATATGCTAAAATATCTAACGAATATTACAAACACACAACACTTGAAGACTTGACTCAAGAGGGAAATTATCATTACTTGGTTAGAATTGCAGACAAATATCCAAACGATACTAAAATTAGGGATGTGGATTTTGAAGGAACAATAGTAAGAGATGTAACTTCTCCAACAATCTCAATTAATACTCCTGAAAATAATGCAAATTTATCAGGCAATTTTACTATAGATGTTTCTGCAAATGACTCATTAAGTGGAATGAAAAATATTACAATTCAATTAAATAATGAAACAAATTCAAGTCAAATCTATTATTGTAATTATTCTGAAACTTGCTCATGGGAAATTCCTTCTAAACAAATGCAAGACGGAAATTACAACATAACAGCAACTGCTTATGATAAAGCAGGAAACTTTAGAAATAAAACAATAACAATTAATGTAGATAATACTGCTCCCATTATTAATATAACTGAACCCTTAAATCAAACTTATAATGCAGCTGATGGGCATAGAACCCAATTGAATTATACTTTAATTGAAGTTCATCCTGAAAAATGTTGGTTTCAAACTAATGTTGTTTCAGCAGGAGAAAATTTCACTAATGTCTCTTCAGTAGAAGGGCAAAACACTTGGACAATATATTGTAATGATTCAGCTGGAAATATTGGAAGTGCAAATGTTTCTTTTTATGTTGATACAATCTTACCTAATTTAACAAATAGTGAAATTTTAGGAGGATACTTTAATGGAACTACTTCATACTTTTCTCCTGAAAATCAAGATGGAAATTATGAAGATTTAATTTTAAATGCAAATGCAAGTGAAATTGTTAATTGGTCAACAATAAGAATTTATAATTCTACAGATGCTTATGTGGCAAGATTTAATTCTTTGGCTGAAAATAAAGAAAACCAAACATTGGTAAAAGAATGGGATTTGAATTTAACTATGACAACAGATGACTGGGCTACAAATGGAAAATACAAACTTAATGCTACTATAACAGACATGGTTGGAAATTCAAGAAACATAGATTTAGGTGGATTTTATGTAGATAATAATGCTCCCTTAATTACAATTTCTCCAAATGATACAACATTAGAATATTTAACAGAGTCAATTTTAATCAACTGGTCTGCAAATGATTTAAATTTAAAAGAAGCTCACTTAAATGTGACTAATCCTTCAGGAAGCTTAATCATTCAAGAAGCTACAGGAAACATAACAATAAATCCTAATTTATTAAATGAGACAGGGGTTTATACAATTTCAGTTTATGCTGAAGATTTAGTGGCTAATACAAATATTTCAACAACAACATTTAGTGTTAATGATACTACAAATCCTGATTTAACTTATATAACAAAACAAGTAGAAAATGATACTTCATATAGTACTGAAAGATTAATCAATGTTTCAGGATTTGATTTAAATGAATTTTCAATATACTTTATTGTAAATGGAACAACAAAAAAAAGATGTAATAGGGAAAATGAAAATATTTATTGTTCTTATCTTCTTTCAGGAGAAGGAACTTACAATATAACTGTTCTTGCAAATGATTCAGAAGGAAATACAAATAATAGTTTAGAAAAAACAACTAATATTAAAATAGATTCTACTGCCCCAAGAATAACACTAAACAATCCACTAGAAAATGAACCTTTTGCATACGAGGATAATAATATAACTTTTAATTTTAATGTTATAGAATCAAATAATTACACCTGTGATTTAATCTTAAATGGAAATAATATATCAGGGGTAGTTTCTCCCCACACTGAAAATAATTTAACAATTGGAAAACAACACTCTTGGTATGTAGAATGTATAGATGATGCTGGAAATGTGAATCAATCAGAAACAAGATATTTCACAATTTTATCAAATACAACTTATGATGGCAACTATACTAATTTAACAGCTGAATCAGATATTTCAAATGTTTCTAATTTCTATATTGAAAATGAAAACGGGAGTATTAATTTTACTGAATCTATTGATTTTTCAGATGGAAGTGATTGGACAACTGAGGCAGAATTATTAGAAGGAGAATTTAACCTAGATTCTATTTTTCAGAAAGAAGTTAAATTAGTTTTCAAAAATATAAACTTAACAAGACCAGAAGTTTTAGGAGATGGAAATGTTATTTGCAATAGTGAAAGTTGTTATAATTATAACAACTCTACAGATATTTTAAGTATTAACATTACTGGCGGAGATGTTTCTTCTAAATATGTTGTAAGAGAATATGAAGAAGAAAATAATAACAATGGTGGGGGGAGTTCGGGGGGAGGTTCTAGTTCTCCAAATACCCTTTGTAATTCAAGTGAGATAGATTATAATAACTGTAAATGGACTAAATGTATTGATGGAAAAATGAGCCAAAGTTGTTTAAATGACTGTGGAGAATATGTAACAACAATAGAAAACCAAGATTGTATTGTTTCTAGTTCTTCTTCAGAAGAAGGTGAAAACAATGAGCAAAATAATAACTTAGAAGAAAATGAAAATCAAGATGAAACAACATTTCAAAACGCTCCAATTACAGGGGGAGCAATTGGTGGGATGGGGGATTTTGTTAAAACAACAACAGGAAGAATCATTTCAATCATCTTAAGTATAGCGATTATTGGAGCAATTGGAATAGGGATAAGAAAATATATAAAAACTAATAAAAAATAGAATTCTAAAATGAGAAAATATAGAAAAGCAGTCTTTATGGTAGCATATGCAAATACTTCTGAAGGAGTTGAATATCTAATTCTTAAAAGAAAAAAGCATTGGAAAGGGTGGGAATTTCCTAAGGGCGGTATGGAAGAAGGAGAGAAAGACAAGCAGACTGTTAAAAGAGAAATTAAAGAAGAAACAGGGCTTGATTATAAAAAAATAAAAAAATTTGATTATGAAGGAAAATATAATTATCCAAAAGAATTTAAAGACAGGCCAGGAGTTATTGGGCAAACTTTTAAATTGTTTGCAGTAGAATTAAAAAAATCTGAAGATAGAAAAATTGAAATTGATAAAAAAGAACATTCTGATTACAAATGGTTAAAATTTAAAGAAGCTTTTCAAAAATTAACTTGGAATAATCAAAAAAAATCTCTTATTATGGTGGATAGGTGGTTGAATAAAAAACCAAATTTTCATATTATGGTAACCTCTTCGGGAAAAATTGCTTTAGGGGGAAAAAATGAAAAAAATAATGAAGAATTAATTAATCAAACTAAAGAAAATGAAATTGTTCTACACACAGAAAAACCTGGAAGCCCTTTTATAAATATTAAAGGAAATGCAAATATAAAAGACATAAAAGAAGCTGCAATTTTTTGTGCATCAAAAAGTCAAGATTGGAAAAAGAATAAAAATGATGTTATTGTTAATTATTTTGAAGGAAAAGATATATACAAAGAAAAAAGTATGAAAACTGGAACATTTGGAGTTAGAAATAAAAAAAAGATTAAAATAAAAAAACAAGAAATACAAAAATGGATAGAGAACAAGAGGAAATAGAAAGTCATCTTGAAGGAATATTTGAAAAAAGTCTTGAAATGGAACCCCTTAAAGCATTAAAATATGTTGAAAAAAACATTAATGGGATAGAAAAACTAGGTTATAATGTTAAAGATTATAAAGGGCTTTACCTTTTGATGTTTGAAGATTGTTTCGGAATAAAATATAATTAAAATGGCAGTAAAAGAAATTCAATTAGGAAAAAATGGAATAACAGATAATTTTATATCTACTCTAGAGGATCATTTAAAAAAAGTGAAAAATATTAAAATAGCTGTGTTAAAAAGTTGTTGTAGAGATAGGGAAGAATTAAAAGAAATAAAAAACAAAATTCTTGAGAAACTCAAAGGAAAATACTCTGCAAAAACTATTGGATATAAAATAATTTTAAAAAAACAAAATAAATAAATTTAAAAACCCCTCCCACTCAATTATTATAGGTAAATGTCTCTATGAGACAATCTAACTCTGTATAGGGTGCTTAAATAAGATAATAAAATGAATGCTGTATATGAATTAAACACACAAGAGTATAATGAAAAACTAGCTAATGCTCTAAAAGAAAAATCAGAATTTAAAAAACCTGAATGGGCTAATTTTGTTAAAACAGGCTCATCAAAAGAAAGACCCCCTGAAGATCCTGATTTTTGGTATAAAAGAGCTGCTTCAATCTTAAGGCAAATTTACAAACACAAAATTGTAGGTGTTAATAGATTAAGAACAAAATATGGGAGTAAAAAAGACAGAGGAAGTAGACCTGAAAGATATAAAAGAGCTGGAGGAAAGATAATAAGAATTATCTTGCAACAATCAGATAAAGCAGGATTAACAGAAATGGCTAAAGATATTAAGGGTGTGAGGAGTAAAAAACCTGGAAGACAATTAACTGAAAAAGGTAAAAAATTTCTGGAGGAAATAAAGTAAAATGCCTATTAAAAATAAAGAAAAAAAGATAAAATTAGCAAAGGCAGGAAAACACACAAAATGGGCTCCTGTTTGGGTAGTCTTAAAAAAATTTGGACCTGGAAAAAGAATTCATCCTTCTGCTATAACTAAACACAGAAGAAGTTGGAGAAGGACTAAATTACATATTAAACCAAGAAAACAAAGAAAATACCATCTAGGATAAAATGGCTGAGAAAAAAACACAAGAAAAAAAATCTGAAAAACTAGAAAGAGAATATGTTATTCCACTTAGACATAGATTTAGACTTGTTCCTTGTTATAAAAAAGCAAATAAAGCGATTAAAACTATAAAAGAATTTTTAGCTAAGCATATGAAAGTTGAAGACAGAGACTTAAACAAAGTTAAAGTTGATAAATATGTAAATGAATTTATCTGGTATAGAGGAATAAAAAGACCACCTGCAAAAGTAAAAGTTAAAGCAGTAAAAAATGAAGATGGAACTGTTAATGTTACTTTAGTAAAATTCCCTGAAAAATTAAAATATAAAAAACAAAGAGAAGAAAAATTAGAAAAAGCATCAAAAGAACTTGCTGAACAAAGGAAATTAGAAAAACAATCTGCTCAAGAAAAAGCTAAACAAGCATTAAAAGGAGTAAAGAAAAGTGAAGAAGACAAAGATAAAGATAATGATGGTGTAGAAGATAAAAAAGAAGAAAAGGAAAAACAAAAATCTGTTGAAAAAGCTAATCAAGAAAGATTAGAAGAAAAATCAAAAGAAAATGAAGATGTTACAAAAAATCAAAAAGAACCTGATAGGAAAGCTGCAAAAAAGAAAACTAGCAATAAAGCGCGATAAACTTTTTATACGTTATAATACTTCTATTTAAAATGAATGATGAGATAAAAAAAGAAAAAAATCTGAAAGAGTTACTTGAATTTGGAATTATTAAAATAGATAAGCCAGCTAAAAAAACTTCTTTTGATGTTTCTGATTATGTGAGAAAAAAATTAAAACCCTTTGGAGTAAGAAAAACTTCTCATTTTGGAACTTTAGATCCCATGGTAACAGGAATATTGCCTATAGCATTAAACAGAGCTTGCAAATTAACTGGATATTTTATTGGGGAAGACAAAGAATATATTGGAATTATGAGGGTTCATGAAGAAATAGATATTGAAAAGATAAAAGAAAAGATAAAAGAAAGTTTTGTTGGAAAAATAATTCAAATGCCCCCAGTGAAATCAAGAGTTAAAAGACAGAATAGAGAAAGAGAGGTTAAAAGATTTGATATTTTAGAAAAAGATGGAAAAGATGTTTTGTTTCATGTTGAATGTCAAGGAGGAACTTATATAAGAAAATTAATTCATGATTTAGGAGAAAGTTTGGGAGTGGGAATGCATATGCTTGAATTAAGAAGAACTCGTGCTGGAATTTTTAAGGAAAAGGGAGATTATCCTCTGGTTAAAATACATGAATTAGAAAAAGCAATTGAAGAATACAAAAAAGGGGATAAAGAACACCTAAAGAGGCTTATAATCCCTGCAGAAATAGTTTCTGAAGTATACTCTCCTATTGAAATTAAAGAAGATAATTTAAAAACAATTCTTACAGGAAAGCCAATTTACAAATCTGATGTTGAAAAAGATACTGGAGTTAAGAAAGATTCTGTAATTTCTGTTTTTTGTAAAGGAAAATTCATTGGAATGTATGATGTTCTTAGAGGAAAAGAAATTTTTGCCAAGCCAAGATTTGTAATGCAACCTATTCGGGGATAAGCAAAAATTTCTATTCATTCGTCTTTCCAATTATGAGTATGGAAATCCAAAGCAAAAAATCAAAGACTTTTATTTTGTTCGCTAAACATACAAGTTTATCAAACAAATGAAAGAAATATTTGCAAAACCTCGTTTTGTTATGCAGCCTATTCGTGGATAAAATTTACTTTTTATCTTTATATTTTTTAATCATAAAATAAATAATTACTATTAAACCCAATATAATAATGTAGGAATAATGTTTTTTGAAGATATTTTTTTCTTCACTTTCTTTTTCTTTAGATTCTTCTGACTGATTTATTGTTTTATTTATTTCTGAAGCATCATTAAATAAATCTTTATGAGGAATTTCTTCATTAATCCTTTTTATAAAAATACTTGCATTATTCTTATTCAATGATTCCAATCTAACAAGAAGCTCATAATAATTATTATCATCAATATTTATTTTCTTAGACTCGTTTTCATTAAGTATGAAATTATGCTCACTACTATAAACACTAATATCAACAAAGCTTTTTTCATTTGTGAAAATTACTTTGTTTAAAACTAATTTATGGTTTTTTTGATTTAATGTAAAATTAATTTTTTCACCTGATGAAAGATCTTGAGATTTTCCTGAATTTAAATCAGTACTAGAAAATTTGTAAACTTTCTTTTCTTCTGTTTTTTCCTCATCTTCTGAATAAGAACTCCCTCCCCCTCCAGAAGATGAAGAACTGGTTGTTGGAGAGTCCTCCTCCAAAGTAATTTTTCTTGAAGAAGAATTAACAGAGTTTCCTGCTAAATCAATACAATTTATTTCCCAGACATAATCTCCAGAGGAAAGTGTTTCTATAAAACTGTTCGTAATAGATGTATTTATAGAAGAATTTGTTAGATTTGTTTTATTATTTATTATTAAACTACAGTTTGCTATATTATCTTCGGAAACATTATATCTAAATTCTATTGTTTTGGAACCTGTATCAGAATAATTATCTTGAGGAGAAACCAAAGTTATATTTGGTAGAATAGAATCATAAGTTATAGTGTTATTAGAAGAAGTTTCATTTCTTGCAGTATCATAAACCAAACAATTCCATAAATAATTTCCCTGATTTATAAAAGTATAATCAAATGTTGTTGTATTTGTTTTTCCTGAAATATTTTTAGTTTTATTATAAATTAGTTCAGAAGAATTCCATAATGAAAAAGTTATGTTGGAAAGTTCTTTATTTGAAGAAGAATTGCAATTGAAATTTGTATTGTTAATATTTGTATAAGTGTTATTTCTAGGCAACAAAGATATTGTTATGTCCCCTAATGAAAGAGTGTAATTAGAATTTGAAAATTCAAGATTCCCTTTTTTATCATAAGAAAAACAATTCCATTCATAGTTCCCTTTTGAAAGATTAAATGTCTTTAAAAATTCTAGAGAGTTATTTGTAGCTATAAGTGTAGAATTATCTACTAGGTCATTTGTTGAATTCCATAATCTAAAAGTAAGGTTCTTTAATTGAAGTTCGTCTGAAGTATTGCAATTAAAAGTTATATTTCCTGAGGTGTTTAAATAATTATCTCTAGGAGAAATTAAACTAATTTCTGGAGGAGCTTTGTCTATAGAAAGAATTGAAGAGTATGTTTTTATTCTTGAAAAATTTAAACCTGAATCAGAATCATAAATCACTTTCCCTGTTCCCTTTAAAATAGATTGTATTTCTAAAGGATTTAATACTTTGTTTGATTCTAATCTTTTATATTGATTTATCAATGCAAATGCTCCTGCCACATGAGGGGTAGCCATTGAAGTTCCTCCTGTTTCATAATATCCTTGTTTCCATGATGAATTTATTAAAGCGCCTGGAGCAAACAGGTCTGTTATATTATTTCTATTTGAATGACAAACTATTTTATCTGTATGGGTTGTAGAATCAGTACATAAAGTACCCCAACTAATCCCCTCCACATCTTCATCATAAACATCCCCTACTGAAGTGGTATTTTTTATGCAAGCAGGGGAAGCTATATGTGTGTGGTTACCATCATTTCCTGTTGAAGCTATAACAGAGATATTTTTCCCTATTGCATTGTTTATTGCCCCTGTAATGTCTTCAGGATCATTCATGTTATCGCAATAGCCATCATACAAATTAGAACTTCCTAAACTTATGCTTATTGCAGAAATATTATAATTGTCTTTATTATCAATACACCAATCAATCCCTGCCCGAATATCATCATCATAACACACAACACCTCCATTATCTTGACAAACTTTTACCCCTATTAATCCTGCTCCAGGAGCCACACCTTTAACAGAACCATTAGCTCCAATAATTCCTGCACAATGTGTTCCGTGCCCATTGAAATCATTTACACTACAATCTTCAGGACAATTTTGAGAAGTACAATCAATAACACAAGTTTTATTTTTTCCTTGTAAATCAGGATGAGTAAAATTAACTCCTGTATCTAAAACACAAACAGTTTCTCCTTTACCTGTTAAGTTTATTCTTGAAATCTTTATATTATTTGTTAAAGTAGAATTAATTAGTGAAGTTGATTCGTGAAGAAAGATTGAACTTTTTCCAACAGATTCTATGGATTTTACTTTATTATCATTCCTTAAATTATCTAAATCTTGTTTTGAAATTTCAGCAGAAATTCTGTCTTTAAAATCATGTCTTGTTTTATTGTTTAAATTTTCTTTGACTCTTTGTTTTATTTTTTCTTGGTTTTTAAAAAAATTACTTTCTTTTAACTCTATTATAACCCTAGAAGAATTATTCTCTTCAATATTTTTAATAACATCCCCACTTATTTTTATTGTGTTGTTTATTTGGGAAAACCCAAATGAGGCTGCCAAAAGCAGGGTAATTGATATTATCCAAAAAAATATTTCTTTCTTCATAAAAATATCATAAAAGAAAGGTTATTAAATTTAATTATCAATAGTTTTATAATTTGATTTTTCTAATTAATTTTATGGTAAAACACTTTGTATATTTTTCAAGTTCAGCAGCAACCTCAGGGAAAGCTTTATCAAAATATTCTTTAGGAAAAGAAGGGGGTTTAATGAAAGCTGGAAGAATGGATATTGCTATTCATAGTTTTATTCAGGGAGTTTTTTTATCTCATGGGTTTAGGAAAGATGTTGTTTTTCATTTTGTGTTTTATGGAATGCCTGACCCTCCAAAACACATTCAGATACAAGTAACAGATAAATTGGGATTAAATAAAAAAGATGTTGGAAAAATAATTCAAAAAATTCTTTACAAATATAAACAAGGAGAGAAAAAAGAAATTCTTCCGGAATGTTTTATTGAGAAAAAAAGTTTTTTAGGTGTTATTGAAGAGCTTGTTGAAGAAGGTAATGAAATATTTCTTTTAGAAAAAAGAGGAGAAGATATAAGAAAAACTGAAATTTCAGAAAATTGTGCTTTTATAATCGGAGATCACGACGGATTACCTAAAGCAGAGATAAGGAGATTAAAAAAATCAGGATTTATGAAAGAAGTATCAATTGGAGATAAAATGTATTTTGCTTCCCAGACTGTTGCTGTTGTAAATAATGAGTTAGATTATCGAAATCTCTAATTATTCTCTTTGGTTTTATATTTAACAAATTTAATTTCTTTTTTATCTCTATCAATTAAATATTCTCCAATAGGTTCTCCTTTAAATGGGATTATTCGTGAAGAATAATTGTTTTCAGGATTTAGTTCCCGAGTCAATCCGCACTTTCTTTTAATATCCCAATTTTCCTTTATTTTTCTTGGATTAGCCATAGCAATAAAATTAAAGAGAGATTATTTATAAGTTTTTTTATAATAAAAAAGAAAAATCAAAATATTTAATAACCCTTGTTAATTTTTTTGCTATGAAAAAAGCTATGAGACTGCATTTGTCTGGAACTGTTCAATGAGTTTTTTTAGGAATTTGCAATTACTTTTTTATTTTTTATTTTTTATTTAATGATTAGATATAAGTAGGCATTCCATGGGCTTTCTTGTATGTGTTAAAAAGTGTAAATGCTTTGTCTTTTGCTCCATCTATTGCCATAGGTCTTAGATATTCTTTTTCATACCAATTTTCTTTTTCTGGTTCTTTTTTTTCTTTAGATTTATCTTTCTTATCTTTTGAAGATTTTTCATTATAACCCCCCACTAATGCTACAAAAGGATTTGAATCATCTTTTGGCTTTTTCTTTCCTTTTTCATCTACTTCTTCATCTTTCTCTTCTAAAAAGAAATTAATATCTTCTTGGATTTTATCTAAACTTTCTTCTGCTGCTCCCCTAACTAATTTCATAACATCTGCTATGTCTGATTTATCTATTTCTTCATTTAATTTGTCTAACTCGTCTTGATTTAAGGAATAAGCTTTAAATGTTATTTCAGCCTTACCTCCGAATGCAAAATGTTGTCCTTGTGAAGCTCTTTGTGGAAAACTTCTAAATCTAAAATCAATTAAAACACAAGAATAATAATCTCTTTTCATTTTATTTAAAAATTTTGTTTTTGCGAAATCTTCTGGAAGTTCTCCTTCCTGAGCCAAATCCCTTACTTTTAATTTTGATTTTCCTAATAAAGTTAATTCTAATAATAGGGTATCAAAAATTTTAACTAAAGAGGGCTCTCTTTGATGTTCTTTCATTTCCAATTGTTCTGCTGCTTTTAAGTATGGTTTTGCCCATCTTGAATAGAGTTTCAAGCTGTTTATTTGACTTCTTAAATAATCTTTTTCAACAGCATACCTGTTTCTTAATTCTCTTTCTGATTCTTTTACCCAATTTTCAAATTCTGCGATTCTTGGTTTTAAAACCCTTTTAACTCTTTCATTTAAATCCATTTTATCCACAGATTTCACATCTTTTGCAGCTAAAAAAGCGTCTATTAATGTTGTAAATCCCCCTTGAATAGCCATTGCTTTAATACCTGAATTTCCTTTTTGCATATCTACTTTATCCATCCAGATTTGTTTTAAAGCTAATTTTCCGGCTTGTTGTTTATCTTTATCTTTTGAGTGCAAATTGTCATATTGATTTAATCTAGTTCTCATATCTTTTAAATCATAGGTTAAATTTAATACACTTCTAACCAAAGCATTTGCTTTTTCTAAATAAGCAGAAGCATTTTGTTGCATTACAGAAGCTTTTTGTCCTAAATCTGAAAATTGTCCACTTCCCGGAGAGGCTGTAAAATTATCAACTAGTTTTTCAGGTTTTAAACCAAAATCATTCATTAAATCTACAATGAAAAAATAAATTGGTTCTAAAGTTTCTGAAGATGAATCATAAACCAAAGTATGTGAGGCATCTGCTTCTCCATTTTTATAATGTGGGCTTACTTCTGATATTATTTGTGAAATTTCTTTTACTTCTCCCATATAAAAAATAATATTCTAGTCTTTAAAAAATGTTTGTAATAATTAGATTTAAATAATCTAAATTATGTGTTCTTTTTATAATGGTAACAAAAATAAAAACATGGGCTCTTTTAAGTTTAATGGGAATAGCTGGGGCTTGTAGTTTTCAAAATAAAATTTCAGAACTAGAATATGCTAATTTGAATGAGTTAGAAAAAAAATATTATAAAATAGATGATACAGTCAAGGTAATTTCTCTCTCAAAAAAACAATATCCTGATGAAATAGATACAAATCTTAAGTTTCAATTAGAAGATATTTTAGAAAAAGAAAAAGTAGTGGACTTGGTTGTGTTTCCAGAGTTTACTTTTATTGATGAAAAAAGTAATACTTTCTTTTCTAAAAAAAATGAAGAGTATTTAATTCATAAAAAAACTACTCCAGTAATAAAAAATGAAATAAAAAATTATCAAGAATTAGCTAAAAAGTATAATACAAACTTGTTTTTAGGGGGTTTTATGAAGATTTTTTTAAGAGAAAGGATGCAAACTTATCTATGATTCAGATAAATAAAAAAGGGAAAATTGTTTCCAGAGTTAAGAAAGGATTTGTAAAGAGAGATAATTTTAGTTTAGGAAACGGGGTTGACTATCTTCCTATTTTGTGTTGGGAAGCTACAAATAACAGGTTTTCATATAAATTAATAAAAAATTTAAGAAAGAAATCTGGAGACTATGATTTTTTAGTTTTCTCTTCCCATAATACTATTTATTATGATGACATGAGCAAAATTAAAGAGATTAATTCAAGAAAAGATGCTAGTAAATATTTTCAAAGATATTTTAATACTGGTTTAGTTGGGAAATATGGTTCAGTTATTATTTCAGATGGTAAAGATGGAGAAGCAAAATTCGTGCCTTATTCTAAAAATCTAATTTCTTATAAAAAAAAGAAAAATTATTCAGTTGCAGAGATAGGTGTAAAAAAAGACTAATTTTATAAATATTCCTTGTTTTAGATAAATATGAAATTTTTTAAAAAGAGGAAAGAAAAAAAAGACTTTGTGGATTTGGGTGAAATGCATAATAAAAGAAAAGTGAGAAACGAGGAAATAAGACAAGATTTGCAAAACACATCTACAACACAAGAAAGTTCTGGGGAGTATACTGATTTAACTTCTCAAAGTTCTCCTACAACTCAAAAAACAAATAACCAAGAAACAAGTTCTAGTTCTGGGATGGGTTTTTTTGGGAGCTTTTTTTCTGGAGGAGGGAGTCCTACACCAAACACATCTCAAGATAATGAAATATATAAAGACACAGTAAATCCTGATGAAAAAAAGAGAAGATTATCTAAAAGATTAAAAGATTTAACAGAACAAATTGAGAATTTGTCTAATCAAATTTATAGAATAGAGCAAAGAGTAGAGGTTTTAGAAAAAAAGAGTGGTTCTGGTTATTAG
>CAYWWB010000007.1:15364-27224 GCA_964462045.1 Candidatus Woesearchaeota archaeon | reverse complement strand
CGGGAAATTCAAAATTCCTGCTTCTATTCGCAACGTTTTATATGCAGTATCGTTGGTTCAATCTCAAGATGTAATTACTTCTAAATTTAAAGAAAACTAATTAAAATAAAAAATCTTTAAAAAAAAGCCTAAGCAAGGTGTACCAATAACTCAAAGAAACACTAACGAGTTAAGTCGAGACTTATCTTTGATGAGGATTTGAACCTTGCAAGGGCACTATACTTATTTAAAATATATATTAAAACATGTATTTTATAAAATATATATTAAAAAATATATTTAACTACAAACATTTAAATAATATTTTTTCTAATCAGTTTTATGGCTTGGAAAAAGTGGTCAAGAAAAAAGGTGATAAGATTTTCTAAAACAGCTTTATTACTTTCAGTAGCCTTGTATTTCACAATTGTTGTATTTAATAATTTAATAGATTATAATTCCAATTTTCAATTTGTAAAACACGTTCTTTCAATGGACACAACTTTTGAAGGAAACAATCTAATGTGGAGAGCAATTACAAACACAACAGTTCATCATATTTTTTATTGGATGATTATTGCTTGGGAATTATTTGTTGCAGTCTGGTGTTGGATTGGAACTGTAAATTGTTTCAGGTTCTTTAGTAAAAGAGATTTTGAATGGGGATTAAGGCCCGGAATTGTCGGGATTGTTGTAGGGCTTCTTTTATGGTTTTTGGCTTTCATAACTATTGGGGGAGAGTGGTTTGTAATGTGGCAATCAGAAATTTGGAATGGACAGGATGCTGCATTTAGAATGTTTGCAATAACAGGAATAATTCTTTTGTTTTTAACTCAAAAAAACGAATAATCCTTAAGAAAGAACAATCTTAAAAACCTCTGATAATTAATAATTAAAAGAGGAAAATGAGATACAAAAAACTTGCAGAACTTTATGAATCAGTTGAAAGCACTCCAAAAAGACTAAAAAAAACTGAATATCTTGCAGATTTTTTTAAGGAGTTAGATAAAGATGAAAGCTATATTTTATATTTAATTCTCGGAGAAGTTTATCCTTCTTATGATGAAAGAAAAATGGGAATCAGTGAAAGATTAGCAATAAAAGCAATTGCAAAATCTTTAGGAATAACCAAAGAAAAAGTAGAAAAAGAATGGAAAGAAATCGGGGATTTAGGAAAAGTTGTAAAAAAACTTTCAAAATCAAAAAAACAATCTACTTTATCCTATTCAAAAAGCTTAACAACAAAAAAAGTAATAGATAATTTAAGAAAACTTCCTGAATTAGAAGGGCAGGGAACGATTGATAAAAAGATATCTTTGATTATTGAATTATTATCTTCTGCATCTCCTTTAGAAGCAATGTATTTAGTAAGAACAATTATTGGGGATTTAAGAATAGGAGTTCAAGAAAGTACAATAAGAGATGCTCTTGCTGAAGCTTTTTTTAAAGACAATGATAAAGCAAAAAAAATAATTCAAAGAGCTTTAGATAACTCAAATGATATTGGAGAAGTTTTTGAAATTGCAAAATCTTCAGGATTAAAGGGTTTAGAAAAAGTAAAAATAAAAGTGGGAAAACCAGTTAAAGCAATGCTTGCCCAAAAAACACCCTCAATTGAAGAAGGTTTTAAATCTTTAGGAACTCCTTGCGCAGTAGAGTATAAATATGACGGATTCAGATTAATCATCCATAAAAAAGAAGACAAAGTTTGGCTTTTTACTAGAAGATTGGAAAATGTTACAAAACAATTTCCAGAAGTTGCAGAATATGTTAAAGAATATGTTAAAGGAAAATCATTTATTTTAGATACAGAAGCCGTAGGATTTCATAAAAAATCAAAAGAATACCGTCCTTTTCAAGAAATAAGTCAAAGAATTAAAAGAAAATATAATATAGAAGAATTACAAAAAAAACTTCCAATTGAAGTTAATGTTTTTGATATTTTATATTATGAAGGAAAATCTTATTTAGACAAAGAATTTAAAGAACGTTCAGAGCTCTTAAGAAAAATCATAGATGAAAAACCCTACAAAATAATTTGTTCAAAACAAATAATAACCTCTAAAGAAAAACAAGCAAAAGAATTCTATAAACAAGCTCTTGATGATAATCAAGAAGGGGTAATAATGAAAAACCTCCAAGCCAAATATCAACCAGGTTCAAGAGTCGGACACATGTTAAAACTAAAACCTTCTGAAAAAGATTTAGACTTAGTTATAACTGGAGCAGAATATGGAACAGGAAAGCGGGGCGGTTGGCTAACAAGTTTTATTGTTTCTTGTGCAGGAAAAAATAAAGAAGAATATCTTGAAATAGGAAAAGTTGGAACAGGAATAGCAGAAAAATCAGAAGACTCAGATGAAAAATTAACATTCAAAAAACTAACTGAAATGATTAAACCTTTAATTGAAAAAGAAAAAGGAAAAAATGTAGAAATAAAACCAAAAATAGTTTTAGCAATAACATATCAAGAAATACAAAAATCTCCAAAATACTCTTCAGGTTATGCATTAAGATTTCCAAGAGTTACTGCCTTAAGAGAAGATAAACCTCTTTCAGAAATCGCAGATATTGAAGAAATACAAAAAGATTACCAAGCTCAACATTGATAATAAAATGTATGAATTATTTATTGCAAATCCAAAAACAGAAAAAAGATTAAGGAAATATATTAGTTCCAGAAAAAGTATTAAGAATAAATTAGAAAGATTAAAACAAAATCCCTGCAAATCAATTGGAGCTCATCCTCTCCAAGGAAAATTAAAAGGTAAATGGGCATGCTGGCTTGAATCAAATATTAGAATGATATATTGTGTTGATTCAAAAAATAAAAGAATAATCATAGAAGCTGTTGGAACACACAAAATCTATCAATAATCAAACTTTTTTATTTTGCCTTTCTTTATATTTTTTTCACTATCTTTAATCTGAGACATTAATTCCTTGTCATTAAGAATCTCTTTCTCTTCCAAACTCTTTATTTTATCTCTAAGAGCCTCCCTAATAAACTCTGTTTTAGTCATATAATGATATTTTTTCATTATCTTGCTTATTGCTGATAAAAACTTTGGCTCTAATTTTAAACTTATACTTTCCATACTACTAAGTAATATTAAGTAATATTTAAATCTTTCTGGCATTACTTATAAAATATCAAAAAGGAATAGATTACGCAAAAGAAAAATCTTCAGGCAAAATAATCCAGGAAATAAAGAAAGGTTTTGGATATCTGGAAAAATTCAGAACTACCTTCAAAGAAAGAACCCAAATTATCCTCTAATATGCAAATTTTTATAAATACCTTCCTCTAATAAAAAACATGAAAAGAGGAAATGAAAAAATATTTTTAGTTTTTATAATTAGTTTAGTCTTTATGATTTCTCTATCAACATCATTAAATATAACATCTCCAACAGAAAATAATACAACATTAGAATATAAGTTTGAATCATTAAATATTGAATTCAATGTAAGTAATGAAACAAACATAAGCTGGAGTATAAACGACACTTCTAATTTTTCAATAGAAAATTCAACAGGTGTATTAACAAACAATACAAATCTATCTATTGGAAAATATCCTTTAAAAATAACAGCAACAAACCTTACATCAGGAAACTCAACATCAAAAAATTTCACAATATTTGTTTGGGACTTAAAAGCTCCAAAAATAATTCTTCCAAATGAAAATTCTTTTTATAATAATCAAAGCATATCTCTACAATTTAATGCAACAGATGCCTCAGATATTTCAAATCAAAGCAGTGTAACAAATTTAAATCAAAGTCTAGGAAATTTAACTTTTAATTATACTTCAGGAATATTATCAAATAGTTCTGTTTTAGGGATTGGAAATTATTCTATTAATGTAACTGTTATAGATATTCATAATAATACAAATTCAACAATATTTAATCTAGAAATAAAAAACTCTACTCAAGAAAATGAATCTGAAGAAGATGTAGATACTCAAGATACTGAAAATACTACTGAAGAAGAAACATGTGAAACTGATTGGAATTGTACTAGTTGGAGTGAATGTGAAGAAGGCACTCAAACAAGAACATGTGAAGATGAAAATGATTGCGATAATGAAACCGATAAACCAAGTGAAGAAAGAAATTGCACAGTAGAATGTAATCCTTCTTGGACATGTAATGAATGGAGTGAATGTATAAATGGGAAAAAAACAAGAACTTGTGAGGATGATAATGGGTGCGGGTCTTCTGAAGGAAAACCAGAAGAAGAAAAAACATGTACAATTAAAGAACCTATTTGTGAACCTAATTGGGAATGTACTAATTGGAGTGAATGTACAAATAAAACAAAAACAAGAAATTGTACAGATTTGAATGAATGTAAAAATAGTGGTGGAGAATATACTGAAGAAAAAAAATGTTCAAACAAACAAAAAACAAAATTAGATATTAAAAATACACCTTCAACAGGAGTGATTATAATAAGTATAATTTCTTCTTTAGGTATTGCAACAACACTTTATTTCAGAAATAAGGATTTTAAAATTAAAAAAGCATTTAAAAAGAAGAAGTAAAAAGATTTATAAACCCTTTTTCTCTTTTTAAATAAAATGGCTCAAAAAAAGACTTCAAAAAAAGAATCTTCATATAAAATTCAAAATATTGTTGCTACTGCTTCTTTAGGAAAACCAGTTCCTTTAACAAAACTTGCTCGTACACAACCAAATACAGAGTATAATCCAGAAACATTTCCAGGTTTAGTTTTAAGGATTAAAGAACCAAAATCAGCTGTTTTAGTTTTCTCATCAGGAAATTTAGTGTGTACAGGAACAAAATCAACAGTTCAAGTAAGAAAAGTTATTGATGAAGTTATAAAACAATTAAAGAAAATAAATGTAACAATAACCACAAAACCAAAGATAACAGTTCAAAATATTGTTGCTTCTGGAACAATTAATTTAGATTTAAATTTAAACTTTTTAGCATTAGAAATGGAAAATACTGAATATGAACCAGAACAATTTCCTGGTTTAGTGTATAAACTAGATGAACCTCCAGCAACATTCCTTTTATTTACAAATGGGAAACTTGTATGCACAGGTACAAAAAACAAACAACAATTAGAAGAAAGCATGAAACAAATATTAAAAAACGTTAAAGCTGCACTAAAAAACAAATAATTAATTTTTTGAAAAATTTTTAAAAAAAGGATCTAAATTATAAATAACTGTTTCTCTATAAAATTTTTGTATTGGACCTAATTCATAATCTTCTAAATCTTCATTCAAATCACCATCCAAATCATAAGTTATATTATCTAATTCCTTCCTTGTTTTCTCATAATTTTGAAAATAATTTTGAAAAAAACAATTATTTAAAAAAATTGAATTAATTAAAATATCATGTAATTTCTTCATTTTTTTCTTATCTCTCTTCTTATAAATATCATATATCTCTTTACTTATTTCTTCTTCTGAAATATTCTTAATTCCCTCTTTTTTAATTTTCCTAAATAAAGGATTTTCCATATTATAATAAAAAAATACCCATTTAAATAATTTATTTAAATCCCTATCAAATAATCACACAAATTTATAAAAAACAACTATAATCTAAATATATATGGAATCTGAAGACACTCCGGACAAAAAAGAGGAATTAAGAAAAGAAGAATTATTAATAGAAGCAAAGAAATTCTTTGACTATAATAAAAAAGATTTAGGAGAGCCCATAAGAAGAGGTAAGAATGTTGTTTATGTTGATTTTATGAAATTAATTGAATTCTCAAAATTACTTGCAGATGAAATAATTTCTTATCCAGAAGAAACAATTGCAATTGTAGAACAAGCAATAGAACAACAAGGGATGTTAAGAAAAGCAAGAGTTAGATTAAAAAATATTCCAGAAAATTTAAGTATTAAGGTTAGAAATATTCGTTCTAGAAATCTGGATGAATTAATAATAATTGAAGGGATTATAAGACAAGCATCAGATGTAAGACCCCAAGTTGTAAATGCTAAATTTGAATGCCCTAGTTGTGGAACAATAATTTCAGTATTACAGACAGAAAAAAAATTTAGAGAACCTACAAGATGTTCTTGTGGAAGAAGAGGGGGATTTAAATTAATCTCTAAAGAAATGGTTGATACACAAAGACTTGTCTTAGAAGAGCCTCCAGAAGCACTATCTGGAGGAGAACAACCAAAAAGGATAAATCTTTTCTTAAAGGAAGATTTAGTTGAACCTCAAATGGAAGAAAAAACAACTCCAGGTAGCAGAGTTAAAGTAATGGGGGTTTTAAAAGAAGTTCCAGTCCCATTATCAACCGGAGGGCTATCAACAAGATTTGAATTAGCAATTGAAGTTAATAACTTAATCCCTATGGAAGAAACCTTTGAAGAACTAGATATTAATGATGAAGATGAAAGACAAATACAAGAACTTGCACAAGACCCCGAAGTAGTAAATAAATTAACCCAAAGCATAACCCCTAGTGTTTGGGGGTATGATGAAATAAAAAAATCCCTAGTACTACAATTATTTGGAGGTGTTGAAAAAAAATCAAAAGATGGGCAAAAGAAAAGAGGAGATATGCATATTTTATTAATAGGTGATCCAGGTGTAGCAAAATCAGTAACATTGGGTTTTATGTCTGAAATTTCTCCAAAAGGGAGATATGTTGTGGGTAAATCAGCAAGTGGAGCAGGTTTAACTGCTACAGTAGTAAGAGATGAGTACCTTAAAGGATGGTCTTTAGAAGCAGGAGCAATGGTTTTAGCAAATAAAGGTTTAGTTTGTATAGATGAATTAGAAAAAATGAATCCTGAAGATAGAAGTTCAATGCATGAGGCAATGGAACAGCAAACAGTTACAATTTCTAAAGCAAATGTTCAGGCAACTTTAAGAGCTCAAACATCTGTTTTAGCAGCTGCAAATCCTAAATTTGGTAGGTTTGACCCCTATCAGTCAATAGCCCAACAAATAGAACTTCCTCCAACATTAATAAATAGATTTGATATAATATTCACTTTAAGAGACATTCCAGATAAAGAAAAAGATACAAGAATTGCCCATCATGTTCTAGAAGGACATAAAAGAGGGATAGGTGAAATGATTGTACCAAGAGAACTTTTTAGAAAATATGTTGCATATGCAAAACAAAAAGTATCCCCAGAATTAACTGAAGAAGCCTCAGATATGTTAAAAAATTTTTATGTTGATTTAAGGAATAAGCCTGTATCTTCAGATTCTGAAGTAAGACCCATCCCAATTTCAGCACGTCAACTACAATCTTTAGTGAGGATGGCTGAAGCATGTGCAAGAGCTCGTTTAAGTGAATATGTAGAAATAAGTGATGCTGAAGAAGCAATTGATCTAATGAAATATTACTTGCAACAAGTAGGTTATGATTACGAATCAAAAACTTTTGATATTGATAGGATAGGAAACAAATTTTCTTCATCTCAAAGAAGCAAGGTGTTCACTGTTAGAAAGAAAGTAACAGAATTAGAAGAAAAATTAGGAGAATTAATTCCAATAGATGAAATAAAAAAAGAACTTGAAAATGAACTAACAGAAGACGAAATAGAAGACGCAATAACGGAATTAAAAAAGAATAGCATAATCTTTCAACCAAAACAAGGTTATGTTCAAAAAATGTGATGACAAAAATAGCATTTATTGGTTCTCTTGGAACAGGAAAAACTACTTTAGCCCATAAATTAGTTGTAGGTTTAAAAGAAAAAAAATTTAATGTTGATTTTTCCGAAGAAATAGCAAGAAGATGCCCTTTAACAATAAATGAAAATGCAAACACCAACACTCAAAAATGGATTCTATCAAGACAAATAACAGAAGAATTAGAAAAATCACAAAACTGCGATATTTTAATCTGTGACAGAAGTATTCTTGATACTTACTCTTATCAAAGAGCTTTAATAGGAAGAAAAAAACCATGGGAATCATTCATACAAGAACACCTAAAAACATATGATTTATTGGTAAAAGTTCCAATAACAAAAAAAGAAATAGAAAAAGATGATAAAAGATCTACAAATAAAAAATTTCAATTAAATGTTGAAAAAGAAATAGATAATAATTTAGAATTATTTAAACCAAATTACATAAATTACAGGGGAAAAGAAACATTTGATTGGATTTACCTAAATTTAGAAAATAAATATTTATAAATGCCCGCTCATTTCAAATTATAATTTAAATGGCAGATCAACAATTTAAAAGAAACATAGCATATAAATTAAGAATAGGGGATATTTTAATTGGAAAACCAATATTAAATCAAGAAAAATTTTCTTTTCTGGAACTTGGAGATAAAAAAATAAATAGAGTTAATGTTATAGGAAATATAGTAGACAAATATAATAGTGAGGGAGAAAAAAATTTCATTTTTTTTACATTAGATGATGGTTCAGGACAAATAAAATTAAAAGCTTTTGGAGATGATTCAAAAAAATTTAAAGAAATAAATCAAGGAGAAACTGTAGCTGTAATAGGGACATTAAGAAGCTGGAATGATGAAATATACGTACAACCAGAAATTATTAAAACACAAGATCCAAAATATCTTTTATTAAGAAAATTAGAAACAGAAAAAACTCGTTCTGAAAACAGTGAACCAATAGAGGGAAACCAAAAGAAAGCAATAAAAGACCAAATTATGGAATTAATAAGAGAATCTGAAGAACAAGGAGGGATTGAAACAGATCAAATAATCATGAAATTAAGAGAAACCTCTCCAGAAGTTATTAATCAAGAAATACAAAAACTGCTAGAAGAGGGAATTGTTTTTGAACCCCGTCCTGGAAAAGTAAGATATTTGGGTTAATATTTTTTTATTAAAGAAATATCTTCATTAAATTTTTTCTTATATTCTAAAACAAATTCTTCAGATTTTTTAAAATAAGATTCATTAAAAACCTCTAAAATTTTTTCTGAAGAATCCAAAAATCCGTCTGCTAAAACATCTTTTCTTTTAGAAGAACACCTAAAAATAACACAAGTAGAAAAAACATCTAATGGTTTTTCATATACTTCAATAAATAAAGGTTTAACAGATTGTAAATTACTTTTAAAAACTCTTTGAACTAAGTTTGAAACCTTATTAAATTTTTGATAATCTGAATTATTTTTTTCCATTCATAGAAGTGAATACATTATTTTATAAATATTATTATAACAAAAACTTATAAATGGGATTTTTCTTAATTTCATATGGATTATGAAAATTTATTAGATAAAGCATATAATGAAGTCAAACAAATAGAGGGTGGAGGGGAAAGATTTGAAGTCCCAAAAATAAAAGGACATTTTCAAGGTAAGAAAACTGTTTTAACTAATTTCTTACAAATAGCCTCTTTTTTAAGAAGAAAGCCAGAACATCTCCAAAAATATCTTGTAAAAGAACTAGCAACATCAGCATATAAAGAAGGGGACAGACTTGTATTAAATAATAAAATTCCGAGTTCAAAAATCAATGATAAAATAAACCAATATGTTAAGGAATTTGTAATTTGTAAGGAATGTGGAAAACCCGATACAGAATTAATGAGAGAAGATAGATTAGTATTTGTTCATTGTCTTGCTTGTGGGGCAAAACATTCTGTAAGAAGCAAAATATAATTTAATTAAGGTTTATAAAGGGAAAAAACTTGTATTTAATAAATAAACAGGAGGTCAAAAATGACAGTAACAGCTTATTGTGTAAAGTGTAAGAAGAAAGGCCAAGAAATGAAAGATGCCGTAATTCATCAAACTCCAAAAGGAGGATTTATGGCTAAAGGTAAATGTCCTGATTGTGGAACAACCATGTGTGCAATGATGTCAAAGGACAAAGCCGAAAAAGCAATTGAAGCAGGTGATGCTAAGAAAGCATAAATAATCTGCTTTTTTTTATTTTTTTTTACATTATATTTAAAAACAAGATTTCTTATTATTTTCTATGTATATTAAAAAAATCGAATCATATAGAAAGGTAATAGCATTATGCGATAAAGAACTTATTGGAAAATATTTTGAAGAAGATGAATTTCAACTTGAAATAAAAGAAAATTTCTTTAAAGGAGAGGAAACAACTCCAGAAAATGCAATAAAAATTTTACAAGATATGAAAAAAGAAGATGCTACTTTTAATATTGTTGGAGAAAAAGCAATAAAAACTGCATTAGATGCAGGAATAATTTCTAAAGAAAAAGTCAAATACATTCAGGGAATACCTTATTCTATGGTTTTGTTGTAGAGTGGGCTTTGTCCTGAATTAGTTAATTTTCACAAATTTTGGCTCGAGTAAAATTACTGGGGGGAAAGGAGGAATACGACAATAGGAGATTTTTAGTGGAAATTTGAAAATCAAAGAAATTGAAACTTGGATAGGATTATAAAATAAAAAATAATTTAAATGCCAGAATCTTAAAAAAGATATGGCATGGTATGAAATATTTTACAGGGTATTTAATAAAAAATATAGAAGTATGGATTCAAAATTTTCAAACAAAAGTAGTTTTTTAAGAGGTATGGCATCAACATCTTCTTTCCATAAAAGACGTAGTTTAGAAGAATATAGAAATCATATCAATGAGCTTACAGGATGGACAGATAATCCTCGTGAAAGAATTGGGAGGTGTTTTCACAATGTTGGAACACATATTCATAATTCAATGAATTCTCTTGCAGATCAAAATAACTTGTCTAAACCATCTCCTTTTGATAGTAAAATAAAATATTATTAATTTTTTCTTCCCAAACCCTTAAAAATAAAGTTTTTCTTTTAATATAATGAACAAACATCAACAAGAAAATACAGGACCAAAAATAACCCGAGCGAAACTTCCAAAAGAAAACGAACTAATTGGAACAATTCAGAAAAGACTTGGAGGAAACAAAATGATGGTTTCTTGTTCTGATGATATAGAAAGAAATTGCAGAGTTCCAGGAAGACTAAGGAGAAGACTTTGGTTAAGACCTGGAGACATTGTTTTGATTGAACCTTGGGAATTAGATAACACAAAAGGAGACATACTTTTTAAATATCCTTCAAGCCAAATTTTATGGCTAAAAAAGAACGGATATTTGAAAGAAAAAGAAGAAGAATTTTAACCTTAATTTTATAAATATCTAAAATCTTTCTAAAAAATGAGAAAATTAATTATAGAAAAACTTCCAAGAATAACAAAAAACAAAAAAAGGTTAGAAGAAATCTTAGATGTTTCTATTTCAAATAGGGGAAAAGAAATTTATATAGAGGGTGAAGGGGAAGAGGAATATTTTGCAGAAAAAGTAATTGATGCACTTGATTTTGGTTTCCCATTTTCAGATGCAATAGAATTGAAAAAACAAGGATTAAAATTAATGATAATAAATATAAAAGACCATGCTAAAAAAAAGGATTTAAAAACAATAAGGGGGAGAATAATTGGGACAAAAGGTAAAGCATTGAAAACCATCTCAAATATTTCTGATTGTAGTTTGGAAATAAAAAGAAATAAAATAGGGATAATTGGACACGAAGAAAATGTTGAAAAGGCTAGAGAAGCAATTATTTCTTTAATAAAAGGTTCAAAACACTCAAATGTATTCTCTTTTCTTGAAAGACAAGATTTTACAGAACCAGCAGATTTAGGATTAAAAAATCCAAAAGATAAACCTGCATAAAACAATAAGCTTTAAAAGTAATTCTTATTTTAAAAAATTATGTCCCGGTAGCTCAGTCGGTAGAGCGCACGGCTGTTAAGGAAGAACAATTTCATCCATTCAGTCTTGTTCAAGCACTGAAACCGTGGTGTCGCAGGTTCGAGTCCTGCCCGGGACGTTCCTAGTTTCTTAGAATAATTTAGGCGAGAACCGATGGTTTCGTCTGGATTTCCGCTTCTATGATTGGAAATACGGGC
>CAYWWB010000007.1:0-15264 GCA_964462045.1 Candidatus Woesearchaeota archaeon | reverse complement strand
CTTTTATCATTTACCATAATCTCTATAGCTTTTATTTCTAATCTCGAAGGAGACAAAATCTCTTCAGGAATCAAAAATTTCCTTATTTGAGGATTTTCAGGATGATACAATTTATTGAGAGTTAATTCACCATACAATTCATTAATTCGATTAGAATTCCGGTAAATAGTTATTTCTGAATCCAAAATAGTTCCGTTGTCTTTATTGATTCTAATATTATCAGGCCTTTGTGGAGTCATACCTAATTTTTCTACTTGTTTCCAAATTTCTGTATTAAAGGGGACTTCATCTCCATATAAAATTTCTTTTAATCTTTCATTCTTCCTGTCTCCAATAGGATAATAAGAAATAGAAAATACAGGAAGTTTTGTATATCTTCCGCTATTTAAACTATTCTGAAATAGAGTTTCGATATTAGGTTTGTGTCCATCCATAAAAGTATTCAAAAAAGAAGATTTAAATAAATTATTGTGATGTAGATAAGCATTTCAATAAATTTATAACCAAATTCTAATATATTTAATCATGACAAAAAAAGTTTTATTAGCAATGTCAGGAGGAGTGGATTCAAGTGTAGCTGCGCTTTTACTAAAAAAACAAGGTTATGAAGTAGTTGGAGCCTTTATGGTTAATTGGAGTAACACAAAAAACGAACTTGGAGAATGTGCTTGGAGAGAAGAAAGAAAACATGCATTAAAAATTGCATCAAAACTAGACATCCCATTAATAACCTTGAATTTTGAAAAAGAATACCAGGAGGCGGTGGTTGAAAAAATGTATGAAAAATACAAAAAAGGCATAACACCAAATCCAGATATTGATTGCAATCAGAAAATAAAATTTCCTTTATTAATAAAAGAAGCAAAAAAAAGAGGGATTGATTATATAGCAACAGGACATTATGGAAGAATAAAAAAGAATTCAAAAGGAAAATATGAACTCCATAGAGCCAAAGATGAATCTAAAGACCAATCATATTTCTTATATAGAATAAAAGAAAAAGAACTTGAAAAAACACTTTTTCCAATAGGAGAATTAACAAAAAAACAAGTAAGAAAAATTGCACAAGAAAAGGATTTTCAAAATTATAATAAAAAGGGAACAGTAGGAATATGTTTTATTGGAAAAATAAATCTAAAAGAATTTTTAAAACAAAAAATAAAACCTAAAAAAGGAAAAATTTTAGATCCAGAGGGAAATATAAGAGGATATCACGACGGAATTTATTATTACACTATAGGGCAAAGGCTTGGACCTAGATACGGGTTTGAATTAGACAGAGGAGATAAATCAAAACCCAAAAAATGGTATGTTGCAAAAAAAGATGCAAAAAGGAATATTATAATTGCAGCTCCCGAAGGACATCCTCTAAACTTTAGAAAAAAAATAATTGTAAAAGATTTACACATAATTTCAGAAACTAAAAAAGAATTTAAAAAAGAAATTTCAGAAAAACCAAAAAAAGTATTTTCTAGAATAAGACAAGTTGGAGAACTTCTTCCAAGCAAAGTTTATCAAGAGAAAAATAAAATAATTGTTGAACTTAAGGAACTCACAGGAGGAATTTCTGAAGGACAAGCAATAGTTTTTTACAAAGGAACAAAATGTCTTGGTGGAGGGGTTATTGATTTTGCATAATTTTGAGGTAAGAAAATAATCAAAATTTGTTTTATAAAATTTGGTGAATTATTGTCGGGAATAAAGGAAATTTGAAAAATAAAGTAAAGACAGATTTCTGGACTAATTTTTATAGGCAAAACTTAGTTAAGGATAGGGTGGGTAGCAAACCTTTGGTTTGTTTTAAGTGGGGTTTCCAGAAATCCAAAAAAAGTTTAAGGAATCTTCTAGATTGGAAAAGTATGAAATAAATTTTAAATAAAATTTTGCATAATTTTAAAAACATAACCATCTTAAAAATAATATGGATGTAGCAAAAGCAATAAAATCCAGAAGAAGTATAAGAAAATTTACTGATAAAAAACCTAATTGGAGAAAAATAATTGAATGTATTGATTACATAAGATATACTCCTATGGCAGGTAATCTTTTTACTTTAAAATTCATATTAATTCAAGACAAAAATAAAATCCTAAAAATTTCTGAAGCATCTGAACAAAATTTTATTTCTCAAACACATTATGTTTTGGTTGTTTGTACAAATCCTTCAAAAACAAAAAACCAATTTAATGAAAGAGCTGAAAAATATTGTAGGCAACAAGCAGGAGCAGGAATTCAAAACTTATTACTTATGTTAGAAAATAAAGGTATGAATTCTTGTTGGATAGGGCATTTTAATGAAAATATGATAAAAGAAAATTTAGATATTCCCTCTGATGTAAATGTTGAAGCAATACTTCCTATTGGATTCAAACAAAGAACATTAAAAGATAGGACAAGGAAAACAAAATTAGATTCTATTCTCTATTTTGAAAAATATGGAAATAAAAAAATGAATAAAATAAAAAAAATAAATACTTAATTATAAAAATAAAAAAAAGCCCAAAAAGGGCTAATTAAAATTAATTAAGAATATCTATACCCAACTCAGAATCCTGTTGTGTAGAAGAACCTGAAGAAATGTTCTGGTATTCGTCTTTACCTAATACATAAGGAGATTTTATTCCTGTCATTATAGTAATAACTCTTACCCTACCTTCAAATTCTTTACTAATTCTTGCACCAATGATAACTTTTGCTTCAGGACTTAAATTCTCTGAAACAGTTTTACCAATAGTGTCGAATTCTTCAAGTTTTAAATCAGGTCCGCAAGTAACATGAACTAATGCTCCTGTGGCACCCTTATAATCCACATCAAGTAGAGGATGAGTAAGAGCTTGCCTTACAGCTTCATTAACCATGTCATTTGAATTGCTTTCTCCGATTCCTATAACAGATACATTACCATTTTTCATTATTGATGAAACATCTGCATAATCCAAATTAATTAAACTTGGAAGAGTAATTGTTTCAACAATACCTTTTATCATTGTAGATACAAGTTCATTTGCTACTGCAAAAGCTTGTTCAATAGGTAATTGCCCTGCAATGTCTACTAACTTATTGTTATCTAAAACAATACAAGTATCAGTAACATCTCTTAATTCTTGAAGTCCAAATTCTGCTTTGTCAATTCTAGATTTCTCTGATTCAAAAGGCATTGTAACAACACCAATAACCACAGCTCCTGTTTCTTTAGCAGATTGTGCTACTATTGGAGCAGATCCTGTACCTGTTCCTCCCCCCATTCCTGCAAGAACGAACACCATATCAGCACCTCCAACAGCTTTCTTAATTTCTGTTAAAGATTCTTTTGCAGCTTCTTTACCTTTTCTAGATTCTCCACCACAACCAAGTCCTCTGGTAAGTTCTTTACCAATCAAAAGCTTTTCATCAGCTTTTGTAACACTTAAATGTAATGCATCAGTATTTGCTGCATAAACCGTAGCCCCATTGATTCCTTTATTAAAAAGCCAAGTAATAGTATTTCCTCCGCCACCACCACATCCAATAACTTTAATGTTAGCCTTACCAGCTTTTAAGTCATCAAAGTTTATACTATGTGTTTCAGCATTGTCTATTGCCTCTTTTGCAAAATCTAAAGCCATTTTTTTTGTTTTTTTTACCTCCTTTCATTTCTATAAACGTGAGTTTTATAGGAATGATTGAAAACCTTTTGGTTTATCTTTCAGCTCTATAAACGTAAGTTTAGAGACTGACTGCAAGGTTTTATCCTTGTCTTTCATCTCTGTAAATGTGAATTTACGGGGATGACTGGGAACTCTTTGAGTTCATCTTTCATTTCTATAAACGTGAGTTTTATAGGAATGATTGAAAACCTTTTGGTTTATCTTTCACCTCTGTAAATGTGAGTTTATGAAGTGAATAGGGATTTTCCCTACTAACAAAAGTTATCTGCTCTTTAAAAGAATTATGATAATAAAAAAGAAGAATAAATTATTTAAAATACTTTTTAGCTACCTCATAAAACAACAAATATCCTGCAATAAAACCATTGATTACTAAGTTAACTGAAGCATTTACATATTCTAAACTTGTACTCCCCCTTATAAAAAGAGATATAGCACTTAATATTGCTAAAATAGCTAAAGAAATAGAAACCCATCTAGACCATTTTTGACCTTTCCAAAGTCCCCTTCCAATAAAAAAAGATATGGATGCTATAACCAATAACCCTATTATAACCAATAAAACACTTTCCAAGCCTAAAAGACTTAAAAGGGGTTTTGGTTGAAATAATGCTCCAATTAAAGATAACAAAAGTAAACCAGTAACAACATAATAGAATATTGAAATTATTTTAATTCCTAAAGGAATTTTCTTTTTCCCAGAATATTTAGATTCTTTCATTTTCACCTCTTAAATATTAAATATTTTTAATTTAAAAAGATTACTAAATTTCTTTTTCCAAAACTTTAATCTTTTTCCAGCCCCTTTGAAGTTTTTCATTGGACTTTTCAATAATTAATTCTAAAAAATTATCATCAACCAATATTTTTTTATTTTCAACAATAGGAAACTCTAATTTTTCTGTACTACATAATTCCAAAATAATATTTTTACTTAAAACATTTATACCACTTCTCTTAAAACCAGAATGTTTTGCTTTTTCTAATAAATCAGAAGCTGAATCCAAATTCTTACAAGCAACATGGAGAATAGGGGGTTCTGTTTTAAATTTCACAGGGCTTTCTTCTTTTTGTTTTATTTTATCTAAAGAATTTTTTAACCATTCAATATCAATTTCTTCATGAGAAACTTCTAAAAAAAGTCCTTCTCCTTTTTTCTCCTGGTCTATCATTAAAACTACTCTTCCAGAACAAGACGAAGTTGTATAAAAATCTTCTAAAGAATTTATTTTATCACATAAAAATTTAATTTTTTCGTCCCACTCTCCAATAGAAGATTTATCTACTTTTTCCAAAACTGCCTTTTTTCTTTGGTTGAATGAGTCAATCATTCTCTATTAATTCCTATTTTATCAATAACTTCTAAAACTTTATCTTTTGCTTCTTCCATATTCACTTCTTTTAATGTGGCTGAAGCAGCTCCTTTATGTCCTCCGCCCCCCAATTCTCCTGCAACCACTGAAACATTGATATCATCCCTTGTAGTTCTAAAAGAAATTTTCATTCCTTCCTCAACTTCTGAAATTGTAAAAACAACTTCTAATTCCTTTATGTTTCTTAATTCTCTTATACCTTGTCTAACTTCTGAAAGATTTAAATCAAATTCCTTTACTTTATTTTCTGGTAAAGAAGTCCAACCAATATTTCCTTTAGTTTCTAAATTATTAATCAAATAAGCATTATATCTTTTCATTCTCAAAGAAACAGAATTAAGTTTTTCAACAATTTCCAAATATCTCGCTCCTTTCTCAGAAAGTCTTTTAGCATCTTCTAAAGCTCCTAAAGCATTCCTATTAACAAAACCTCCCGAATCAGAATAAACACCAATTAATAATCTTGAAGCAATTTCCTCGTCAATTTCTATTCCTAATTCTTCAAAAAAATCCAATAGAATAGAACAAGTAGAACACTTTGAAGAATCAACATAATTTAAATTTCCATAATATGGATTTGTTCTATGGTGATCTATATTTATAACAAAACCTTTTTCCAAAATTTCTTCCTTTGTTTTAGCCTGCGAAGGAACCCCTGAATCTAAAAGCAACACAACATCAAATTCATTTAAATCAAAATCCTCTAATTTCTTACCAAATTCAATCTCATCAATAAAATCAAAATCACTTATATCCTCTGAAGGCTCGTCATAACCAATTAATTTGACATTTTTTCCCTTATCTTCAAGATATTTTTTCATAACCCCACAACTTCCTAAAGAATCTCCGTCCGGACCCTTATGCAGAGTCATTAAAATATTTTCAGAATTTTCTAATTTTTCATTTATTTCTTTGAAACTATTGTTCTCAACCATTTTCTTTTTCTAATATTTTTACATTAAAACCTTCTTCCTCACACAACTCTTTAAATTCTTCTGCATCTTCTTTACTTCCCACAACACTTCCATAATGCATTGGAATTGCTATGTTTGGCTTTATTGTCTTAACAGCTTGAACTGCTTCTTCTGCAGACATAGTAAATCTACCTCCAACTGGAAGCAATGCAACAAATTCAACTCCTTTTTGTTTGTGTCCTGTTAATTTTTGCATCTCTGGAATAAAATCTGTATCTCCAGCATGATATATTAAAGTATCTTCTGTTTTAATTAAATAACCTAACCAACCTTCTTCTTTTGAATGAAATGGTTTGTCTTTATTATAAGCTGAAACTGCAAAAATCCTAACACCCTCTAAATCAATTTCATCTCCAGGATTTGTTATTTTCATATCAATAGAAACACTAAATCTTGCAACCTTGCTTTGACAATCTGCTGGCATAATTATTTTTGTTCCCTCTTTAACAATTTTCTCAATATCTTCTACACTACAATGATCATAATGACTATGAGTAATTAAAATAATATCTGCTTTTTCAGAATCTGTAGGTATTTTATAGGGATCAACATAAATTATTTTTGAATTTTTAATTAAAAAACCTGCATGCCCTAACCAATCTAAAGAAATTTTTCCTATTTGCATAGATAATTAAAATAAAAATTTGTTTTTAAAGATTTTCTTTCACTGAAAAGAGTTATCTTCTCCTTCCAGAAGAAGACTTATTATTAGAATTTTTAGAAGAACTTCTTCTTGTTCCAGAAGAAGAATTACTTTTATTATTTCTTTGATAACTAGGGCTTGATTGATTTCTCCTACTGTTTCCTGAATTAAATTTTTGATAGCTTCTCCTCGAATTATTTCTATCATAACTGGGAGAGTAATTATTTTTTCTTGAACTATTTCTAGATTCATTATAACTTGGAGAGGAATTATAATTTGAATTTCTTTTTCTTCTTGGATAATAAGAATCATTAATTTCTCTTCTCGAAGGAGTTTCATAATTTTTATTATCATAGTCTCTTCTTCTGGAACTTCTAGATTCATAACTTTCCCTAGAATGTCTTATTCTATCTTTTCTTTCTTCTTTTTGCATATCTCTTCTCTGCCCATAATAAATTCTCTCTTTATAATTATCATCAAAATCATAATGAAAATAATGATAATAGTGCATCCCTTTATCTATATTCCAATAACGATATCTCAAATAATAACCTCCATAATAGCCTCGATATGAAAACCTTGGATAAGAACAATAATTATATCTAAAAGACCAATTGGAATTAGGATAATTAATATGTAAATCTCTTGAATCAATATAACCATTAAAATTCCTATCTACAACAGGACCATAATTATAAGGCCATGGATCATTCTTATCTAAGATACCATCACCATCTGTATCAAAATCATAAAAATAAAGAGGATTTTCAAAATAAATACTTAAAATATTTTTAGAATATCCATAGTTCTTATTTTGATTCCTATAATTAAAATAATCTTTTTGTTTTCCCGCTATATAACTTATTTTTTGTTTTTTTTGGGGCGCATCATAAATATAATTTTGACAAACCCCAATATTATTAAAAGAAGTGCAAGCACTTAAACCTATTGCTGCTAAAAAAACACCACCTTTTTTTAGAATATTTTTAACCATTTTAGGTATTATTCTAAAGAAAAAGTAATATAAAAACTTTACTAATTAAAAAATAAAAAAAATAAAAATGAGGAAAATTATTCCTCGTCTTCTGAATCTTCTTCTGAATCTTCATCAGATTCATCTGATTCTTCAGAGTCTTTTCCCTCATCAGAATCTTCATCAGACTCATCTTCATCAGATTCATCACCTGATTCTTCAGAGTCCTCTTCTGAATCTTCTTCTGAGGTGTTTTCACCAGAATCATCTTCATTAGACTCTTCTTCAGAACTTTCTTCTGGAGCGTCTTCTTCTGAAGATTCTTCCACTTCTTCATTCATTTCTTCGTCTTCTGGCATCTTATAAACCTCCTTAATTTAAGTAAAATCTTATTATTATTTCCTTTTTTAAAGGTATTGTTCCACTGGATAATTAAGAAAATCGAGAAGAAAGGTTTAAAAATAATATTTTAAGGATTCAGCCTAGTAGGGGTTCTTGGAAAAGGAATTGCATCTTTTATTGTGTCAAAACCGCAAATCCATGCAACAAATCTTTCCAAACCCAAACCAAAACCTGCATGAGGAACACTCCCATATCTCCTAGAATCCAAATACCAATCACTATTCCCTAAATCAATTCCTGCTTTTTCTAATCTTTGTTTTATTTTTTCTAAATCAGGTTCTCTTTGTGAACCATCAACCATTTCTCCTACATCAGGGGCAAGTAAATTAAAATTAGTTCCAGTTCCTGGTTTTTCAGGATCTTCTCCATGATAAAATTTCAAAAGTTCTAAAGGATAATTAGTAACAAAAACAAAATTATTTCCATAATATTTGGCAAGCCCTCTTTCTTCAGCAGAACCAAAATCATCTCCCCATTTTATTTTATGTCCTTTTTCTTGTAGTACTTTTATAGCATCGTCATAAGTGATTCTCTTAAAGGGTATTTTTATTTTTTCCAGTTTTTTAATATCTGAGCCAAGAGTTTCTAACTCCTTTTTATTATCTTTTAAAACTTTCTTAATCGCGGAAACAACACACTCTTCTGCAACTTTCATATCATCTTCCAAATCCATCCAAGCACCTTCAACTTCAAAATGCCAAAATTCTGTAACATGCCAAGGAGTTTTTGATTTTTCTGCTCTAAAAGAAGGAGCCATTGCATATGCTTTTTCTACTGAATGAATAAAATTTTCTGCATAAAATTGCCATGACTGGGTTAAACATGCTTTTTTATCAAAATACTTAACTTCAAAAGTTTCAGAACCCCCTTCACTAGATGCGCCACTTAAAGACGGAGCTTCTACTTCTGTAAATCCATTTTTTCTCATGTATTCATGTAAAGCAAACATAACTGTAGAACGAATTTTCAAACTTGATGTCATTTTCCTTGAACGTAACCACAAATGCCTTCTATCTCCTAATTGTTTTTCATTTAAATCCTTGTTAATAGGAAAATCTTCTGCAATATGAACAATATTTATATCAGAAACTTGTATTTCATACCCCGAAGGAGCTCTTTCATCTTTCTTGATTTCTCCTTCTAATTCAACAGAACTTTCTATCTTTATCTTGTCTACTTCATTCCACACAGCCTCTTCAAAACTATCTTTTTTCAAAACACACTGAATAATATTTGTAGAATCTCTAAGAACAATAAACTTCATTTTATTACTTCCTCTTTCCCTATAAACCCATCCTCGCACAGCTACTTTTTTATTTTTTGAAGAATTATCCATTGCTTGCTGAATTGAGGTGAATTTTTTGTTTTTCATAAAATCACTAGAAAAAAAGGATTTATTAAATTGTTGGTCTTTTTGGAATATGTTTGTATTTGATTACAACATTATTCCCTCTTTCAAATTAGAAAAATGAGGGTCTCCTGTTAAAATTTTTGCTTTGTTAAGTTTAGCAGCATTTAGAATTGAAATATCAGCAAAACCTATTCCTCTTGATTTTTTCTTTATTTTGTTATAGAGCTTTCCGAAATTTAAAACAAATTCCTCATTAATTCCTACAATCTCAGTTTTGTATTTAATAAAATTCAAAAACTTCTTAAAATTCCATCCTTCCTTATCTGCTTTATAACTTAATTCTAATAGAACAACCACAGGAGTCAAAACCTCGTTATTTTCCAGATAATCTCTGACCCTTTCTCCTTTTTTTGTTCCCTGAAAATATTCTATCCATGCAAAAGTATCAAATACAATTTTCATTTTAAAAATCTCTATGCGAATCTTTCCACAAATCTTCTTTTTCTTTTTTAGTAAAAGTCTTTGTCTTTCCCTTTAACTCTCCAAACATAGAATCTTTCATTCCTTTTTCTTCTTTAATAAGATTCATTATTAGTTTATCGAATGAAGAGATACTTTGTTTATTTTTCAGTTCTTTGATCAATTCAAATGTTTTCTCATTAAGGGCTATTGTTTTCATATATAAATTATAATTTATAAATTATAAAAATGTTTTGGTTATTATATTTAAACCAGACTATAATATTCTTTCCTTACTTTTCACTATTACTATTATTATTTTTCAATTTAATCCCTGCTTCATCTAATTGTTCTTTAGAAATTTCTGAAGGAGCATCTAACATAACATCCCTTCCAACTTTGTTTTTTGGAAAAGGAATAACCTCTCTTATTGTTTCTTCTCCAGCCATAATTTGAACTAACCTATCTAATCCTAAAGCCAACCCTCCGTGAGGTGGAGCTCCAAATCCTAAAGCCTTCATTAAAAATCCAAATTTCTTTTCAGCTTCTTTTTTTGAAATTCCTAAAATATCAAAAATCTTTTCCTGTATTTCTAAATCATGAATTCTAATAGAACCCCCCCCAATTTCAGAACCATTTAAAACAATATCATAAGCTTTTGATTTTGATTTTTCTGTAACATTTTTTCCATCAGAAGGCATAGTAAAAGGATGGTGTGTTGATTTGTATCTCTTATCCTCTTCAGAATATTCAAATGCAGGAAAATCTACAACCCAGCAAAAAGCAAATTCATTATTATCCCCTGTATTTTTCCTTAAATCAGGATTATCTCTTCCGTATTTTTTCATAGCTTCATCATATGAAATTCTCTGAAAAGGTATTTTCAAATCAATATCTAAAACCTTTTTAAAAACATGTTTCATCATTCTTTCAATCACATCAACAACATCATCTTCTTCAACAAAAGACATTTCTAAATCAACTTGTGTAAATTCTGGTTGTCTATCCTTTCTTAAATCCTCGTCACGGAAACATCTTGCAATCTGAATATATTTATCAAAACCAGAAACTTGTGAAAGCTGTTTAAATAATTGAGGACTTTGAGGTAAAGCATAAAATTCTCCATCATAATTTCTTGAAGGAACTATAAAATCTCTCGCTCCCTCTGGAGTAGATTTTCCTAAAATAGGTGTTTCAAAATAAACAAATCCTTCTTTTGTAAAAAATTCTAAAGCTGCTTCAATAACTCTACTTCTAATCCAAATATTTTTCTGCATCTTATCTGTCCTCAAATCCAAAAATCTATGCTTTAATCTTGTTTCTTCATCATTATTCTTATTTTTCAAATCTAAAGGCAAATTATTACACAAATTAAAAATTTCTAAATCACTAATCTCAATCTCAACTTTTCCCTGCTCTCCCATTTCTTTGTTTTCTTGCCCCTCCGGCCTTTTCTTAACTTTCCCAATAATCTTTACACAAGATTCCTGAGTTAATTCCTTAGCCTTTTCAAAAGAATCCTTCTTAGAAGAAATAACTGACTGGACTTTTCCATATTTATCTCTCAAAACTATAAAAACCACTGATTTTAAAACTCTCAAAGAATCTACCCAACCGCAAAGACTAACCTCGCTTCCTTCAAGTTTCTCATTAACTTCATTGATTTTGTGTGTTCTTAACATGATTTAGTAAAATTAAAAGGATTTATTAAATTAATTGTTAAATGCATGGATTTTGTTTTATGAAACATTAGGAAAATTATATAAAATTCTTTTTATTGTATTGTTTTATGAAAGAACAAAAAGGAAGTGTTTTAGAAAAAAAAGATATTAAATTAAAATCAAATAAAGATTTGAAAAAATATTATTCCAAAAAATGGAAGAATAGAGAGTATGAAAAAGGATATGTTTTAAACGGAATAGAATTTAGCAAAAGATATGATAAAGAAAGAAAAAGCAGGTCTTTTAGATTTCTTAAACCAAAAAAAGATGATATTATCTTAGACGCAGGTTGTGGAAAGGGAGACTTGTCATTAAAGATCTCAAAAAAAGCTAAAAAAGTCTATGCAATTGATTTAACAAAAGAGGGTTTTAAGGAAATTAAGAAAAAATCTCCTAAAAATTTAATTTTTAAGGAAATGAATTTAGAAAAACTTGATTTTAAAGATAAGTTTTTTGATAAAATAGTTTGTGTTGAAACTTTAGAACATGTTTTACGTCCAGAAAAAGTTTTAAAGGAATTTCATAGGGTTTTGAAAAATAGGGGTTACCTTGTTCTAACTTATCCTTTTTTGAATAAAACAAATATAGCCAAAACAGAACAATTTTTAAAAATAAGAAAATTCAATAACATTGCAGAACATCTTAATGAATGGGATTATAATGAATTAAAGAAAAAACTTAATAAAAGAGGGTTTGATATTATTGAACAGGATTCTTTTGCTTTTGATTGGGGGAAATTATTATGGAGAGCAAAATACTTTAGCAAGAATCTCACAAAATTTCTATTTGAGAAAGGGATTAAAATCAATAATAAACCAAATAATTCTTTCTTTGTTATTCTTAAACTACAAAAAAGAGAATAGTTATTTTTATTATCTTCAATAAAAATAAAAGAAATTTTTACTAAAAAGTAGAAGGATTTAATGACTATTTAAGCAAAGCTGGAGCTAGAGAAAAATTTAAATAATGTATAATCGTAATAATAAAATGAAAGATATAAAACAAATTTTAAATATTGAAAGAGATTTCTTTAAATTTGAAAATATGGAAAAGAATAAATTTGGTTTCATGAAATATGTTTTAAAAATGTACGATCCCCCTTTCCATTAATTAATCTCTATTCCCCTCGCATAAAACTCAATATTTTTAATCTTTCTCTTCTTTTTATCAATTTCAATCAAAACCTGAGCATCTTGTCCGAATCCAGGATTAATAACTCTTGTTTCTCTAATTTTATCTTTTCCTTTTCCCTCATGAATGTGTCCTCCAATACATAATAAAGGTTTGAACTTTAGACACATCCTTCTGGCTATTATTGAACCAGCATGCATTTTGTTCATATGAGAATTCTTGTTTTTTATTTTATCTAACTTAGTATCATAAGGAATATTATGTGATATAAAAATTGTAGGGAATTTTTTATTTCTCTTTTTAAATGCTTCAGATAATTTATTGACTATTTTATCATGTGCTTTTTTCAATTTTTCAGATTGAATTTTATTAACCCTTAACTTCCTTCCCTTTTTCTTGTCTTCTTTTCCTGAAACCAAACCATAACCTATAAAGTTAATTCCATTGAATAAGTGATTTTTATACATGCAATTCTTCACATTCTTTGTTCCTTTCAAAAGTTCAGGATTTATTTTATCTCCTAACCACCAATCATAAAAAGCTTTTAAATAATGATAGTCGCTTTTATCAATATCCTTTATTTTTGAAGGCCCATAACTTTGATCCCAATTTCCTGCCACCATAAAAATAGGTTTTCCAAAACTATCTAGATACTTTAAAATTTCATTCCCTTTCTCAAGGGATTCTTTTTCATATTGTTCAAACTTTTTCATTCCTATCTCTTCCTCAATAAAACCTTCCCAGGAATAATCTAAAGGATTATCAACATTTTTCAATTTCCTAAAAAACTTCTTATAAAGAGGGCCAATCTTCCTATCATCACAAACATCTCCAACAAAAACAATGGCATCAAAATCTTTGAGATGAATTTTTGGTTTTCTTCCGTGTAAGTCACCTATTATTAGTATTTTCATTTTGACAAATACTTCAAACAATCTTCAGAGAATTTTAATATATCCTCAAAATCTTCTTTTTTTATTTCATGATTAAGAATGTCTTTTGAATTTTTTGGAAGATAGATTTCATTTTTATATTCTTTTTTGAATTCTTTTAATAGTTCTTCTTTTTTGAAATTTCCTTTATCAATTAACATGTATCTCAGGATACCCTTGAAACAGTCATATAATCCTTTGTCTAATTTCTCTTTGTCATCAAGGGACTGTCTTAGAATATACCTTTTTATGTCAGATGAGATCATTTCGAATAAATGTTCTTTTGTTAATTTTATGTTTATTTCCTTGAAGGGATTTTTTCCATAAAGGATTTTAGTATTTTCTTCTTCAGAGATCATTTTGAAAGAAACCAGCTCTTGTAAGTTATATTTTATTGAAAGATCTTTCTTTCCTATGAATACAGATGTTATTGAATATTCCCCCTCCTTTTTTCTTGTATTTATACCTCCAAAATCAAAAACAACTTCTGGATATTTTCTTTCAAAATTTTTTATGGTGTTTATTAGTGTTAATATATCTCTTGCAGGGATTATATCTTTATTAGAAATCAAAACCAAATCAATATCCGAAGGATTTTTAGAATAAGTAGAAGAACCGAACTGAACAATACCTTCTAACTCTAATTTTTCAGAACACTCTTTTACAAATTCATCCAATATTTCTTTTATGTCTTTCATTTCAAAAAGTTACTTTCAATTATTTTATTTTTTTCTGTGTCTAAAACAAGATAATCTCCGTGACTTCCTAAATTATAAACTTCTGTTTTCCTTATTTTTGCTTTTCCTTTTGCTTCATGAATGTGTCCACAAAAAACATATTTTGGTTGATGTTTTTTTATTGCTTGAGAAAGAATTTTTGAACCAACATGTTTCCCGTTATAAGCTTTATCAACACACCCATAAGGAGGATTATGAGAAATTAAGATTGAATCAGGATTTTCTTTAAGTAAGTTGTTGAGTTTTCTTTCTCTTCTGGGATTTTTCTTCATTCTGTTTTTGAAAAATTCTTTTTTTAATGATTCTTCCCTTATAGTCGATGATTCATAAGTTAGATCAAAAAATATAAAGTTCTGATTTTTTAGGTTATATTTTCCTGTCCATTTGTTAATAAGGTTTTTATGTTTCCTCAATATTTTGTCTGCTGTTGGTTTTTTGTCTGTCATCAACATATTTCCTCTTAATGTTAAAACAGGTATTTCATAAGAAGTAATTTTATTAACAACTTCTTTATAGGAATTATTTATTGTTTTTTGTTTAACTCCTTTCCATGATTCATCAAGCCATGGTTTTTTTGGAGTGAAGCCCCAATCTCCGGTACAAATAACCAAATCAGGATTATTTCTTTTTATAATTCCGTCTAAGTTTTTTGGTAACTTTCCATGCGGATCTCCAACAGCCAAAATTTTCATTTTCCTAAAAACTTATTTATAACCTCCATAGCTTCTTTACCTGAAATTTGTCCTTTAAATTCTTTCATTACCAACCCCATATAAGCATTTGGATTCAAACCAGGTTTTTCTTTAATTATTTTCATAACTCTTTCTTCAACATCTCCTAAATCAGCTTTTTCAATTTTAATTGCCTTATCAAAACTTTCTCCTTCAACTAACTTTTTCATAACATCTTTAACATCTCCTT
>CAYWWB010000006.1:32186-35603 GCA_964462045.1 Candidatus Woesearchaeota archaeon | reverse complement strand
GTTCGATTCTTGGTGGGACCATAACACGTGTTCGTTACTCAAACAATATAAAGAACATGTGTTTCGCCTAGGATGGCGAATATGTTTAAATTAAAAGGGAAGCTTACAAAAGAAACCGCAGGTGTCTTTTGGGTTCGATTCTTGGTGGGACCATTAATCAATTGCAAGATTTAGTCCTAATTTTAGAAAGCTATTATATTTATCTTTATCTTTATTAATTTCTGCTTCAATATATGGTCTTAATAATTCATTGAATTCATATCCATATATAAGATTAGTTGAAGGGAGTAATTTATGGGTTTCCATATATTTATCAAATCCAGTTCCTTGGTAATCTTGGATGGACTTCCATTGATGTGTAAATCCTAAACCTAAGGAGATTTTATGTTTGTTAATGTCTTTTTTTGTTTTTATGCCAAATGAAAAAAGCCCATAGCTTTTTTTTAAAGTATATTGATAATCTTTAAATTCATCTTTTACAAAGTGTTTTTCTCTTTTTGAAATTGGTATTCCTACCCTTCCATAAGGTCCTGAACTAAATCCTTTTCCAAATTCAAATTGTAATGAGGGAGTCATATTCGCTTGAAAAGAAGATTCATATTCTTCTTTTTTAAGATATATGGGAATTCTTCCATCTATATCTAAATTTATATCTTTTATAATTTCTTTATCTTTTTGTACTTCTTTTTGATTATCTTGAGCATTAACTCCCCCCATAAAAACCAAAGGTATAGCTAAACTTGCTAATCCTTTTTTTAATTTATTTTTCATATTTTTACTTAGGGTTCCTGTTTTTTAAATCTTTCTATATGTAGTTATTATAAAGTAGTTATCTATTTTAAAAACATTTAAAATGCACATTAATTTTTTATATTTATGAAAAAGAATACAGGGTTATTTATTTTTTATTTTATTGTAGGGTTATTGGTTATTAATTTTGGTTTTAATTTAATTAACCTTCCAGATTTTTTGAATTTTTTAGATAAATGGGTTTTTTTAATTGCTGGAATTTTGATTTTGATTTCTGGTTTGAAATATCTTGGTGTGGGTAAAAACTAATAATACTTATAAATTAAAAAAAACTTGTTCTAATATGGAAAATCAGGGGGGACAAGTAACTGTTTTTGTTGTTATTGGAATTTTAATTGTTGCAGGGGTTATTCTTTTTTTTGCTTTGAGAAATTTTTCAGGAGAAAAACAAGAGATGATTCCTGCAAATGAACAAAGTGTTCAAAATTATGTTCAGGATTGTTTGGATGATTCATTAAAGGATGTAGTCCAAAAAGTTGGAATAAGAGGGGGGTATTATGAAGTTCCTGAAAATCTCAAAGAAGAAAGCATTGAAACTTCATATCATTTGAGGAATGGAGAACTGAATATTTTGAAAAACTCTGAAATTGAATCAGAAATTTCAAAAGGATTAGAAAAAGAGTTTCCAGATTGTATTAGTGATTTTTCTAATTTTGAAGGGAATGAAATAAAACATTCTAAACCAACTTTTAAAACAGAATTGAATAATGGGAATATTAAAACAGAATTGAATTATAAGGTATCAATTGAAAAAGGAGAATCTCAGACTTTATTAAAAAAATTTAATAGTGAAGTTCCTGTAAAAATGAAGACGATGAATAAATTAGCAACAGAATTAGCAGTTATGGAAAAAAGGGATAAAAAAGAAAATGCTCTTTGTGTTAGTTGTATTGGAGAGGTTAGTTCAGGGAATAATTTTACTATAGATAGTTTTCAAAATGGAAATACAACTGAAGAATTTGTATTTATGATAAGTGAATATTCAGAAAAATCTTTAACAGAAGAAGATTTTGTTTATATATTTGCATTAGAGGTTTAAATGATAAGGGATATGTTAATAATAATTGTTGCAGGTGTTTTATTGGTTGCATCTTTGGGAGGGTTGACTATGACAGGAAAAGGTATTCTTTCTAATGACGAGTGTACTCCTCCTACATCTTCTCCAGTCAGCATAAAAAACACTGATTGGTCAAAAGATTGGCAAGCAGGAGATGTTAAAGAATGCATAAATCCTGCGACTTCAAGAACAGCAGTTTTAGTAGGAGGAAAATTAGAATCAGGTGTTCTTAAGTTTAATGAAGTTCTTGGAACTGGTCAGTTTGTAGACATTACTAGTCTTTTAAAGGATTCAGTTCAAGGGGTTTATGACGAAGTTGCTTGTGGGAGAGAGTATGATGAGGGAGGTTGTAATATAGATAACAAGATTCAAGGAATTAAACTAAACAAAAATACTGTTTTTAGTGTTGGCTCAGATAATTCTTTTTATTATCATATAAAAAATGGCCCTAAAGCTAGCCCAGGAAAAGGAAAGGTAAAAATAATTATTGATAACAAGGAAAGAGAGTTGGATTTGGGAGGGGCAGAGGATTATGATGGTTTTTATTTAAGTATTAATGGGTATTTTGTTCCTGATCAAGCACCTGGAGGGGCACATGGTTTTGATATTGGTACAAATTATCAAGAGGTAGGAGATTTAATTTATAATAATCCTCATAACACACTTGAAGCAAGAAATCTTGATTTTAGTGTCTATAAAGGAACTTCATCTTATTATAAAATGTTTGCAAAGGAAAGTCAAGGAAGATTTAGGGTGGGATTAAACGAGTTCATGATAGAGCAAGGAAATTTTGTTGAAGTAAATAAAAATAGTGGAACTTTTAAGCCAGGAAGCAAGTTTGTAATAGGAGACACTAGGGCTTGTATTGACCGTTTCTTTATGAATACAGGTTCTACATTATCTTCTCAATCAATTTGTTATAGCAATGTAAAAGTAGAAGTTCTTTTAGATGGTTCATATAATATTGAACCCCGAGGAGACTCTTTTACTACGACATATTTGGGAAATAACATAGATATAAGTGGACAAAATCAATTTTTGAAATTTGATGAGAATGGACAGATAATTGAAGGAAGGTTTAGGAATGTTAATCCGAGAGCTAGTTATAGCAACTTTGGGGGGAGCGGTGTTGATGTAGAACTCCCACAAGGAGTAGTTAGTATAGACAAAGATACAAGAACAATAAATTTACCTACTGGTTCTAGTTTGGAAGACGTTAATATTAGTTCTTTTCCTGTGGGTTTAGGACGTTATACTTTTCAAGGTAATGGAATTAATTTAGATAATAGTTTTCTTCAGAATGTTCCTGGAGGGGGGGCATTGACTCGTTCAGGAAATTATAATACATATACTGGAAGTATTCAGGTAGGGCTAGCAGGAAATAGGTTTGACAATAATGGAAATATTATTGCAGACAGCGTAGTTTTATCAGTTCCTGAAAAAGAATCTGTAACTTTTAATAATGAAGATTTATCTATTTCTTCTGGTTCTGGTGAGACTGAGTTGTGTTTTTCTGATGGAAGAGATTCAAGAAGAACGGGTCTGAATAG
>CAYWWB010000006.1:13760-32086 GCA_964462045.1 Candidatus Woesearchaeota archaeon | reverse complement strand
CAACATACGGAGATTTTCATAATCAGGGTTTTACTGTTTATAATGGAAATACTCCTGCATTGATTAAAGAGAGAGGAGGAAAAAGTCCCTCAGGTGAAAAATATAGTAATATTTATTTTGCTGAGAATAAAAAAGAAGAACTTTCTGGAACAAATCCCCTAAGTTATGATATCAGAAATCCAGGAGGAAATCCTCTTCTAAGCACTGGAATAAACCTACAAGGAGAACTTGTAACTTCATATGATGAGTCATTGAAAATTGGAGATGCTTCAGATTTTTATCTTGGATCGATAGAAGCAGCTGACTATTCAAGGCTTAAGTTTTATCAACAAAAATAACAAAGAAATCATTTTTCACTCTTTTTGTCCACCATTTCAATATATTCATCTGATTTTTCCCATTTTCCTCCCATCCAATAACAACGTCCCACTGCATAACCTAATCTTTTTTCTTTTGTATTTAATTCATATGCTTTTTTATAGTATTTTGCTGCACTATCAAATGCCCCTATACTTTCATTAGCAAGTCCTAGTGTTTCTAATACGTAAGGGCCGTTTGTATTGAGTTCGTATGCTTTTTTAGCAGTGTCAATTGCCTTGAATTCTTTTCCTTTATGAATTAAGAATCTTGATTTGTGTGCATAGGCTAAAGATAAAATTTCTTTTTTTGAAAAATTGTGCATATAAGCTTTTTCTCTTATACTTTTTTCAGTCATTTCAACTTTTATTCTTCCATTTTTTATCCATTGTTTATGTGCACTGTCAGTGAAGAAAATATTAGCTCCTTCACTATAATTAAAATCTCCTTTATTTATGGGGTCTTTTGGATTAAGATAATTATGTATTCCATTAGTATCATATCTTATAAATAAATGTCTTGATTTGTCAGTTTTCATTGGAACAGCATAAATTGGAAATTTCTTTCCTTTTTGCTTTGCTAAATCTTTTGCTGATAAATAAAAACACACCTCCTCAAAACATCCTTCTTCTGGTTGAGTCTCATCCATTATGGAAAATGAATCTAGTTTTTTTAAAATATTCTTTGCTTCTTTTTCAGTGTAGTTGTTCTTGAATTCAATATTCTTATTAACCTTATCTAAAAAATTATCTAAAGTTTTATATGTAAATTTTATTGAATCTGCTTGTCCTTGAATTTTCATCACCTTGTGTCCTATGGTATTATACTTTGGAATATAATCCTGAGCTTTTGATTGTATTGGGTTTGAGAGAATTAAAGGCAAGCTAATTGCTCCTGCTTTGATTAGGTTTTTTATTTTTTGTTTTTTTGCTTTCATATTTGTATTTTGTTTTTATTATTTATAAAATTAACTCTTATAAAGTAACAACTACTTTTCTAGGTTTGATTAATTTTATATCTTGTTTTTCTGCATCTTGAAGGACAGGCAAAATAAAAACTTTTATTTTGTTAAAAATTTGATTAAATTTATACAGTATTATTTATTTTTTATTTTATTGTAGGGTTATTGGTTATTAATTTTGGTTTTAATTTAATTAACCTTCCAGATTTTTTGAATTTTTTAGATAAATGGGTTTTTTTAATTGCTGGAATTTTGATTTTGATTTCTGGTTTGAAATATCTTGGTGTGGGTAAAAACTAATAATACTTATAAATTAAAAAAAACTTGTTCTAATATGGAAAATCAGGGGGGACAAGTAACTGTTTTTGTTGTTATTGGAATTTTAATTGTTGCAGGGGTTATTCTTTTTTTTGCTTTGAGGGGGAATATTGGAGAAGAAAGACAAATTCCTCAAGAAGCAGAACCAGTTCAAATTTATGTTCAAAATTGTTTGGATGAGGTTGCAGAAGATATTATTGAGAAAGTGGGGATTAATGGAGGGGTTTATAGCTCTACAGAGTTTGTAAATGATAATCGGGTTCATTATTTTATTTATGAAGAACAAAAAGTTATGCCTCCATTAAATTTAACAGAATCAGAAATTTCTAGAGGTATTGAACAGAGACTTCCTTTTTGTATTCAAGACTTTTTTTCTTTTCAGGAATATAATTTAAAACAAGGAAATATTCAAGCAAAAACAAATATTTATGCAAATGAAACAAGAATCCAACTAAATTACCCTATTGAAATAAGAAGAGGGGACTTCAATTATACCTTAAGAAAATTTGAATCTTCTATTGATGTTAGGCTAGGGACAATTTACAATTCAACTGATTATTTGACTGATAAAGAAATGTATTTCTTAGAAACAGAACCTAGTTATGGTTTTGATAGTGTTTGTTGGAGATGTTATGAGGATATGGTAGGAAACAATAGTTTGGACATGGAAATTTATCCGGATTTTGAAAAAGAAGAAGTATTATTTGTAGTTGAAGACAATCTTTCCCAAATAAACAATAAGCCTTTTGAATTTTGGTATGTTAATAAATATAGAGAATGAATATGAATAAAAAAATTTTAATTGTCGGAATGATTATTTTAGTTTGTGGTTTTTTAGTTAGTGCGTTTTCTATTACAGGTTATCAAGTAGAGGGAGGGGAGGAAACTGAAGAAGAGCAATTGCAAAGTTTATGTTCGAATGGAGTCTTTAATCCAGATTTTTTTTCTGAAGGAGAAATAGGTGTTTTGATTTCAAATGGTTTTGATTGTTCTGAAGGTGATATTAGGGTTTCTGATGTTTCTGGCGTTAGTTTCAAAGAAAATTCAGTTTATTTTGGTGGGGGTTTAGGGGAAGGGTTTAAGGTTGTTACAGGGGATATTGAACGTAAAATATTCAAGGGAAAATTAGGAATTAAAAATCCTTTTTCAGAAAAACCTGATTTTTTGAAGCCAGAAAAAGAGATACAAATGAATGTAAGAAATATTTCAAAAGAAGATGATGATGGAATAATTTATGTTTGGGATGAAAATTATAAAGAAATATCTATTAATGATTTAGGAGGTCATAGTTTTGAACCAAAAGAGGTTTGGGATGAAGATAAATTAGCAGAATTTACTCAAAACAAAGATCAAGAAAATGAATTAAAAATAACTTCTAAAAAAACTGATTTTAGTTCTGTTGAAGATTTGGAAGATGAAGAAACAAAAAATGATCTTATAAAACGTTATGGGGATGATGCAAAAAATTACAATGTTTTAACTTCTAAAGAAGCAGGAAGTTACTTGAAGATTAATGATAATGAATTCTCTAATTTAGAAGAGGATTCAAAATTTGTTGTTGACCCTGAATCAGGAGAGATTGTTGAAATTATTGGGGCTAAGTTTACAGAAAAATCTACAATCAAAACACCTTATTTGGATGTTGAAGCTTCAGAAGATACAGTATTAGATTTTAATTTGAGAGCTAATGATAAAAATCCTGCTAATTATTACATTATTGAGGGAGGTTCAATAAAAGATATACAGCCTCCAGAAATAGGGCAGGTTCAAATCCATGGAACAAATACCGCTTTTCCTGATAATGAACATTATTTTACTGGAAGAATTTTTGTTCAAGATAATCCTACAATTTATGAAGGAGAAAGTGAACTTTATTATGGTATTCCTAGAAATGAGGGAGCTTTGATAAAAAACCAAGGAATTATTAATGTAGATAACCATGAAAATCCCAAGGATACTGCTTTATTTTTTCAAAATACAAATCTTGATAATAGAAAAGACAATCCTTTTACAAGTAGTGTTGAAATGTTTACTTATGATGGAAATTCAAGGGTTGATGCTTATGTTGTAGAAGGAGGAACAGCTCCAAAAATTAGGTTACCTAAAGCAGAGGAGCGTATAAATGATAAAACTGTTATGGTGCAACCAAAATCTGTTAGAAAACTAAATGAGGAGGGAAAGAATTTTTTAAACAGATTTGTAAAAGAAAATTCAAAAGAAAAACTAATCAATGCTTATGAAATACAAGTTGGAGATTCTAAATATATTGATAAACTATCTAAAGAAGATATAGCAAGAGAGATTTTAAAAAAAGGAAAGGATTTTAAGGAAACTTATACCTCTTTGTTGCCTGGGCAAGTAAGTGTTACTGAGAGGCCTTATGATTATAGTTTAACTAGTGAATTTCAAAAAAACATTTTAGATGTAAGAACCCCTGTAGAATCGCATTCTTCTCAAGGAGATACTAATTTTGTTTTTAATAATGCGGGAAAGGTATTGGAAATTGAAGAGGGAAGAATTGAGCGTCGTAATTTTTGGGAAGAACCTGAAGGACAAGGACTCACTTATAGAGAAAAATATTTGGAAGGTTTTTTGAGTGAAGAAGAGTATGAGAATCATGTTATAGGAGAATTAAAGGAAGTGATTAGGAGATCTAAAATAAGTGGTAATGCTGAACCTCAGTATAAAATAGATAAGAAAACAGGAGAAGTTAGTTTACGTAAATCAAAGGGTGCTGCTTATTATACGGTTGGAGGAGAGGTTTTAAACTATAATTTTCAAACAAAAAAATATTCTGATATGGATGATTTTGTTTCTAAGGAAATTGAAAATAAAAAATATGCAGATTATAATGGATATCCTGCTAAAGTAGGTAATTTTGTTGGACATGCTTATTTGGAAAAAAATGAGCAAGGAGTTTATGAAGTTCCTAATAATGCTTTTTCTCATCCAGGAGGGAAGAAAGTAAGTTCTTCTAAAGGGGAGAAAGACCAAGCTTCTGTAACTTTTGATACTCCTGATGTTCCTAAGGATTATTCTATAATAGAATCTGGAAGTTTTAAAAAAGATTATGTGAATACTTTGGCTTTAATTGAAGGAGGGGATAAAAAAGAAGAAAATGCTTTATATCGACAAAATTTCAAGGATTTGTATTATATTAAAGATAAACGAATTGAAAGAGATATTGCTGATGCAGTTGAGAGTCAGTATAATTATAATAGAGAAGAAGCTATAGAAAATGCTGTGAATCTGATAAAAAATGAAAATAAAAGAAGAATGAGTTATGATGAGGCAGTGAATTATTTAGAGAGAACTTCTTTTAAGGATTTTGTTGAGAGTAAAGATTATCTAACAAAAGAACAATTTATTAGATATCAAAAAGAGAAATATGCTGGTTCTTCATATAAACCAGATTTTGATTATCAATGGGAATCTGCACAAAGTTATGGTTCTGGATTTAATCGTCTTGTAGAAGGTGTTGGACTTACAACAATAGGAACAGAGGAAGGAGAAAAACCTACTGGAATTTATGTTGGAGGAAGAAGAATAACTTATGAAAAATTCTTTAATGAATTAGATAAAGCAGGGATTACTTTGACAGTTGATTAATTTTTAAGGACGGAACATTTTAAGGTATTTCATACTAGAGATATGTTCATCACCCATGTCTTCATACTTTTCTGCTTCTTCGGGTTGCCCTTTTTTTCTCAAACAATCTCTAACCCCTAAATAAGTATTACCAATAAAACGATTTCCTAAAGGCTTTTTATCTTTTATATAAGGATTAACTTCAAGTATTTTTTTGTAATTTTTTATTGCTTTGTCATATTGCCCTAATAGTTCTTGAGTATATGCTAGGGAAAATTGTATGTTTGGGCTTTTTGGAGATAGTTCTTTTGCTTTTTTAATTAATTCTAATGATTTTTCGTGTTTGTCGACGTTTCTATACATTCTTGTTCCTTTTAGATAAGCAAAAGCAAGTGATTGGCTATCTGTAAGATTTTTTAGATACATCCCTTTTCTAATAGGTTCTTGGTCTAAATCTGTTAAAGAGTATTTTACGCCATGAATTTCATTGTCATTGTGGGCTATTCCACTAATTGTTTCAAAATTAAAATCTCCTTTATTTTCAGGAGCATTTGGAAATAAAACATCGTGTTTTCCGTCGGAATCCCACCTTAATAAAACATGGTTTGGTGCCTCAATAAGATATACTGGAAGATTATTTGCTCTTGCAACAGAAAGAATCATTAAAGAATGCCTATAACATACATCTTGTAGATTATATGCATTCTTGTCTTTTTTAGGAATGTGGTTGTGGATTTTTTTTAAAATATTTTTTGCTTCTTTTGTGGTATATTCTTTTTTTTGGGGAATATAATCTTTACTTTCATCAATTAAATCATCTAATAATTTCTTTTTTGGAGCATAACAGTGTCCATAACGATAACGTTGTTCAATTTTTACCATTTTGTGAGCTAAAGTATTGTATTTTGCATCATATCTTTCTTGAGCTTTTGCTTTACTAAATGGATTTCCTAAAATTAAAGGCAAACTAATAATCCCAGCAGTAACTAAATTTTTTAGGTTTTGTTTTTTTGCTTTCATATTTATATGTTGTTTTTATTATTTATAAAATTAACTATTTTCAAGTAACAACTCATCAAGATTATTTTTAGTTAGATTTTGTAATTGAAATTAAGAATATGAATGAATTAAAATATTGAGGTTTTTATTTCTTTGAGTTTGATTAATTTTATAAAGATATTTTTCATTAATATTTTATGTATCAAAAGAGGTTTTTATTTAACAATAATCTTATGGGAAGTAAAAGAGGACAGGTAACAATATTTGTGATAATTGGGATTTTAATTATTGTGGGAGTTGTCTTGTTTTTTACATTAAAAGGAGAGGTATTTCAACCACAAGTTCCAGCTGAAGCAGAGCCAGTTTATCAACAGTTTTTGACTTGTTTAGAACAAGATACTCAAGAAGGATTACAACTTTTAGGATTTCGGGGAGGATATATTTACCCTCCAGAATATGAGGAATCTTTTGTTCCTTTTGCATCTCAGTTAGATTTTTTTGGGACTTATATCCCTTATTGGTATTATGAAAGAGGAGGAATTACTGAAACTCAAGTTCCAACTAAAAATGATATGGAAGAGGATTTAGAAAAATTTATTGAATCTGAAATAGATAATTGTGTTTTTAGAACTTTTGAAGAGCAGGGATATAGCGTTGATATAGGGGAACCAAATGCAAGTGCTGAAATAAGAAATAATGATGTGAAGATTAATTTGGATGCTAATTTTGTTGTTGAAAAAGAAGACGCAAATATTTCTTATTCTTCAAATAATCATAATATTGTTGTGGATTCAAGGTTCGGGGAATTATATGAATCTGCAAAAGAGATTTATGAATATGAAAAAGAAGAAACTTTTTTAGAAGATTATGGCGTGGATGTTTTGAATCTTTATGCTCCTGTAACAGGTGTTGAATTACAATGTTCTCCTCAAACATGGAATGTTGATGAAATTTTTAGGGATTTGGAGGAGGCTATTGAAACAAATACCTTGGCTATGTCAGGAGGAGAAGCAGATGCGTATCATAGGTATTTTTATGTTGAAAGTTTAGGAGATATTAAAAATAATGTAAGATTTGTTAATTCTAGAAACTGGCAAAGGAGTTTTGAGGTTAATCCTTCTGTGGGAGATAGATTGGTTGCAGAACCTGTTGGAAATCAACCTGGTTTGGGGGTTTTAGGTTTTTGTTTTGTGCAATATCATTTTGTTTATGATGTTAAATATCCTGTTCTAGTTCAGGTTTATGAAGAAACTGCAGATGGAGAGGAAATTTTTCAATTTCCTGTAGGAGTTGTTATAAAAGGGAATAATCCTCGTGAGCCTTTGAATGGAAGTGCAATAGAATATCAAGGTACTGATGTTTGTTCTTTTAGTGATAATAATCTAACAATTGAAACTTATGATTATGGAGGGAATCCTGTTGATGCTGATATTTATTATGAGTGTTTGGACTCTTCTTGTTATCTAGGAAAAACTTCTGAAGGAATAATTGAAGCTAATCCTCCGACTTGTGTTAATGGGATTGTTATTGCAAAGGCAAAGGGATATGAAGATTCAAGTTCAATTTATTCTTCCTCAAGTTCTGGAAGTGCTTTACTTTTCATGAATCCTCTTCATGAAGTAGAGGTTGAATTGAATTTAGAAGGAGAAGAATATTCTAATAATGCATTCATTTATTTCGATTCAGAGGATAGATCTTATTTTATGAATTATCCTGAAGATAAGAAAATAAACTTAAGTGAAGATACTTATGAAATTACTGTGCAAATTTATGAAGATTCTGATTTGAATTTTGGTTCAAGAACAGTAGAACAATGTGTTGATGTTCCAGGACAAATAACTCAAGAATGTTTTGAAATTGATATGCCTTCTAATCTTAGTTCAAGAGTTCTTGTTGGAGGGGGTAAAAATGAAATTTATATTACAGAATCTGATTTAGAAAATAAAATTATTTTGAATGCAAAAAAAATTGGAAAACCAGATTCAATAGAAGATTTACAAAAGAATTATGTTTTATTTGAAAATAAAAAACTTGAGGTAAGATATGAATGAAACAGAATAAAAGAAGATTTATTTTTGGAATGATTTTATTAATTGGAATTTTTTTAATTTCATTTGGTTCTGCTGCTTATCAAAATTATAATCCTCAATCACAACAGCCATTTACATCAAGTAGTTTGGGAGGTTCTTTTGGTGGTTCTGGTTTAGGTAGTTCTATTATGGGGCAGGATTATGAAGAATATTGTAAATCTGGAGTTAATTTTGTTTTTCAAATCGAACCTTTTTCATGTACACCTACTCCTGTTAGAAGTGATTTGTTAGAGGAACAGAATGTTCCTGTTTTTTGTAAGATTAGAGGAATAAAAATGAATCCCTTGATGGATGTTGAGGCAATTGAAAGAATTAGTTTTGTTGGAAGAGATTACCCTAAAGAAGTTTCTGGTGTTAATTTTTATCCTGCAAGAGCAGCTTTAGGTGGAAAACCCACTATGGATAATGTCGGTTATTTAGTAATTAATTTAAGACAACAACCAAATGAATCTGCAATGCCTGAAAATGTTTCAGGTAATTTGACTACTAAAGTGAGATATGATATAAGGAATGCTTTTGGAATTGGTAAAGCTCATTTTTATCTTCCTGAGATGGATGATGAGGATTGGGAAAATAACCAAGTAACCTATAGTTTTTGGGAGGGTAGGGGATATTTGAGAGCAGAAAGAGTTGATGATGGAGGAGCAAGAATAACAGTTTATTCTGACAGGTATGCAAAAAATTTGAGGGGACAAAATCTTGATAAAATTAAGGTAGATAGTTTTTATTTATCTGAAGGAGAGGAATCTTCAAGAATTTATCTTCCTGGTTTTAATCCTTGTATGGCTAATTTAAGATTAAAATTAAATTCATTGGAAAATCCAGACACAAGAGCAAGATTAAGAATTAATGATGACATTATTCAACTTAAAGAGGGAGAAAAATTTTTAGAAGAAAAATGTAGGATAAGAGAAATAACAAAACATGGTTTATCTCAATCTGTTACAGTTTATTGTAATGAAGATGATGAGGGTTATCTTTCAAGGAGTAATTTTGATTTAACAATTAGTCCGAAGGTAGAACTGAATGTTGGAGGTAAGGTTGGAACTTATGAACTTGGAGATAGGCTTTATCGAGGTAAAGAACCAGATGGGGATATTAAAACAGTTTATTTGGGTTATGTTGGAACAAAGGGAGATGAAAATTCATTAGAGGATTTGTATGTTTATTTAGTTGCTCTTCCTGAAGATAATCCTAGTTTGACTCCAGATCAAATTAATTCTTTTGCAATGTATGCAGATGGATTGAATCCTGCTGATGAATCAGGAACATTTGGGAAAATAAGCAGAATTCTTGACAAGGCTGGAAGTAATATTTTGTATGTTGGAAAAAGAATAATTAAAGGAGAGCAATTAGAAATAGTAAATTCCCAGTCTAGTAAGAATTTTTTAGAAAAAAAAGTTTTTGTTTCTGATTTTGCAGGTGTTAGTGATTTTGAATTTGATGGAGAAAATGAGTTTAGAGAGAATTATGAAAATGCAATAGATGATTTTGATGTTGTTTCAAATAGTTTTGCAAGTGAAGAAGTTGATGATGAAAATGCAGGTGAAAAAGCATTGAGGAAAAAAATAGAAACTGCAAGTTTGAATAATCAAAAACAATCTCTTAAAGAATTTTGTTTAGAGTTTGAAGAAAGATATCCTAGTGCAAGTAAACCTGGTAAGTGTGGGAAAGAATTGTTTTTTTCAAATTCTGGAATAACAAGCAAGATAGTTTTGATTAATGGAAAAACAAGTGAAATAACTTTTGATGGTATTTATGAGCCAAGTGAAAAAGATTACAGCGCTGTTTTATTTGTTAGGACTCCAAAAGGAGAGGTTAAGCAAGCAATCTTAACAAAAAATAATCCTGTTAGATTAGACAAAACTGCAGATGTTTCTTTAGTTTCAATTAAAGACAAACTTGATTTTGACTGGCCTGTTGAAGAAAACTCATTTGATGAAATTGTTTCTTGTTATGGTTGTAGGGATTTAGATGTAGATGAAAATTCTCCACAAAGTAAAATTGATTCTGAAATGGGATGTAGCTCTTATTTAGAAAATTTTCACGACGGCATAGATATTAAAGTTGAAGAAGGAACTTCTGTAAAGGCTGTTGCAGATGGAGAAATTATAGAGATTTGTGATGAGTGTGATGATTCAAATAATAATTGTGAGGAAGGCAATAGAAAGTGTAGTGGTTATGGGAATTATATTATTATAGAACATAATGATAGAATAAATGGAAAAAAATATTATTCAAAATATAGCCATTTAAGTGAAGTCAGTGTTGAGGTAGGGAAGAGTGTCGATAAAGGAGAAAAAATAGGGGAGTCTGGAAATACAGGATATTCTCAAGGACCTCATTTAGATTTTAAAATATTTGAAGACGAGGATGAACCTAGTTTCGAGGATAACACTGCAAAAAATTCTATTTGTTTCATGCCTGATCCAAACAAAAAAATTGATTTTAGTCAGGGTACTGGTTGTAAAAGCAAGAGCAGTTTCAAGGAAAATGTTGATGTTGAATCTTGTAAAGACTATACAAAACCAATTGTTAGGGTTAATCCTGAAGATGTTCTTGAATTAGATATTGATGAAGCAAGTTTTGAAATTGAGTTAATTGATTTAAAGATAGATTCAGCAAGAGTTAGGATTTCTGGGGAGGGGAGAGAGTGGCTTGATAAAGACAAAACCGAAACAGTAGATGTAGATGGAAGAGATTATGATTTTACATTAAAAGAAGTTAATTTGAATAAGGTTGCAGAAGTTTCAGTGGAATCAAATATGGATTATATGGAAAGTGAAGCTAATTTTAGTTTTAATATTGGAATTGAAAAGAGAGGAATTCAATTGACTCCTGAACAAACAACAAAAAGAATAAAAAAATTAAATGAAACAATAAAAACCCTTGAAGATATTTCAGATGGGCTTGGAAATTTTGTTGAGAAAATGCAAAAAGCTTGTTTGGTTGGAGGGGGGGCTATCTTAGCTAAGAATTTTATTCAAAAAGATGCTGGTTTGAAATCTACTGCAAGACAGAGAGTTATGAGTGAAAAATGGAATGGTAGATGTTTGGATTTGGTTGATAGAGGGGAATATCAATCACAAGAAGAATGTTTTATTGAAAAGGCAGATGAAATTGATGAAGATGTTAATAATTATTATGAAATTCTTCAAGAACAGAATAATGAAATAAAAGAAATTCAATCAAAACACGAAGCATCAGATTTCTTAGGAGATACACATGTTAAAACTGAAGATTTTATAGATGAATATTCTGAAAAAGTAAGAGGTGAATTAGATTATCTTGGAAGTGAATTTGAAAATCCTTATGAAAGAGATAAAATTGTTAATATTGATGATGTCAAGAAAGTTTTAGATAAAGAAGGATATAAAGAAAGAATTTATTCTATGAATGATATAAGAGATATTGAATTTTATTTAAAAGCTTACAAGGCAAATAATGAAGATGAAAATGCTAAAGAAAAACTTTATTCTTTGTTAAAAGAAATTGAGGTTGCATCTAGAGGGTATAGGGAGGCAGAAAGTTTTAAAGAAAGAACGGGTTTGGGTGAGAGTTCTCAGGTTTTAAAAGATAAAAATATTAGAGAGATTCAAGTTTCCCAAAGAACAACAATTAAAGAATCAAAATATGATTTAAATGGAGAAAATCCTAATAATTATATTTATGGGTTACAAACTATTGATTCAAAAGAATATGTTATTGTTTATAATTCTGATGGGGTTGTTCAATCAACTTATGAGATTTTAAATGGGAATTTAGAAAAGAAAGAACAAGCAAACCCTTTGAAGATATTTTTTGAAACATATGATGAGAAGGTTTATGAAAACAAGATGAAGGATCCTAAAGTAAAATATTTTGAATCTCAACCATATAAAGGGCTTCCTGGTTTGGTTCCTGTTGATGTTGACAAAGGGTGGTACGCTTATATTGAAAAGACACTTCCTTCTGGAGTTAGTAGGAGTTATGATGAATCTGGAAAAATTAATAGTTTTTGGTTATGTAATGTTGGAAGTAATGGGATAGTTGAATTTAATACCCGGGAATCTGGAGATGATGAATGTTCTCTTGTTAATTGGGGAGCTAATACTCCTGTTAATGACTTTCCAGGTTTAACTAAAGGAGATTCTGAAAAATGGGTTTCAAGAGCTGTAACAATGATTGAGCGAGCTTCTCTTGCTTATGAAGAAGGGGTGAGAACTGTAGGGGTTGGAGGAGCACAAGTTTCTGTAGGAAGTCCAATGGTTGAATCATCTGGAACTAAATGTACTGATTTCATGTCACCTAAAGATTGTAATACTATTTTTAATTTATGTGATCCTGTAATCTGCCCTCCAAGTAGATGTGATATGGGAGGTAAATTTCCTGTTCAAAATGTTGTTCAAAGTGGAGTGTTTGGAAGCGTTGCATTATGTTTACCTAATTATAGGGAAGGGATTTTGATTCCTGTTTGTTTAACAGGTGTTAAAGCAGGTTTAGATAATTGGAAATCTATTGCAGGTGCTTATAGAGATTGTCTTCAAGAAAGTCTTGAGAGTGGTAAAACAATGGGAGCTTGTGATACTTTACATAGCATATATTTATGTGAATTATTCTGGAGAGAATTAAAACCAATTACTCAAAACGCAATACCAAATATTTTAAGCAGGATTACAGGAGAGAAAAGAGTTCATGGAGGGGCAGAGTATTTGAATATTCAAAGTGCTTGGGACAACACAAAAAATGCTTGGAATTTTTTAACTCAGAGTTATGGTGAAACTGCTTACAAGGCTTTTCAGTTAAGAAAAACTGGGGAAGTGGGGAGCTCTGTTTGTAAGAATTTTGGTTCAGTTGTTTTTCCAAAAGTTGCAAAAGTTTTAGATGCTGCATCACAACCAGAATCTCCTGTTCAGTATTATGGAACTTTCCAGGAAACTCCTTATACTACAGCTACTAATCCTCCAATATCTCATTATAAAGTTTCATATCATATTTATGCTGGAGATGACCAAGCAGCATATTATACTGTTTATTTGAAGGCTTCAGAAGGAAGCTCATTTTATCCAGATGTTTCAAGACAAAGAATTATAGATTCAGGATATGTTAAAAGAGGAGATTCTGTGACTGGTTCACCTGATTTTACTGCTCCAGAAGGTTATACAAATTTATGTTTTCTTGTTAATGGGCAAGAAGAATGTGATTTTAAACAAACTACTACTTCTGTTGCTCAAGAAATTGTTAAAGACAAATACTTACAACAACAAGCTTCAGATGTAGAGGTTACAACAAAGGAACAATGTATTCAAGGAACAAGAAGTTCTTATGATATTTTAATGAGTGCTGGAAGTCCTCAAGCAATAGCCTCTCAATCATTGAATCCTGATTTACAAAATAAAGGTATTGTAAGAATTTGTTCTACTTCAAATCCTGGAATAAATTCTGATGGTTCTATTAATACAGCAGATTCAAAATGGAAAGAAGTAGGATATTGTGGTAGTGAAGATGTTAAATGTTGGGTTAACACTGAAACTATTAAAGACACTATAAAACATTCAGGAATAGAAGAGGATACATTAAAAGATGTTACTGATAATCAATTAGAACTTTTAGCAAAGAGAGGTGAAATTTTAAGTCAAGCAGAATATGATTTAGCTCTTGAAAATATTAGGGAATTGATTGATAATGAGGAAAGAGAAAAAGCAATTAATAATATAACTCAAATTATTGGAATGGTTCCTTGGAATAAAGAAAAAGCAAGACTTTACTTGATGAGAGGGGAATTGTATGGAGAGTTAGCTAAAATTTATTTTGATAGATTATGGAATGAAATAGAAAAAGAAAAATTATTAGAAGAGGTTTCAGATAGCGATTCGACAAGGAATAAGATAATTAGCACAGGATTAAATTTAGAGGGAGAACCTCTTGTTAAAATTAGCGAGTTAAGTTCTTCTCAACAAGATGAAATGAAAAAAGAAGGAAACATAAAAACATGGAAAGGGGCTGATGTTGTTTATGATTATGATGGTGAAGGAGGATGTAATTGTTTTGACTCTGTATTGTATTTTTATAGTAAGGCAGGAGCAGAATTTAGAGGTTTTGAAAATTGCTTGGATGATGATGTTTTAAGTGATTATGATAATGATGATTGTGGAAATACAAATGATATTTCTAAGGACATGTTGGAAAGAGGAGATATTCTTTCTTTAGGATGGAAGTATGAAAGCGGGGAAAACACTGCTCATAATGTTATCTTTTTGGAATGGGTTGATAAAGAAAAGGGAGAGGCAAGGCTTTTGGATTGGTTGGGTTCTCCTGAAGAATGGGAAATTGAACAAAGATTTCCAGAATATGCTGATGAAATTAATGAGATAAAGGAATTAAGAAAAGTAAGAGTGTTTAATTATGAATTGAATTTTGAAGAGGAAAATGTTCCTGGTGTTGTTTATGCTGTTGGTAAGCCTGTTATTGAAAAAACATCTCCAAGTCGTGAAAGTTTAGGTGTTGAAGATAAATATAGTGATAGTGGTAGTAGTGTAACATCTATTCAAGCAGAAAGTCCTTTGATTTCAATAGATTTTTCAGAATCTCCGAAAGGATATGTTTCATCTTTAAAGAGATTAAATTTTGTTTATGGGAATGAGAGGTGGTATTGGAATTTTATAGAGTCTACTAAAGTTTCATCTTATATGTCTTCATCAAGGAGGGTTCTTGATGATTCTTTTTGGATAGAAGCATCTCCCGAAAAAATATCTGAAGATAATTATAAAAATAGGATTTTTAGTCAAATCCCCGAAGATTATCAATTTTTAGTTGAGGATTTATTATATGATGTCTCTTATGATCAAGGGCTTGTCGAAATATCAAAATTTGTTTCGGCAAAAGAAGGAATTAAATTAATTACTCAAAATCTAGAATATCCTGCAAGTAAAAATAAACCTTATTTTGTTTTTAGATGGGATAATCATGAAATTTATTTTGATTATTTAGAAAATCAAGGATGGAGATTTAAACCTTTAAAATTAGAGAGGGATGTTGAATGGGTTAAAATAGATGAAGTTGAAATAGAAAAAAGTTCTAAAGGTTATGTTATAAGAGAAGGAACTTTTGCAAAATATAATGGAGAAATTGAAGGGGGAGAGGTTTTCAAAGATTTGATAATGGATTTAAAAGTAGAGGGAGCGACAAATAAATATAGATATGGTTTAATTTATCTTTTTGCTTTGAATGAAATATATGGTGAAATAGAGGTTTATTCTTCTGAAAAAATATCTATTAATAATTATGAGGATGCAATAGGTTATCTACAAAATAAGATTGAATCGGGCGAGGAAGTAGATTTAAATAATATTATAAATCAGTTTAGAGATAAAGGGATTTTAGAAAATGAAGAAAAGGATTTTATGTTAAATAAAGATAAGAATAATTTAGTTTTTGAAAAAGATTTAGATTATCTTATGGATTATTTAAAGATAAAACAAGATATATCACTTAAATGCGAAAACCCCAAATCATATAATTGTAACATAGATTATTTAGATAATAATTTTGCAGGCAATGAAAAATACACCTCATTTAATTCAAATAGGGTTTTTATTGATTATCTTTATTTGGTTGATTTATTAGATGAGGAACAATATATAAAAATTCTTCCGAGCACATTTGGGAGAATGTTTTTTAATGCATTTAATTCTGAGAGAGGGAAAACCATGGAAGAAGTTAAAGAATATTTAGAGAAGAATAAAGAGGAAAATCGAGTTTTATCAGAAGAAACAGAAGAAAAATTAACTAATTTACAAATTGAAGTTCCTGAAGAATATGAAAATGTGGCACAAGGATTAAATGAAAAAGAAATAACTTTCTTAAATGGAAAACATTATCCTTATAGCACTGAACAAAAATCTGAGAGTTATACTTCTAGTTATTTAGAGGTTAAAGAGAAAATAGATGTTTGTAAAGATAAATATAAATCTTCTAAAAAAGATGAATTATTATGTGTTATTTATTTAATTAGGTCAGAAGGAGCAGGAAAAATAAACACTCCTTATTCAAATTTAGATAAAAAATTTATTGTAGATGCATTATATTTAAACGACTATATTTCTGAAGGAGAATATGGAGTTATTATTTCTGAAGATAAAACTTTAGATTATTCCCAAGGATTAGTTGTTGAAGATTATAGGGATTTATGATTTCAAAGAAATTTTTAGTTCATTCGCTTTTCCAATGTTGGATGCGGAAAATCAAATGAAGGTTTGTTCTGCTTTATTCAAAAAATCAAAAAACAGGGTTTTTAGTTCACATGTCTTTTTTTACAAAAATACAAGTGAATCACAGATTTTTAGTTCGCCCGCTAAAATTAAAATTTTATCAGACGAAATTTTGCAATGTTTTATTCAAAAAATTTCTTTGAAATTTTTAGTTCATTCGCTTTTCCAATGTTGGATGCGGAAAATCAAATGAAGCAGAGGGCGGGACTCGAAAAAAACTTACCTCGGAATTTGGAATTTTTTAATTATCGCGCTTTTCCTGTCCTGGTTGCGGAAAATCACAATAAACCCTAAAGGGTTCTCGTCCTTTTACTATATCAAAAGCCAAATGAAGCAGAGGGCGGGACTCGAACCCGCGAAAATCCGCTCTGCAGGCGGACGCAGTAGCCGCTGTGCCACCTCTGCATAAAAAATATAGAAATCTTTAACTTTTAAACTTAATTATCAAAAAGGAACAAGGATATAATAAACTTATTATAATCCTCTTTTTTTTGTAACAATTTTCATTATAAATTTTCTAATCCAAGGTTCTTTTATTGAAATAGCTTTATGAGGACAAACTTCAATACAACACAAGCACCTCACACATTTTTTAGAATTCCATTTTGGATAATCTATAGGAAAAGTTATTGCATTAACAGGACATTTTTTTCCACATAAATGACATTTAATACATTTTTCATTATCAAAACAAATTTTAGGTTTAAAAAATCTATAAATAAATCTTACGCCAGAAGGAACATGTAATTGAGGTTTTTTAAAATCAAAATTTAAATCCTTTGCATTTCCTATAATCTCAATATTTTTATTTTTTATTTTTGTGAATTTATTTGTTAAAACATCTGTAGGTTTGAATCCCATTTTTTTAGATGCAATAATATCTATTGCTGGAGCACTTGTGCCTGCAAATAATATTCCTGTTTTTTTTGGATTTCCAGAAGAACCTGGCCCTTCCCCTTCCAAACTTACAATACCATCTATAAAATTTAATTGGGGTTGAATCTGGTTGTGAATATTAACCAAAAATTTAGAAAATTTTTCAGCATTAGTGAGAACACTATGATAAAATTCTTTTAATTTTCCGGGTATACAACCATATAAATTTTTAATGCATAAAGTTGCATTTGTTAAACTATGTGTTTTCATTTTAGCAAAATTTATGACTAAATCTACTTCAAATAATAATTTTGTTAAAGGAACTTTTTCCAATTTTTTCTTTTTTCCTAATTTAAAAAATTTTTTAGGAAGGGCTTCAAAATTAACTATTTTTGCATATTTTGAAAGTTTGTTAATTCCGCAAACTTTTAAAGCTAAATCAGTGTCATGTGCAGAACTATCTCCAATATAAATTTCACATTTGTATTTTTTTAAAATTTTACATAATTCTTCTAGTAAAAGAGGATTTGTTGTTATTGCATTAGAATCTTTTTGAGGGGCAAGTAAGTTTGGTTTGATTAATATTTTCGATCCTTCTTTGATTTTAAACCCAATATTATCAAGACTTTTTTGTAAGGCTTTTTTTACTAAATCTTTTTTATAAGAAGAACACTTGACAATACTTACCACTTCTTTTTTCATTTATTTTTTTAATAATAGAAAACTTTTAAAGGTTTCTAACAATTATATTTTATATGCCCCGGTAGCTCAGCTGGATAGAGCGACTGCCTTCTACCACGGATTTTCTGTGGAGGATAGCAGTAGGCCGCAGGTTCGAATCCTGTCCGGGGCGTTTGAGAAATTTTAAAAAAGGATTCGAAGCCTTGG
>CAYWWB010000006.1:0-13660 GCA_964462045.1 Candidatus Woesearchaeota archaeon | reverse complement strand
ATTCCGTGGTAAGTTTTTTTCGAATCCTGTCCGGGGCGTTTGAGAAATTTTAAAAAAGGATTCGAAGCCTTGGGTTTCGTCCGGATTTCCGCAACTTAAATTGGAAAGACGGGCGAATTAAAAAATTCCAAATTCCGTGGTAAGTTTTTTTCGAATCCTGTCCGGGGCGTTTGAGAAATTTTAAAAGATTTCAAATAATTCAAATCAAATGGTTAAAATTCATACGATGAAACTAGAAAATAGAATTTATCCACTCGGATTTAAAGTTGTAACAGAAAATCTTGAATCTTTAGGATTAAGAAAAAATCCAAACATAATCAGGTACCCAATAAATGAGTGGTGTTTTTTAAATCCCGAAAATATTAGAAAAGGAAATGATGATTTTGGGGGCATATGGTTAGCTAGAACATTATCTGGAGCAAGAGGATTAAGTAGATATATGAAAAATAAATATTCTAAGAAAACAAGAATATTTGAATCTGTACTTGATGAAATCCTTTATGCAAATGATTACAGAATAAAAACAAATGGAATTTATCTTGTTGGAGAAATTAAATCTTAAAAATTAGGCTTTTATGTTTTTTTAGAAACTTTTTTATTAATTCTTTTTGTTAATTTTTAAAATGGTAAGAATAAATTTAATTAATCCAAAAAATCTTGCAGATCAGCATTTAATTGCTGAATATAATGAAATTCTCATGTTGTTTGGACATGTTAAAAAATATCCTTCTATAGAAGGAATTCCAGAGGAATATTGTTTAGGAAAAGGACATATTAAATTTTTTAAAAATAAATTAAAGTATTTGAGAAAGAGATTTAGTTTAATAAAAAAAGAAATGTTTAGGAGAGGTTTTTCTACAAATAAAAAAATTAATTTAAATGAATTTGATAAAATTTTATTAAAAGATTGGAAACCTTGTAAAAAAGATAAAGAAGTGATAAAAGAAAGATTAATTGAGAAGATAAAGATTAAACCTGAATTTTATACTTATTTTAGAGAGCATAAACCTGAGAGATTTTTTATTGATTTGATTGAAAAAGATTAGGAAATTTTATATATTTTAAAATTTTTAATTAAGAATGAAATGGTATTGGTTTGTGATTTTAGTTGTTTCCTTATTGGGAGTTTCTTTATTAGTAATGCATTTTTCAGAAGGGATTTTTAATCAATCAAATCAAGGAACTACTTCAAATACTGCGTCTCAAAAATCTGAAACTCAAAGTCCTTCAACAAAATCTTCTACTAGCTCAAAAAATAAAGTGAAAACAATTCCTCTTACAGATTCAGAAAGACAAAAAGTAGAAGAGGCTTTATTATCTAGTGAGTTTATTAAAGATATTCCCAAAAAAAACCCCATTTCAATAAGATTTTATTATTTTGAAAATGGTTCTAGGGTTTGGCAGGATAGATTCTATATGTCTAATGGGGAGTTAATTGAAAGTACAGAGACAGGTATGGAAATTGTTATTAATTCAAAATATATTGATGATTTAAGTGAAAAAGAATTATGTTCTGTTGTTCAAGATGCAAGGTCTAAAGGAGATTTGGGAACAAGAACTGATTATAGTGAAACTCAATTAATGTGGAAATACAAGAGTATGTTAAAACACAAAGATTGTTTTGGAATTTAGATTTCAATTTTATCTAGGTCCTTTACAATTTCAGTGTTTTCAAATTCCTGTTTTGCTTCTTCTAAAATCTTTTTCATATTGCTTTCATATCTTCCACTTATATGAGTTAATAATAATTTTTTAGATTTTGATTGTTTTGCAATTTTTCCTGCTTGTTCTGCTGTTAAATGATTTCTTTCTTTTGCTTCATCTTCTAGTTCTTTAGAATAAGTCGATTCACAAACTAAAATATCTGAATTTTTAGCATATTTTTGAATTTCTTTAAAATATCCTGTGTCAAAAACAAAAGAAATTTTCTTACCTTTTTCAGCATAAGCCAAATCTTTAGCTTTGAATTTCTTTCCTTGATAGGTTATATCTTTTCCTTTTTGCAATTCTGAAAGATGTTTTCCTTGAGGGAGTTTTGATTTTTTTAGTTTTTCTTTGTTTATTCTTATTTTATCTTTTAAAACAAAAGAGTATGAATTTGTTGGAGTTCCGTGTTTTAGTTTGTTTGCTTCAATAAAAAAATCTTCTGTTTCTAAAAATTTTCCAGAGACTTCTTTGATTTCTATTTTGAATTTGTCTCCTGCAAATTTGAATGCTTTTAACATTTCTTCAAGATATTTTTTTGTTCCTCTTGGCCCATAGATTTTAAGGGTTTTATTATACTCGTTTAATGCAAAGGATTGCAATAAACCTGGAAGCCCCAAAACATGGTCTCCGTGCCAGTGAGTTATTAATATTTTGTTTACTTTATAAGCACTTAGCTCTGCTTTTTTGAATTGTCTTTGAGTTCCTTCTCCACAGTCAATTAATATATTTTCATTTTTATACTGCAAATAAATAGAAGTATGGTTTCTTTTTTTTGTTGGAACTGCATCTCCTGTTCCTAGGAAAGTGAGTTTTATTTTTTCTGCCATGATTTAATTAAATAATTAGAATATTTAAAACCAACGATATAATTAATTTTAAAAACAATCTCTTTCTTTTGGTTTTATGACAGATTATAGTTTTCCCTTAAATGAAGATGATTTAGATAGTGAATTATATGAACAAATAAAACACATGTCCCAAAACCAAATAAATGATTTTTTAGATAATTATAATTTATTTATGAAAAACCAAGATAAATCAAATATATCTATAGATATGAATAAGGAATTGAAAAATATTAAATCTAGATTAGATTAATTATTCTTTAGAAGCTGTAGAAGGTGAAACAAAAATTATTGTGTCTCCTCTTAAGAAAGTTATTCCAAGATTTCTTTTAAGTTCTCCGTTTTGAGTTTCTTTAACATTGTCCATTACTAGATTGATATGTTGGTCAAATGCTAAAAGAGTTCCTGAGAATTGTTTTTCCCCTTTCAATGTTACAAGTACTTCTTGCCCTTTTGATTGATTCAACAAATCTAATGGTCTTTGAATTTCTTTTGTCATAATTCACTTAAAAATACCTCCTTTTTAAAGTTTTCTTTTCTAAAGTATAACAGGAAAATTTATAAACAAGTGAAAAACTATTTTTATATGAAATTCGGAAGAAAAATCACTGGTGGAAGATATAATAAGAGTAAGAAGAGAAAGAAAAAGGATAGACCTGGAGAAATTAAAAAACCTAAGGTGGGTGAGGAAAAAAGAAAAAATTTAAGGATTAGGGGAGGAAGTAAAAAAACATTTTTACTTAGAGGAAAAATAATAAATATTCAGGATAAAGGAAAAACAAAAAAAGTTGAAATTTCAAATGTTGTAAAAACCCCTTCAAATAGGTTCCTTGCAAGACAAAATATATTAACAAAAGGTTCAATTGTAGAGACAAAACTTGGAAATGCGAAAATAACAAATAGGCCTTCCCAGGAAGGAGTTATTAATGGTGTTTTGATAAAAGAATAATTTATAGTTAACTTTTTATAAGGATTTTGAGTATTTTATTTATGAAAAAGAGGGTTATCTGGATTTGTGGAATATCATTTTTTTTAATTGCTTTTATATTTATTAATCAGTTTTTTTCAATTAATTTTCCCTTGCATGGGAGAGTTTCTGTAAGTCTTGAATCAGGTGTTGAACTTGTTTTGGATTTAGATATTCTTAGCCCAGAAAATAAAACTTATTTTTTTGATAATTATCATGCAAATAATAGTTATAGTGTTCCTCTAAATGTTTCTTCCCCATATAATATTGATACTTGGTGGTATAAACTAATTGATTTGAGTAATAATAATGTTGTTTTTAATAAGGTTATTTTTACGCCCAACACCACTATCCCTGCAGTTAGAGGGACAAACAAAATAATTGTTTCTGCAAATACTTCTGGAACCTATTCAAATAAATCAATAATTTTTTCAGTTAGTGTAGGGAATACTGCTCCTGAAATTGTTAATTTATCTGAGAATATTTATGTTTGTGAAAGTGATTTTCTTTCTTATTATTTTAATGTAACTGATGTTGATGAAGATGTTCTAGTTTCAGATATTTCTCCTAAAAATCCTTTTTACATTTTTCCTTCTTCAAGAAGGGCAGAAAATCAAACTGCAACTTTTGAGATTTTTTCGGGTGTTTTAGATAAAAATGATGTAGGGGGATTTGGCTCTAGTTACAAAATCTATCAGGAAACTGTTTCAATGAATGATGAATTTAATTCTACTTGTTGTGTTGACACAAAAAATATTAATATAACTGTTATAGAAATCAATAATGCTCCTAATATGGAAGATATAGGGGTTAAAACACTTTATACTCAGGGAGACAACACCTCTTTCTACGAGGAAATTGATGTGACAGATGTTGAAGATGGAAATAGAACAAGTGGTAATTTGAGTTTCAATGTTGAATTCTTACAAGGAGATAGATTGTTTAATATTTCAGATGAAGGGGTTATTAATTTCACGGTTCAGAATGATACTTCTTTAGGGGTTTATTTAGTAAGAGTTTGTGTGAATGATTCTGGAATTCCTAATCCCTATCAAAATATAAGTAATTATTGTGGGCAGGATGGAAACTCAATACAATCTTGTGATAATTTTTCATTAACTGTTACAGACGACAATAGGCCTCCTACAATCAGGGAACACTATCCTGAAAATCTGACTTTGAATGTTTCAGGAACCGATTCTACTTATTTCAATATTACAAATTACGATCCTGATGGAACAATTCCTGATAGTTATTGGTATGTTGATGGTTCTTTAGAGAAATATGATTCAGGAAATTCTACTAGTAATTTTACAAATTCATTTGGATGTGGAGTATATGGGGTTCATACCGTTAAAGTAGAGATTACAGATGGATTAGAAAATGATTCTCTTGAATGGACTTTTAATGTCGATTTGGTGAGGTGTCCTTCTGGAGGTCCTTCAGGTGGGGGAGGAGGTGGGACTTTTTTTGGAGAGAGATGCCAGGAAAAATGGGGATGTGAAGAATGGAGTACTTGTCAATCTTTGAATGAATCATTAAAACAAGGTATTTTATCAAGAAGTGATTATAGAGAAGTTAAGTTATCTTGTGAAGCAAATGGATGGGATGAAAGATATTGTGGTTATCAAATAAGGGATTGTGAAGATGTTAATAATTGTAATACTACTTGGGACAGGCCCCCTTTATTCAAATCTTGTTTTTATTTTGCCGAACCTAGTTGTAATGATGGTATTAAAAATTGTCATAATGGTTCTTGCGAATTATTAGCTGATTGCGGAGGACCTTGTAAACCTTGTTCTACTTGTTCAGATGGAATACAAAATCAAGGGGAAAAGGGAATTGATTGTGGAGGTCCTTGTCCTTCTTGTTCTGTAAAAGAAAAACCATTAACCATAGAAGAAAAAGCATCCTATATTCTAGATGGAATTTTAATAATCGGAGGGGGGATTATGATTTATTTCTTAATAAGATCATTTAGATTTAGAAGAAAAATTAAAAAAGGTGTTCCTTGTAAAAAGAAAAATGTTAAGAAAAAATAAATTTTTAGTTTTTTTATTTGTTTTTTTATTTTTATTTTCTGTTAATAATGTTTTTGCAGTTGATTGGAATGATTCAATAGAAGATTTTTATGGTTTAGAAGATAATTTCTATTTTTATAATGTTTCAAAAAATGTCACAGATGTTACAGGAAATTTAAAATTAAATATAGATACTGAAAGTAATGTTACTTGGGATAATGGTTCTGTTAATTTTTTTAATAGTCTTTCTTCTTTATATTGGTTGGATTATAATCAAAGTGATTATTTTTTGGAAATGAATTCTGTTCATGACAATCAGACAGGAAAATTTAAAATCCCTTTTCAGGCAGGAGATAATGATCCTCAAGAAGTTGTTAATCCATTATATTTTATAATAAATGCCACAAATGATTTGCCTAATTTTACTAATATAAATTCATCTTATGATTTTAATGAGAGTATCCAAAAAATTTATTCTTTAACTGCTCAAGATGAAGAAGAACACTATCCTTTAAATTTTAATATTTCTTGGAAAAATAATTGTACCCATGCTTCTTGGAGTGGAAGAAATTCAAATGAAAATTGTTCATTATTTAATTTTGGATTTAATTTAACTGAAATTTCAGATTCGTCTGCAATAATGAATTTTACTCCAGAACATAATGATGTTGGGGCTTATTGGGCAAATATTTCTGTTATTGATTTTGGAGAAAATTACTCTTGTCCTCATCAGTATTGTGATAATTCAAGTTATAAGCAAAACAAAACAACAACTTATCCTGTTAGATTTAATGTTTTTTCTTCTTTGTTTGTAAATGTTTCTGATTGTGATAATACTAATTGGACAGAAGGAGAAAATCTAATTTGTAATATTAGTATAAGAACTAGGGGGGAGGAAGATGTTTTAGATATTTCTTCAACAGCTTCATTACCTAATTCAGATGATAGTAACATTCAAAATATTTCATGGTTTTATGGAAATAATCAAACAAATTCTTCTAGTTTTACAAAATCCATAAAAATAAATATTTCTAATTTACAGGATTTGCAAGTAGGTAATTGGAGTATAAATTTTTCAGTTTCAGATTTGGCTTCAGGCGAATCTACAAGTGAAATAATTAATTTGTTTGTGAATAATACTGAAGACAATGTTTCATTATCCCCTATCTCAGATTTAAGAGATGTTTATGAAAATTATACTTTTTCTATTAATGCAAGTGATGATGATTTGTTAGTTCCTGATAAATCTGTAAAAAATGAAAGTTTGAATTTTAATTCAAATGATACTGGTTGGGTTGAAATTTCTAATAATGGTGTTAATGGAAATGTTTCTTTTGCAAATGTTTTTATTAATCATAATGAAGCAGTTAATCAAAATTTGAATGAAACTAATCAATCTTTGAAAATCAATGTTACAGATAAAAATTCTTTAAGTTATGGTGAAGATATCTTTTCTGTTGAAATTTTGACAGATCATGCCCCTGTCTGGAATTTATCAAATACTAATTTTTTAATTAATGAAGATGATAATTTTTACCTTAATCTTTCTAAAAATGTTACAGACGAAGATTCTGTAGATACAATCAGTTTTTATTATTCTAATGAAAGTTATTTTCCTTCATTTAAATTAGATTCTAATTCTGGAGAAATTAATTTTACTTCTGAAGACGGAGATGTAGGTTTTCAAAATGTTACAATTATTGCTTCAGATGGAAAAATTAATTCTTCTGTTGTCTTTAATTTCACAATAAATAACACTCCTGATTATCCTTTAATCGATTCTTTGAGTAATGGAGGAAATGCCTCTATTGATAATTCTTCTAATCCTAACCAAATTAATGTTACTGAAGATAATGAGACAACCTTGATTTTGACTATGGAAGATAATGATTATTTAATCAGGCAAAAAGATTTTTATGATGAAGATTTGAATGTTGATTCACAAATTACCGGTCCAAATACAAACTTGTTTGATTTTTCTCTTTCTTCAAGTCCTGGTGCGGGACAAAAAATAGTTGTTTATTCAACAACTTTTACACCTTCAAAATCTGATGTTGGAAATTATAGTGTTTTTATTAATATCACAGACAATTCAGGTTTAGAAAAAAATCTTTCTTTTAATCTAACAGTTGGAGGAGTTGAACACGGGCCTGTTTTAAGTAGCCTGAGTAATCAATATTCTGCTATAAATAGGGATTTTTATTATGACATTAATGCTACTGATTTAGAAGAAATAAATGAGTCTGTTGGAAATCTTACATTTTCATATGAAATGCTTTCAGGAAGTGATATTTTCAATAGTTATTTTAATCAATCTAGTGGAGAATTTAATATAACATTTAATTCTTCTCAAGGAGGAAAGTATCATTTGAATGTAAGTGTTAATGATAGTTCAAATAATATTAACTCAAGTGATTTTTGGATTTATGTTTATGATGTTCCTGAAATAAATTTTCCTAATCAAGATTATAATTTTACAGGGCAAGAGAATGTTTCCCAATTAATTATCTTTAATTCAAATCATTCTGTCGGAGATAACCTTATTTATGAAATTAGGTTGGATAGTGTGAATGTTGTTTCTTATGTTGTTGGAAACACTACAAATTATAATTTTTCATACGGAGACTTAGTTTTGAGAAATACTTCTGAATCTTTTGGAAATGGAACTAATTTTACTTGGAATTTTACTCCTAATTTTACAGACGAAACTTATGGGTTTCATAAAAACATTTCTTTAACAGTTTATCCTTCAACATCTTATTTGAGTTCTGCAAATTTATTAAATTCAACAACAACATGGAATATCAATATCACTCATAAAAATCACCCTATTGAATTTTTTAAGAATATTAATAATCAATCTGAGAGTTATAAAAATGACATAACTATTGATTTAGAAAATCATTTTTTAGATTATGATTTTAAAGAGGATTATTATAATCAAAGTTTTGATTTTGATGTAAATCATCCTTCCCCAACCACAATAACTTCAAACGTTTCTTCAGATTGGGTTTTGACATTGTCTTCTCCTGTAACCACTACAGAAATTTTGAATGTAACAATTTTTGAAAAAAATATTTCAGATTCTAATAATACTATTAATAGTATTATGAGTAATTCTTTTGAGGTTAAATTTACTGAACCACCTAAAAAACAAACACCTACTTCTTCAAGTACGACAACAAAAGAAGTCCCTGTTTATTTTAAATTAGTAGTTCCTGAACCTGTTTCAGCTTATCAAAATGAAGTTATTCGTGTTCCAATATCTTTGATTAATTCAGGAGACGAAGATTTAGAAGGGGTTAGTTTGGAAAGTTATTTTTCACAAGATTCAGAAATTACTCGAGGATTATTAACTTATTTTGACGATAAAACTTTTGAATCCATTGATTCAGGAGAAACAAAAACCACTTCTTTAGTAATATACACTAATACAAATGAAACTGGGCTTTATGAAATTACAATAAATGCAAGCGTCGAAGATCCCGAATATTCTGATTGGAGCAAATTATTTTTAACAGTTAAAGAAACAAATAAAACAGATATTAGGGAAAAATTATTATTTACAGAGGAATTTTTAATTGGTAGTCCTGTTTGCGCAGAATATAGGGATTTATTAGATGAAGCTAAAATTGCTTATAATTCTGGGAATGTTGAACTTGCTAAATCAAAACTTTCTAATGCAATTTCTTCTTGTGAGCAAGCATTAACAAAGACAAGAGTTCCTAAAAAAGAAAGTATTTCTTTTGATTCAAAATTAATGATATTTGTTTTAACATTTGTTTCATTTGTTTCAGTATTTTCACTAGGATATTATTTTTATAAGAGGAAGATATTTAAATTAAATAAAAAGGTTTAAGAAATAAGAGAAACTATAATTTATATAGGAGAAAATGGAAGAGAGGTTATCAAAAAAAGAGGCAGAGAAAGTTTCTAATAAGATTAAGGAAATAAAAAAAGAAGTTCAGAAAGCAGTAATTGGACAAGAAAAGGTTATTGATGCTGTTCTTAGGGGTATTTTGTGTGATGGACACATTCTTGTTGAAGGAGTCCCAGGTATTGGAAAGACACTTTTAATGAGATGTATTGGAATTGCAATAGGAGGGGATACAAAAAGGGTTCAGTTTACAGTTGATTTACTTCCAACGGATATAACTGGTTTGGTGAAATATGTTCCAAAAAAAGGTTTTAAAGTTTCAAAAGGGCCTGTTTTTACTAATTTATTACTTTCAGATGAAATAAATAGGAGTCCTCCTAAAACTCAATCTGCTTTATTACAAGCAATGCAGGAGAAAGAGGTTACTTTAGGTAGTAAAACCTATAAGCTTCCGAGACCTTTTTTTGTAATGGCCACAGAAAACCCTTTGGAGACTAGTGGTGTCTATCCTCTTCCAGAAGCACAAATAGATAGGTTTTTGTTCAAAGTACTTATAGGGTATCCTACAAAAGAAGAAGATAAATTAATTATGGAAGATAATTTATCTACTAAAAATATTGAAGATTTTAATTTAAAATCAGTCACAAATCCTTCAGAACTAAAAAAAATGCAAGAGAAAATTAAAAAAATTTATCTTTCTCCAAAAATCAAAGATTATATTGCTGAAATAACATATAGAACTCGTCAAGATAGTTCTGCTTGGTCACAATATGTTCATGTTGGTGCTTCACCGAGATCAAGTATTGGAATGTTTTTAGCAAGTAAAGCTAGAGCATTAATGCAGGGGAGAAATTATGTTATTCCTCAAGATGTTAAGGATATCGCCCATGATGTTTTGAGACATAGAATTATTTTGAATTATTCTGCTCGTGCAGATAATATTACTACAGATTATATTATAACTAAAATAATTAATAGGGTTCCTTTGCCATAATGGGAAATAAATTAAACACTAATTATTCAGAGGCTATTTCATCTCTTCAGTCTGCTATGGGAAGATTTATTCCAAAAAGAATTTATGAGGTAATTTTTAGGGGAAAGTCCTTGGAGTTCGATAGGTATAGAGATTATTCTTCTGAAGACGATGCATCTTTAATAGATTGGGCAGCTAGTGCTAGGTCAGATAGAATTTTAGCAAGACAGTATAAGGAAGAAAGACAATTGAAAATAATGTTTGTTATAGATGTGGGAGAAAGTATGGTTTTTGGTTCTTCTGAAAAACTTAAATGTGAGTTTGCTGCTGAAATTGCTGCTGCTTTGAGTTATGTTATAATGGATTATGATAATGAAGTTGGTTATTTTTTATTTAGTGATAGATTAAAAAAATTGACTCTTCCCGAATCTAGTGATAGCAGATTCCATATGTTTTTAAATGACCTTTCTAATTCTGATTTTTATGGAGGGATTACAAACTTAAACATTCCTTTAGATTATTTTAATTCTTCAATTAGTTCTGAAGGAATAGATTGTATTTTTTTTATTTCTGATTTTCTTAATTTTGATAGAAATATGAAAAGAAAATTTGCTGTTTTTTCTGAAAAATTTGAAACTATTTGTTTAGTTATCAAAGATCCTTTAGATATATCTCTTCCAAAAAAATCTAGAGATATTTTGATTGAAAATCCTAAAACAAAAGAGCAATTTTTAATAAACCCAAAAAAAGTAGGGAAAGTATATGAGAAAAATGCAATTGAACATAAAAAAAATATTGAAAAATTTTTTAATAGTACAAGGCTAGATTTTGAAAATTTTGAAACAAATAAAAAATTTGTTCCTATTCTATCTTCTTTTTTGAAAAGAAGGATTGATGGAGCAGAAAGAAAATCTTAAAATGTTTTTTACTTTTGATTCTCCGGATTATTTGTTGTTTTTAATATTTGTTCCCATCTTGTTTCTAGTTTATTTTCTTTCAATAAAAAAAACTGGGAGTAGAGCCATTAGTTTTGCTAATATAAAAGCTATAGAAAAAATCAAAGGGGTTAGCCTTTTTTCTAAAAATTTTTCAATTTTAATACTTTTCATTATTTTAGTTTTTCTTTTATCATTTTCTCTTTCAGGAATGGTTGTTCATGTTGAGAAAGAATCTACAGAATTTTCATATGTTTTGGCTATTGATAGTTCTGAAAGTATGACTGCAGAAGATTATTCTCCAAATAGACTTGGTGTTGCGAAAAAATCTGCTATTAATTTTGTGGATTCATTTCCTCAAGGTATTAAATTAGGGGTTGTATCCTTTTCAGGAATCACTAAAATAGAAAATAAAGTAACAGAAGATAAGTTGGCAATAAAGAATTCAATTAGAAAAATAAATCCTTCTGAAGTGGGGGGAACCAATCTTTTAATGCCTATTCAAACTTCAGTAAATTTATTAAATGATGAAAATGCTAAAGCAATTATTTTGTTGAGTGATGGGCAAATAAATGTTCAAAGTTTAGAGGAGGTTATTTCTTATTCAAATGAAAATAATGTAGTAATTCACGCCCTTGGAATAGGTAGTGAAGAGGGAGGGAAAGTAAATGATTATTTTTTATCTAAGATTGATAAAGATTCTTTAAAATCTCTTGCATATAGTACTGGTGGAAAATATTTTCATATTTCTTCGGAAAAAGAATTAAATAATGCCTTTAATGATGTTATTGATTTTACTCATGCTAAATTTTCTTTTTCATTAAAAAATTATTTATTGATTTCTTCTATTATTTTAATATGTATTATTTGGATATTGTGGTGTACTAGATTTAAAATTATTCCTTAGAATTCTATTTAAGAATTTTTTCTAATTGTTTTGTTAAATCCGATAATTCTTTTTTTGTTATTTTTTTTCCTGAATAAAGAAACTGCTCAATTTTATCTGTGTATTTTTGAATCTTTTTCTCTTTTATTTTTTTTGAAATTTCACTAAATGTTAAATCTTTTTTTAAACAATATTTTTCTTCAAAATATTCTTTAGAAAGATTTGCTAATTCATTTAATTTTTTTTCTTTTTCTTTTTTACTATTTTTTATTTTTTTTAATTCTCCAGAATAATTTCTTTTTTGATTATTTCTCATTTTTTTTATTTTTTCTTTCATTTTTTTATTATAATTATATAAAAATAGTGTTGTAATAATCAGAATTATTAAGATGGTTATTGAAACCAAATTGTTTTTTAATATTTCAATAAAGTTCATTTTATACCTCTTGTTATTTTTTTATGTTTTTTAGAGTTTTTATATCTTTTGAATTTTTATTAGTTTTACCTCTATATCATAAGGACAAAAACCGAAAGCTTTAAAAAAGCAAAAGTTTTTTAAACCTTACGCTAAAAGTTTAAAAATCAATTCTTAAAAATGGCTGCCATAAAAAAATGTCCTGAATGCGGAAGTGTTAATTTAACATATGACCCTCAACTTGGAGAAATAATTTGTAATGATTGTGGTTTGGTTGTAGAAGAGAAGATGGTGGATACAGGTGTGGATCTTTCGGGTAAATTTGATAAATCTGAAAAAAAAGGGCGTGGTGGAGCACCTATTTCAAGACAAAAGTTTGATCAAGGTTTAACTACTAATGTAGGAGAGGTTTCTGATATTTACAAACTTGATTCAAAAAGCTCTAGGAAATTTATGAGATTAAAGAAATGGCAGGAAAGAGTTTCTACTTCAATTGAAAGAAACTTAAGATTAGCCATGGCAGAATTAAGGGTTGTTGCTTCTTATTTGAATTTGCCTAATGTTGTTAAGGATGAGGCTTCAAGAATTTATAATTATGTTTTACAAAGAGGAATGGTTAGAGGAAGAAGTATGGAGTCAGTAATTGCTGCTTGTTTATATGCTGCTTGTAGGAGTTATAATATTCCTAGAACTCTTGATGAAATGGCAACTGCTTCAGATGTTGAAAGGAAGGAAATAGGTAGAACTTATAGATTTATAATTAGAAAATTAGGGATTAAAGTTAAGCAGTCTTCTCCTAAAGATTATGTTTCTAGATTTGCTTCTGTTTTGAATTTAAGTCCTAAAACACAAAATGAGGCTGTTAAGATTTTGAAAAAAGCAGATGAAGTTGAATTGACTTCTGGTAGGGGACCTGCTGGAATTGCTGCTGCAGCTTTATATGTTGCTGCTTTAATGAATGATGAAAAAAAGACTCAGCGGGAGGTAGCAGATATTGCAGGAATAACAGAAGTTACAATAAGAAACAGATATAA
>CAYWWB010000005.1:36537-38784 GCA_964462045.1 Candidatus Woesearchaeota archaeon | reverse complement strand
TTCATCCAACATCCCAAATTCCCAATCATCTCCACGAGGATTAATCTGAGTGAATTCTTCATGAGTTATTATTTCTTCTGAAATGTTTTCAGCTTTCCAAATTTTAATTGGCCCTCTCAATCCCCTATAAACAATAAAGTCATCTATTGTTGCTCCTTGCATCTTTAAACTTTGAACTACTGGACTTGGTTCTTTATGAGCTAATTTTAGTCCAGAATATCTATTAAAAGGATCATCCATTAGATATAATTGTGCTACTGTGCTTTGAGAAACTTTTCTTGATAAATATAATACACTGCCCATTTTATCTATATCTACCCCTTGATTTGATTGACTTACTGAAGGAACCATTCTTATTGTGGAATTTATTCCATTTTTAAAATCAATCATCTCCCCATTCAAATACAAATATCTAATAGGGAGGTTATATTGTTTTTGATTATAATAAAAAACTCCTTCTGGTTGTTTTAATTTTTGACTTCCTTGCTCTTTTTCAGTTTTTATAATCATCCCAATAATTGCTGCTTTTCCTTGAGGTAAAAATATTTTTTCTCCTTTTTCACTCACATAAACCATATCTTCATCTAATCCCGCCCCACCAGTATAAATTCTCATTGTTTCATTTCTTGTTTCCCTTGTTTGTCTTGGATCAAGATTAAAAGTTTGAATATAACTAAGCCTGTCTTTCATTTCTTCTCCTGAACCAATTCTTGAATAAGCACCATACTTTCCAATATCTGTCGGATCTATAAGAAGATAACTAGCATTATTTGATTTCATAAAACTTAAAGCACTTTCAGGATTAGGTGTTGTTAAAACATACCTTCCAATCATATGAACTACTTTCGAAGGATGATATCCTCCATCAACAATTGTTGCTCTTTTCCCCAAACTCTGAACCCAATAACCATAATCCCACCAATGTAAAAACACAGAGTCTTCTGTTGTATTTTCTCTTATCCATTTCATTGCAGATTGCCATTGTTCATTTGCTGAAGGAGCAGTGTTTTTTGCTTGATTCATTGAAGATTGATAAAATCCAATAGAACTAATAACTAAGCCAATTATTACTGCAATTAATACAACCCAAGAAAGAGTTTTAATTAGTTCATCCTTGTTTTTTCTAGCAACATTAAAAATTCTAACAGGAACAATTCCTGCCATAAAAATCATAAAAGGAGTTATTACAAAAAACAACCTAACTGCTCCCCGCGCAGCAATTAACATAAAAATTAACCAAGAAAAAATAATTATGTTTTCAGTGCTCACATTAAATTTGTTTTCTTTTCCATACAACCAAACACTATAAATAACAAAAGCAATAACAGAACCAAAATAAATAAATTTTTTAATGAAATCTGAAAAATCAAAAACATGATGAGAAGAAAAGATTATTCCAATAATCATGATACTCCAAAAAACAAAAAACAAGTTTCTTTTTTTCTTTTTTTCTGAAATTTTATTTGAAATACTTTTTCCAATAAAAATCATCCCCAGAATAAACATCCAAAACAAAATGCTTCCGGTTTGATTCATCCAGCTTTTTAAAGTAGGAGATTTGTTTTCTGCAACAGTTTCACCAACTCTTCCAGCACCAAAAGGATTTAAAATTTTTTCAAAAACCTCTGTTATAAGGGACATTTCTCCCAAGATAGCCAACAGAACCAATCCCATAAAAATTAAAATAATGAAACTAACCAAAACTTCATATTTATTTTTAACTTTTAAAATTTCTTTTTTCTTCAAATAAATCATTAAAAAATCAATTATTAAAAATCCTAAAACAAATAAACTAATTAATCCATTAGAATTTAAGATATTTTTATTTATTGCCCCCACAAAACTATATCCAGAAATTAAAGAAACAAAAATAAGTGAAGAAAAAATACTTGTGAAATAAAAACCAATTATACAAAAAAGTTTTTTCAAACTTACAGTTTCTTTTCTTTTAACAAACCAAAAAAGTAAAATAGATAAAGGAATAATCATAAAAGAAAATTTAGCAATTCCTCCCCAGCAAGCAACAGTTAGTGCAATCAAGAAACCAGTCAAAACCCCATAAAGAAGTTTATTTCCTCTAAATTTAATATTTATTTTATCAAAATTTTTATTTAGATATTTTAATGAAATAGCAAAACCCAAAAGCAACACAAAAAAAGAAAACATACCAATAGCTTCGTGATCTGCAAAACCTGCCATAGTTCTGTAAAGAAAAGCAGGAGTTAGAGAAAGAATTAATGAAGAAAT
>CAYWWB010000005.1:0-36437 GCA_964462045.1 Candidatus Woesearchaeota archaeon | reverse complement strand
CTGCCATAGTTCTGTAAAGAAAAGCAGGAGTTAGAGAAAGAATTAATGAAGAAATCAAAGCAGTAATTTTGGATTTTGTTAATTTGCTTACAAGTAAAAAATATACTAAAATTGATAAAATAAAAAATATTACTGGATAAATAACATCTATCTCTTCTAATGTAATGTCTCCAAAAAGATTAGATATCCCATACATCCCAACTAAGACTGGGGGGAGGATTTCAGGACTCCACCCTTTACACTCATTTCCTAAAACTCTTAATGGATCACATTCAGGCATTTCTCCTGATTCTTGCATTGTCTGAGCAATTCTTAAAAAATAATGAGGATCTAAAGCCAAAGGAATCTTTTCTCCTGTTGTTTTGTCTTCTAATAAATTCCAATTTTGAACTCTAATAAATGTTCCAATAAAAATAATCCCAATTAATAATAAGATAACTAAAACTTTTTGTGTTTTTTTTGATTTAAAAAATGTTTTTATTTCTTTCCAAGATTCTGACTCTTTTTTTACTCTTTTTTTCTCATTTTCAGACGAAGTAGTTTCTTCCATAATAAAAAATAAGGGAAAACCTTATTTAAAAGTTTATTTATTCTTATTTAATTCAACAAGAAATAAAGCATAAAAACTTCCTAATAAACTTCTCCAAACCTTTTTTCTAGAATATTTAAAATCAGTTAAAAATCTATAAAGCCATTCAATACCTATTTCCTGAACAAATTTCGGAGCTTCTTTTTTTGTTTTCATCTTAAAGTCTAGAGCAGCTCCCACATTAAAAATATAAAATGATTCAAGTTTTATTTTTTTATACAAACTTTTTGCTAAGATGTTTTGTTTTGGACATCCAACACAAATCCAAATATAATTAGGTTTTGATTTGTTTATTTTTTCTGAAATTTTTTTAATTTCTTCTTTAGAAAATTCAATTCCTTCCACATAAGGAGGATTATACCCCAAAACATCTTCTTCATTTAGTTTTTTAGTATTTTTTAATAACTCTTTTTTCTTTTTTTCATCCAACCCAATAAAGAAATGTTTTTTGTTTTTATTTAATTCAGAGTTTTCTAAAAACATTTTAGTAAATCTCGGACCTCTCATTCTAAAAATCCTTTTAAAATTTTTTAATGAAAGAATTAAAGAAACAACAAACCCATCAATAAAATTTATTTGTTTTGTTTCATTGTCTTGAAGAGATTTTCTAAACAAAAGCTCTTTTTTATAATTATAAATATCATTTGAGTTCATAAAATTAAATATGACTTCTTTTCCAAAATCATTATTTTTTATTTTATTTCCTATCTCTTCAAAACCCATACAATTAAATTTTACTTTTTTCATTTTGATTTTAATCTGCTTTTATTTATTAAATTAATTATAATAAACTTTAAATACCTAATTTTCTGAAATTCTTTATGGAAAATCAAAAAACAGCTTTAGTTTGTGGTGCAGGGGGTTTTATTGGAAGCCATCTTGTTAAAAGATTAAAAGATGAAGGTTATTGGGTTAGGGGTGTTGATTTAAAATATCCTCGTTATTCTAAAACACATGCAGATGATTTTGTTGTTGGAGATTTAAGAGATTTAGATTTAGTTAAGAGAGTTGTTGATAGAGGTTTCGATGAAGTTTACCAACTAGCAGCGGACATGGGAGGAGCAGGTTTTGTTTTTACAGGAGAAAATGATGCAGAAATAATGCATAATTCCGCTTCAATAAATCTTAATGTTTTAGATGAATCTTATAAAAGAAATATTAAAAAAATATTCTACTCCTCTTCAGCTTGTGTTTATCCTGAATATGCTCAAGAAGACCCTGGAGTTACAGGATTAAAAGAATCTTCAGCTTATCCAGCAGAACCTGATTCAGAATATGGTTGGGAAAAATTATTTAGCGAAAGACTTTATTTAGCCTACAAAAAAAATAAAGGAATGGATGTTAAAATAGCAAGATTTCACAATGTTTTTGGACCTGAAGGTTCATGGAATGACGGGCGGGAGAAGGCTCCTGCTGCCATGTGTAGAAAAGTTGCAATGGCTTCAAATGAAGGAGAAATTGAAATGTGGGGAGATGGAGAGCAAACTCGTTCATTTTTATACATTGATGAATGCCTTGATGGAGTTAGAAAACTAATGGAATCTGATTATTCAGGCCCTGTAAATATAGGTTCAGATGAAAAAGTTTCAATTAATGGACTAGTAAAATTAGTTTCAGGCATTGCAGGAAAAGATATTAATATAAAACATATTGAGGGCCCAACAGGAGTTAGAGGGAGAAACTCAGAAAATTCATTAATTGAAGAAAAATTAGGATGGAGACCTACAAAACCTTTGAGAGAAGGTATGGAAAAAACATATAATTGGATAAAAGAACAAATAGATAATCAAAATAAAGACTACTAATTTCTAAAAAATTATTTTACAAGAAAATCCAAAATCCTAAAGCAATTATAATTATTTGGAATATATTTATTACCCAAACAACTTCTTTTTCATAAGCTTTTCCAGAAGGTTTTATTTTTTTCAAAACTTTTATTGCAAGGTGTTCTAAACCATAGACTTTTTCATAGGGCATTTCTAAACTCCCATCTTCATTAACTTTTGCAAAAGATTCCTTTTTTAGTTTTCCCCTTGCTTTCAAAATTGTTTCTAAAATATAAGGAATAAAAAAGAATAAAGCTATTTTTTCAATATTTCCCAAAATAGCAATACTCGCAATCATAGCTCCTACAGCATAAGTCATTACATCTCCTGGAAATATTTTTGCAGGATACATATTAAAAACCAAAAATCCAAGTAATGCCGCAACCATACACAAAGCCAATACACTTAACCAAGAACTTCCAACTAAAAATGTTACAATTGCTAAAGCAGAAAGAAGAATAATTCCTTGACTAGCTTCTAATCCATTATATCCAGCAAGAAAGTTAAAAGTTACAGTAGCTCCAACAACACCTAATGGAATTATTATTAAAGGGTATAATAAACCTAAATTAATTCCAGAAATTGTAGAAGTTCCTGCATTGATTGCCATTAAAGGAACAGCAGCAAATAAAACTAATAAGATTCTAACCCATTTGTTTAATCCCTTTTTCCATCCCAAAAAATCATCAACAATCCCCACAATAGAACTAATAAATAATACACTTAACAAAGCAAAAATACTAATCAAAGTATCAGTTTTACCAAATCTAAAAGTATTAAATGCAATGTATAACAGGATACCAATAGCAGCCCCTCCTAAAACAACAAAACCCCCTCCCTCTGCTACAACAGGTTTATGAGGTTTGTTAATATCTTTTCCAAAAAGCCCCTCTTGTTTTGCTTTTTTTATCCAAATAGGCAAGGCTATAAAAGTTATTAAAAAACTTGCAATAATAGATAATAACATTAAGGGTTCCATTTAAAATATCCTCGGAGTTAAATAAACTTCCATCAATCCTGCAATTATTAAGATGATTAAAGCAATAAATATCAAAATAAAAGTATTTTCCATTACTCTTCTGAATTTTTTCCCTTTTACCCCATTTTTAATAATTCCCACTCCAAAAATACCCCCAGCTAAAGCAGTTATAAAATAAGCAGCAATTTCAGGAAAACCGTGAAGCATATATCTTGCAAGTCCCAAAGGAATATCTACAATTTGATGTTTAGTAAAAATTCCTATAGCTGCTGAAATTACTGAGGCATTCCAAGCTAAAATAAATATTGCTCCTGCTCCAAACAACAACGAAAAAATTAAAGTAAAAATCATAACATATACATTATTCTCAATAATTGAAAACAATCTTTGAGTATTTGAAGAAGCAGCTCCAGTAGAAATACTTCCAGGCATTTTATTAAAATCATATTCTTTTACACACTCTTCAATATTCCCAGGATTATTTATCATACAATAAGTTCCAACTTGAGCATTAAATAAAGCAGAATTTCCAAGTAAAATATACCAAAAAGCAAAAGCAATTACAAAACCTAAAAACAACCACATTAGAGAATAAATAGCTTTTTGGTGTGTTTTCCATACTTTAAAAATTCCCTCTACTCCTTCATCTAATCTTTCTTCTCTTTTAATTATAAAATACATAAAAGGTAAAGAGAACATAACACAAAAAACAACAACCAAAATACCAGAATATTCAGATAAAACAGGATCTCCAGAAAAAAACCAATTCACTAAAAGTATTGATAAGGATGCATAAAGAATTCCAATAGGCAACATTTTTATTGGCCCCTTTTCAGCTCTTTTTGGATTAATCATTGATTCTAACATATTTCTTTTGACGATAATAGGATTTTTAAAGTTTCTTAAATTAAAACTAACATGGATAAGAAAAAGAGGTTTAATGAAATTTGTAAAAAAATTAAAAACATTGAAATTCAGGGAGCAAGAAATGTTGCTAAATCTGCTTTAAAAGCATATTATATGTTTCCTACAAAAAAATCAAAACAAAAACTTCTTTCTTTACGTCCAACAGAACCAATGATGCATCATGTTCTTGATATGGCTTCTTCTGAAAAATATTCTAAACAAGAAATTTTAAATCATTTTGATTCAGCTCAAGAAAAAATAAACAAGGAAGTTAAAAAACTAATAAAAAAAGGAGATGTTATTTTTACTCATTGCCATTCTACAAATGTTTCTGGAGGATTGATTCATGCAAAAAAACAAGGAAAAAAGTTTCAAGTCTATAATACAGAAACTCGTCCCTTATTTCAAGGAAGAAAAACAGCTAAAGAATTAAGAAAAGCAGGAATAAAAGTTACAATGTTTATTGATTCTGCAATGGGCATAGCCTTAACAAAAGAAATGGGAACAAAAAAAGTAAACAAGGTTTTTATTGGAGCAGACGCTTTACTTGACAAGGGAGTAATAAATAAAGTAGGAAGTGAAGTAATTGCAAGAATTGCTAAACAAGAAAAAATTCCTTTTTATGTAATAGCTGATTCATGGAAATATTCAAAAAAAGAAATTCCAATAGAACAAAGAGAATTAAATGAAGTCTGGGACAAAGCCCCTAAAAAAGTAAAAATAAAAAATCCTGCTTTTGAATTTGTTCCAAAAAAATACATAACTGGAATAATTTCAGAATTAGGGAATCTAAAACCTTCAGAATTTGTTAAAGAAAGGAAAAAACAAAACAAAGAACAAGTTAAATGTATTAAAAGTAAAAAATCTAAGAAAAAATGAGTGAAGTTGAAGAAGATTTAGAATTTGCAAAAAGAACAGAAGAAGCTCATAACAGAATTGAAAAGGGAGAATATATAAGTGTTGATTCTGAAAATTTATTTGAAGAAATGGAAAAATGGTAGGAATTTATTCTTTTTTATCTTCTTTTTCTTGTTCTCCTTTTTGAGCTTGCCCTTGGGCTTGTTTTTGGTATTCCATAAAAGTATTAGTTAATTCCTGATTAAGATTTTCCATGTTCTTCTCAAGTTCTTTTTTAACATCTTCAAGTTTTTTTAATTGTTCTTGAAGTATCTTTTTTGTGTCTGGAATTGATTTTTTAACAAGATTTTTGTTTCCAATATCTACAGTTAATTCTTCTGAAAGTAATTTTGCTTTTGCATAAATTCCTCTTCCAACAGGCGCCATGATTTCGTTTCCCTCTTTACCGACTAAGTCATCCAACCCTCCATCTAAATTTGTTAATTCTGAAATTGCTTGCTCAATTGCTTGAAGTTGTTGTTTCAATCCTTTAATTTGCTGTTCAAATACTTGAAATTTTTGATTAAGTTCTTGTTGTGAATTTGTCATAAAATTGATAAAAGAAAGAGGTTTTTAAGTTTTATTATGCAACATCCATTTTTTTTCTAAGTATAGAACCAATTATTATTGCTCCTAAAAGATAAAATATAAACCATCCCATAAATCCAAATAACTTTTTTTCTCCGTCTGCATTTGCAAAATAATCCTGAAACCATCTTATTAATAAAATAAAAGGAACACCTGTATAAGCAACAGATTTCATACTTAATTTCATTTGCTTTGGAGCAAGTTTCATTTGTTTTTTATTAAGTTCCATCATTCTTTTTTGATTTCCATTTTTTCTACACTCTTTCATTTCTTTTTGTATTTCTTTTTGCTCTTTTTTTATTTCTTTAAGAGATTCTTGATCTGTTGTATATTTTTGAACTACTGTTGTTAAAACAGAAATTAAAATCACAATAAGCAACATACCAATTTCAAGATGCCAATCTAATAAATTTCCAAATACAGGATCTAAACCAGCATGAATAGTATTTCCTATTGCAGGAACTCTTTCCCACAACCCTGCAATAACTAGGGAAATTAACATAACAAAAATCATAGGCGCAAAACTTCCCTCGCTTTTTTTCTTTTCTTTTTTTGGTTTATTATCTTGAAGTTTTTCTTTTTCAGGTTCTTCTTCTGAACTTTCTTCAGTTTTTTTATCTTCTGAATTTTCCTTTTTCTCTTCGCTATTTTCATTCATCTTTTCAATCTTCTTATTCAGTTCTTCTGAATCTGCTTCATACTTTCCAGTTTCAGGATTATATTTCACAGGAACATTCACTTCTTTTTCTTTATCTTCTTGTGTCATTTTTTGGTTTTGTCTAATCTTTTTTGAAAAGATTATTCTTGTGTCATTTTTTGTTTTTGATTTATTTTATAATTTTATTGCCCCATAAACTTCCTCATTCCAGGATTCATGTCAGTCATATGTTGTTGAGCAATATTTTGATAGAATTGGTAAAAAATCATAATCACTAATAACATTGCAGTACCTGAAACTAAAGCTCCAAGTAAGTCAGTAAATGCAGCTAAAATACCAATTGCAGCTCCCCCCATCACCGTTAGAGGACGGATATATCTTTTTAATATGCTTTCTAAAATTCTATTATCTTGTCTAAATCCTGCAATTTGTAATCCTGAATTTGAAATTTTTTTAGCTTGTCCTTTTTCATCCATTCCAGAAGTTTTTACCCAAAATATGGAGAATAAAACACAGAATATAGTAAAGAAAACTATATGTCCTATAGCTTGTAAAATATATTTGGGCATAAATCCTCCTCTAATTAATAATTCCATTATATTTGTTTGTCCTACCCAAAAAGCTAAACCAGAAACTGCTTGCCCTTGTGAAAAAGTTCCCAACCAAGTAAAATGAGAAGCAAATTTAGCCATTCCTGAACAAGCAGCAGCTCCAGCATTTTCTAAACAAGGTGCAGCAGCATTTTCAACCAAACCCCCAAATAATTGTAAATTAGCAACTAAAGCAGCAGCAAAAATAACTGGAATTACTGATGCATAAAAGAAAGGCAAAGGCCATTTAACACCATAACCTCTAATCCTTCCATAAGATAAAGGAATTTCAACTTTCATTGATTGCAACCAAACAACAAGTAAAAATATACCAACTGTTACAAGAATTGCAGCAGCAGCTGATAAAAATTCAGTAGGATATTTATTAATTAGGGATTGAATCAAAACCCAAACCTTACCAGAACATGCTGTTTCTTTAAAATTAAATAAACAATTTTGTCCTTGCTGATTTACAAACTGGAATGCTTGAGTAAATAATCTCCACGAAACACCAGCACCAATAAATAAACTAATACCTGAACCAAATCCCCATTTCTCACAAACCTCATTCATATAAAAAATTGCTAAACCTCCTAAAATTAATTGAATTAAAATTATCCAAGCATACCCTTGAATAGGTTGTAGTGCTCCAGTTAAAACATAAGCTAAAGCAGTAAAAACTATGAAAAATAGAGTAACTATTTTTTGCAATCCCTGAAAAAACTTTTTACCTTCTGTTGTTGATGTATCAATTGAAAGAATTTCAGAACCTACTAATAACTGCAAAATAATAGAAGCCATTACTATTGGACCAATTCCTAGAGAAATAATACTTCCAAAATCAGTACCTAAAATCATTGCAATATATTTAAATCTCTCTAAAGCATTATGGGATAATCCAAATAAAGGAATATTTGCTAATACAAAGAATGCTACTAAAATTATTATTGTCCATTTTAATTTAACATTAAAACTAACTTTTTTCTTTTCAGGTCCTCTTACTTCAGGTATTAATGTAAATATATCTTTTAAACCCATTATATTAAGGAATTTGTTATATTTTTAAAGGTTTTTAGTTATTCATATCTTAAAGCATCAACAGGATTTATTTTTGAGGCTTTTCTTGCAGGAAGAACCCCTGATATAGCTCCAGTAATAACAGCAAATCCAATACAACCTAAAAATAATGCAGGAGAGTAGTGTGGAGACAAAAATCCCCAGCCTAATGAATTAAGAATTGTTTTAGCAAGAAGAGTTAACACAAAACCTAAACCAACCCCCAAACTTCCAGCAATAAGTCCTAAAACACTTGATTCAAACAAGAAAATTTTAAAGATTGAACTATTTTTAGCACCAATAGCTTTCATAATTCCTATTTCCTTAAATCTTTCTAATATTGAAGTTATCATTGTGTTTGCAGTATTTATTGCTGAAACAACAATCGATATTAATGCAATTAAAATCACAAAAATAATAACAATGTCTAAAGCTTGAGTATAACTTTCAATCATATCTTGATAAGATTGAATAAAAAAATCTTCTTCTCCCTCTTCAAGATTTCTTTCATCTCTTAAATTATCCTTAACTTTTTCAATAATTTGTTCTAAATTATTCATATCTACTTTTGCAATTATCCAAGCATAGGAGATGTTTTCATTTGAATATAATTTTTCAAGAGTCTTTTCTGTAACATAAATATTTGAATCATCTTGAGGATTTCCAATAGAATCATAAAATCCTAAAACTTTTAATTTTTCCCCTTGAATTTCTACTCTATCATTTATTTCATAAGAGTTTTCAAATATTTTATCTTCTATAAGATAATTATAACCTAGAACAACTTTACCCTTATCACCTTTTTGCAAATCTCTTCCTTTTATTATTTCAACATTAAATAATTCTTTTATTAATGGTTTGTTAGGATTATACCCTGTGAGATAGACATATCTTAAATTTCCATTTTGCCTTATTTCTGCGGGTTTCATGTAAACTCCTGTTGCTTCATAAACTCCAGTAGTTTTATCTATAACTTCTACATCATCTTCAGATAATTTAAAATCACTTGTTCCAGGAGCCCCCATACCTTTGGCTTGAATTATTATTTTATTTGCAGTAGAACTTGAAGTCATCTCATCAATATAATCATAAAGCCCTTGCCCAAAACTTACAAAAATAAAAATTGTTGTTATCCCAAATAAAATTGAAACTATTGTCAATAAACTTCTCGACTTTCTTTCTTTTAAATTTTTCAAAGGGTATTTATATAAATCTCTAGATGCCATTTATCCCCTCAATGCCTCCACTGGATTTTTTTTAGCTGCTTTATTTGCTGGAACAATTCCGGATATAGCCCCAATTAAGAAACTTCCTGCAAGTGAGGAAAAAATTAAGATTAAATTAAAATTCATTTGAACTTCTGATCCTATAAAATTGTTTATTCCAGATATTCCTGCAAAACCAATTAAGATTCCAAAAAGAGTACCAAATACCCCTCCAATTAATCCAAGCAATCCAGATTCCAATAAAAATTGATTAAAAATATGATTATTTCTGGCACCAATAGCTTTCATAATTCCAATCTCTCTTGTCCTTTCTAAAACAGAAGTAGTCATAGTATTAATAATTCCAATAGCCCCCACAATAATAGATATTAATGCAACAATTACAATAAAAGCTTGAATTCCATTAAGTATTCTATTTATTTGTTCTAAACTCGCTTCAGGGGTGTTTACTTCAAAATCTTCTTCCCCTTTATCCACATCTCTTCTATCTCTCAACAAATCTTCAATTTCTTTTTTTGCTTTATCAATTAATTCTTTATCTTTAACTTTAACTGAAATAATATCAACATCCTCCCCATTCCCTATTAAATCATTTAAATCATCATAATCCAGAAAAAAAGCATTGTCAAAAATAAAGCTTCCTTTCTTCTTCAAAATCCCTTTAATTTCAAAATTTTTTTCATTTATTTCTATATCTTTTCCAATTTCAAAAGGTTTTTGAAATTCATTATCTTTTTTAGAATAACTATATCCCAAAAGAACTTCCCCTTGTTCTTCTTTTTCTAAAAACTTTCCTTTTTCTATTTCTATATCTAAAATTTCATAGAATTCTTTTCTATTTTCAACAGGAATAGAAGTAGCTGTAATATAATTTGTTTTATCATTGTAACTTACTTTCAAAGTTTCAATATTTCTTGGTATTGCTAATTCCACTTCATTTATTTTTTCAATCGCTTCTACATCTTCTTCTGTTAAAGGATTTGTTATTCCGGTTCCGGGAGGGCCATAAGATAAACCTCCTGCCTGAACAGAAATTAATTGAGTAGAACTAACTCCAAATTGAGAACTAACAGCTGCCTTTAACCCACTTCCAAGAGTTATTAAAGAAACAACAGCCATAATTCCAATAAAAATTCCTAATAGGGTTAGCCAACTTCTAATACCTCTTTTTTTCAAATTTTTTGTAGCTATTAAAAGATAATTTACCATCTTGAATCATTTTCCATTTGTTTTTTTGATTTTTCCATCAATAAGATAATGAACCACATCAGAATATTCTTCAGCAAGATTTGCATCATGTGTAACCATTATTATTGTTTTACCTTTTTTCTTTAATTTTTTCAAAAAATCCAGAACAATTTCACCTGTTTTTGTATCTAAATTTCCGGTTGGTTCATCTGCTAAAATAACTTCAGGATCATTTGCAAGACTTCTGGCTATAGCGACTCTTTGTTGTTGTCCTCCTGAAAGTTCTTGGGGAAGGTGATTTCCTCTATCTTCTAATTCAACTAATTTTAGCAATTCTTTTGCTCTTTTGTTTCTTTGAGAATATTCTTTATCTTGAAATACCATGGGAAGCATTATATTTTCTTTTGCAGTTAAATTAGGAATTAAATTAAATTGTTGAAAAATAAATCCTATTTTCTTTCCCCTTATTTGTGCTAATTGAGATTCACTTAATTCAGAAATATCTTTTCCATCAAGATAAATTTTACCTTTAGTGGGAATATCTAAACTTCCAATCAAATTCATTGTTGTACTTTTTCCACTTCCAGAAGGACCCATAACTGAAACAAATTTTCCTTTTTCAATTGTAATATTTATCCCATCAACAGCTTTAACAATATTATTTCCCATACGATAATGTTTATGCACAGATTTGAGTTTTATGATTTCTTTTTCCATTTAATAAACTTTAAAAACCTCTTTTATTTATTTAAAATAATTAAAGTTATAAATTTAACTAAAAGAGGATGAGTAAAAATTTTTTTATTTTTGTTTTAGCAAGTTTGTTTTTTATGAGTTTAGTTTCTGCAGGAACTACTACCTGTGATTTAAATGCTTCTCTAGTAAATCAAGACCCTTATCCTGCTGTTCCAGGAGAATATGTTGAAGTTGTTTTTCAATTAAGTGGATTGCAAAATTCTAATTGCAATGGAGCTGTTTTTGAATTAATTCCTCAGTATCCTTTTTCATTAGATAAAGGAGAAAGTGCTTTAGAAATTTTACCTGGTTCTACTTATGTAAATGATTATAAAAAAACCTGGATGATTCCATATAAATTGAGAGTTGATAAAAATGCAATAGATGGGTTTAATCAAATTGAAGCAAGATTTAGTCAAGGAAGTTCATTCAAAGATTTTTCTCTTTCAAAAAAGTTTGACATAAAAATAGAAGACGTGAAAGTAGATTTTGAAATTCATGTTAAAGAATTTTCCCAATCAAATCATGAAATTACTTTTGAAATATTAAATACAGGAGAATATGATATTGAGGCACTAACAATTGAAATTCCTGAACAAGAAAATTTTATTTTACATCAGTCTCCTAAAGAAATTGTTGGTTCTTTAGATAACAATGAAGAAACAGAGTTTACTTATACTGCTGAAGCTTTTGAAGGAGATATTACTTTACACATAAATTACACTGACGAGATAAATGAAAGAAGAAGTTTGAATAAAACAATCGAATTTAATCCAAAATATTTTGAAAAAACTCAAGAAAATGGAAAAGAAATTTCTTGGTGGGTTTATTTACTAGGAGTAGTTGTTTTATTTTTAATTATAAGGTGGTTTGTTAAAAAACACAAACATAAAAAAAATAAAAAATAAAAAAGTTATTCCTTTTTCCCAAAAATCTTTCTAAAAATATTTTTTCTTTTCCTAGTTTTAGCAGCTTTTTTTGCTCCCTTTTTTCTGTTCTTTTTTTTCTTTCTTTTTTCAAGTACAGGTTTATCAGTGGGATCTATTGGAACCATCCATTTTATGAATTGCAATAAAAGAAACATTAGAAAAAATAAGATTATTGCTCCTAAAAGAGATGTTTTTGTTATAACAACCCCTCCAATAACAAATGAGATTACAATATATCCTAAGATATAAAGAGAATATGACGAGGAAATAATAAATGCAAATTTTCTTGGTAAGACATGAAAGAAATTAAAAACAGAGAGTAATATTACCCATAGACTAAGAATACTAAGTAAAATAAAATCTCTTACAAGAGGATGACTAAAAATTTCAACTGATGTGTGGTTTGTAATTAAAAATTTCCAAAGTATAACACAAACCCATAACAAAGAAATTGTATTTCCAAAAGCAGAATTCCATCCAAGTTCTTCTGCACGATTTCTTCCAAAATAGAAATTAATAAAAATCAAAATTAAAACTAAGGGCAAAATAGCCCACAAACCATCAGAACTTAACCAAGGAGTAATCAAAATCTTCCACATGAATTTAAAAACTTCTTGTAAAAAAATTAAAACTTCCATTTTCACCTCTAAAATATAAGATATTTTGTGCTTATAAAATTATTGAAAAACCCCTTCAGGTGCATAATCTCCCTTTGTTTCTTCAACCACGACATACAAATCATGAATCTTAATTATATCTCCAAATTCTTCTCTTAATTCTAAAATAAAATTCCTTAATTCTTCAGAGTTTTTAACAATTAAACCAATATCTAAATCCCAATTTTCATTTCCAGTATATTTATACAAATAAATTGAATGTTTGTTATTTCTCACAAAATTTTTCAATGCCTGTTCTCTTTTGTATTCCTTTATTTTCAATTGTAAATTATAAAATTCAAAACCTAATTTTTTCTTATCTACTGAAATAGTATAACCCTTAATAATTCCAGAATTTTCTAAATTTTTAATTCTATATTTAATAGCATTTGCACTTAAATTTAATTTTTCAGAAATCTCTTTGTATTCTATTCTTGAATTATTTGAAAGTAATTTTAAAATTTTCAAATCTTTTTTATCCAAACTAATTTTTTTAGATTCTTTATATTTTGCCTCTTGTTTAGAGCTAAAAATTTTAATTGGAAAACTTTCTAATGAATTTCCCATTGGAACAACCGAATATGTTTCTAAATTCTTTTCAATTTTATCTACAATTTCATTAAGAATTTTTTGTAGATGTTTTTTATCTCTTGCATAGATATCAAAGATTATGTTCCATCTTCCAATAACAGGGCCCATATAAGTTACAAATTCATTTTTCTTAAGATAATCCATAAATTCTTTTTCTTGTTTATGTGAAACCCCTTTTAATTCAAAGAAACAAGCATATCTTTCAAAACCCAATGCCTCAACATCAATTATTGTATAAAAACCCAAGATTAATTTTTCTTTAATTAAATTATTTAATCTATACGTAGCAACCTCCCGAGAAACTCCAACTTTCTTAGCAAGTTGATTTAAAGGAATTCTAGAGTTTAAGATAAGCTCCCTGAGTATTTTTTCATCTTTTTTATTCATATTAACATTAATGAAAATATCTTATATAAATATTGCGATTATGTAAAAAATATAGAAAAAGGTTTTATATAATCTAAATTAGTAATTATTATAAAGTAATGAAAATGGCAAATAAAAAATCAAAATTAGAGAAGGAAACTGAAAGGCAAATAATCTTCTCTAGAGGACTCCCTATTTTATTAACAAAATATGTAGGAGAAACTTCAAAAAGATTTGGAGATGATTCTCCTGAAAGTTGCTCTTTTAATTATAAGAGTGTAAATATTAACAAAGGAGATATTAAATATAATCTTCTTTTTGGATCTTCCGGGTTAGATATTTTGGGAAATGGAGAATTGGATTATGTCGGAGTGAAATTTCCTATAAATGGTTTTGTATCAATTCAACAAGCAACAGAAAAAGAAAAAACAAGATATCGGGAAGCATATCAAAAATCTAAATTCTACAAGGAGAAAAAATAAAATGAAAGACAAAGAATCAAAAATCCAAAAACACATAAATCACATTGAAAAATATGAAAATTCTCCTCTAGTTCAAGAGGCTCTTTTAGGAACAAATAAATTTACAAACGAATGCAGGGATTTTTATGATGTAAAAAATGTTGAAACTCATTTTACTAGGTTGGGCCCCTATAAAAATTATTATTTTGAAAAACAAGGCAAAGAAAATTTCAATGAAACTCCTTTAGAACTCATAAATATAGTTAATCCTTTTTCTTATTTGGAAAGAGATTTAGACAAAGACCAATTAAAATATAATTCTGTTAGAGGGGGCTATAAATCATTTAAAAAATCTTGGCCTGGTAGACTTGCTGGAACCCTCCTTCATTTAGGATGTATGGTTGGTACTGGAGCAGGAGCAATTTATTCTTTAAAAAACCCTTCTATTGGAATCCCTCTGACAATAGGGGCTGGTTTTTTAGGTTATCGTACTCTTATTAAACCCCCTTTATTCCCAAGAGACAATGGCTTTGACGAATTTAAAACATTATATAATGCATGCGAGAATGCAGATTCATTTATTGAACATCACTATAAAGATTATTTTGTAAATAAGACTATTGAACAAAACAAGGAGAAAAAGTAAAATGAAAAAACAAAAACTGGAAACATTACAATATGTTCCTTTCTTAAGTTGTAATCCAAAATACAATAAAAGATTCTCATCAAAACAAGGAGCAAATAATTTTGTTTCTACAATGATTGGAAGTACAATAGTTATAGGTTATTTTGTTATGGCTTTAAATCATGGTTTTAATCCTTGGAAATGGAAAGAAAATGTAAGGGAATTTCAAAGAGAACAAAAATTAGAAAAAACCCCCCATCAACAAAATTTTTACAGAAAACAATTCCACGAATTAGACAAAAACAAAGATTATGTAATAGACTCAACAGAATTCATCTACAGAAATAAAAAATAATTAAGTAATACCCAGTATGACTGCAGTCATACCAAAAAATTTATTCTTTTTTCTTCTCTTTTTTTCCAGAACCCTTTTCCTTAGATTCTTTATCTTTAGATTTTTCCTTTTTTCTAGAACTTTTTTCTTTTCCTTTTTTCTCTACAGGTTCTTTACTTTTATCTTCAGAAGCTTCTTCTTTTTTTCCGCCAGCTTTTTCTTTTTTCTTTGGAAGAATAATCTTTCCGCCAGCTTTTTCAACTTTTTCAATTGCAGGTTTTGAAGCAGCTTTTGCAGTTATTATTAGTTTATCTTTAACTTCACCATTTCCAAGAATCTTTTTATTTTCTAAATTAATTTCCCAACCTTTTGGAGTCTTTTTTCCTAATTTTTCTTTTTTATCATTTATTTCTCTTAAACTAATATCTTCTCTCTTTTTTCTTCTTGTTCCCTTACTTGTAACACCTTGTTTTCCAAAATAATTATTACCATATAATTTTATTATTAATGTTTTTTTCTGGTCCGCTCTTTTACCACTTCCTGCCATACCTATTCCTCCATGATGTCCTTTATCTTTTCCTGCTTTTCTTGCTCCTCTACCATAAGTTCCCATTCCTTTTCCTCTTTGTTTCTTTGCTTTTTTTGTCTTATGTGTTTTTTTTAATCCCATTTTATAACATCCTCTCAATTAATTCATTTATTTTTTCTTTATTATTTCCTAAAACTCCTTTTGGAAAATGTTTTTTAGTTTCAATCCCTCCTCTTGCCGGATGTAATCCAAAGAATTTTTTTTCTTTTTTTTCACGAGTTTCTTTGAGTTTTTTTAATGTTTCTTCATTAATTTCTCCAAATGCAACAAAATTTCTTATTTTGTTTACCATTCCTTTATTAATTTCATTATCTTCTAAAATAACACAAGAATATTTTTTTGGAAGATTTAATCTTTTAAAAGTTTCAATTATATCTTTTTTTAATCCTACTTGTCCTTTAATTCTTATTACTGCAATATTACTCATTTTTTATTCTCCTTTATTTTAGTTTTTTCTAAAGCATTTAAACAGGCTTTGATTAGATTAAATGTTGTTCTGGTTGAACCAAATGTTTTACTATAAACATCTTTAATTCCAATTAATTGAAAGATATTTTTTAATTCATCTGCTACAACTAATCCTGTTCCTTGAGGTGCAGGAATTAATACTACTCTCACTCCTCCGCAATCCCCTTTAACTTTAAATGGTAGGGTATGTTTTTCAGTACAAGAACAGTCAAATGCAGAACAAGTTCTATCAATTCTTTGAATATTTAGTTTTGCTTTCCTTATTGCTTTATCTCTTGAAGGAAGAGTTTCCATTGCTTCACCAACACCCATTCCAATATGTCCCTCTCCATCTCCTACAAGCGCCATAGCAGAAAATTTTGGAACATTTCCTTCTCTGGTTTTTCTTTGAGTTTGCCTCCAAGCCCTTCTTTTCCCTCCACCAAATTTTCCTTTAGATTGTCCCATTGCAACTAATTCAGTTTGAACATTCAACAATGAATCAACTATTTCTGGTTCAAGTATTTTATAATTATTATCAATTACTTCATCAATATTTTTTATTTCTCCATTTTTAACTTTTCTTCCTAATTCAGTTTTGGGTTCCCATCCTCCAACCTCTTCTTCTTTTCCTTCTTCTAAAGGAGTTCCTTCTCCAGATTCAGAAATTTCAATTTTATTTTCTTCAGGAGTTTCTATTTTTTCTTCTTCTTTCTTAACTTCTTCTGGTTTTTTATCTACAGTTTCTTGTTTTTCTTCTTTATTTTCTTTTTCTTCAGTCATTTTTTGTCTATGTTTGATTTAATTTTTTCAACATCTATTTTATTTTTTAAGCTTGCTCCTTTTATTCTTTCTTCTTCAGGAAATGCTTCTTCTTTACACTCTATTTCTATTCCTGAATCAATAATTCCTTTAAGGAATCCAAATATTTTTGTTTTATGTTCTATTCTAATCATCCCAAAATCTATTATAGGTTTTTCTAATTTTTTTTCTTGAATTTTTTTACCTGCCAAGTAACCTGTTAAATATGCTGCTGGAATCGATTTTAAACTTCCTTTTGCTTCTTTTGGCCATCCATAATCTAAAAGATTTTTAGAATTAATACCTAAAATAATTTTATCTTGTGCTTCCTCACTCTCAATATATTGAGCAATTAAATAGGAATTAGTTCTTCTGAATGCAATTCTATTTTTTTCACTCTTAAGCAAATTCATTCTTTTTGCATAATCAGTTTTTCCTTGTTTCCTTCTTCGTTTTAGTGTTTTCATTTTATCTATGTATGTCCTTAATGTGTTTTTTTAATTGAGCTAGATTTTTAAAATCTCTATTTCTAATTTTTTTTCTTAATTCTTTTTTTTCTTCTTTATTTATCCTATCTTGTTTAAATATTTCTTTAACATATTTTCTTAATTTTCTTGTTATTACTGCATACTCCTTTTTCCTGTTGTTAACTTTTTTTCTTATATTTCCTGCAGTTCTTCTTTTTTTCTTTTTAATATTTTTTTTTCTTCCATTTATTTCTTTTATTATAATTGCTCCATCTTTCTTTAAATCCTTCATATCTTGTTTAGTTAGTGCTTCTTTTATTTCTTCTTTTCTTGATTCAACAAAAGAAATTCTATCTTTACCTACCTTAAATGTTCTTGCAGCTAGTTCTTTTTTGTTTCGAAGATTCATTTTTTATTTGTTTTATTTTCTTTAGTTTTTTCTTGTGATTTATTTTCATTTTCTGAATTTGATTTTTTGTTTTCAGTTTTTGTTTCTTTTTTATCCTTTTTTTCAATAGATTTTTGAAGTTTTTTTAATAATTTTTCTTCATTAATATTATTAATAGATATTTTTTCTTTTTTTGCTTTTTCAAGTATTTGTATTTTTTTTCTTTTCCCAACTTTTCCTAAAATAGCAATATTTTCTTTTCCAATTTTTTTCAAGTCTTCAGGTTTGTAAATTGTTACCGGGTTTTTCCCTTGAATTTTTTCCCTTTCTTTTTTTTCAGTTCTAAATCCTAAACTAACTGAAGCAGGATGCCCTTTTTTCCTTTCCCTCATCTTATTATCTCTTCCCTTAGGCCTTCTCCAAACTTGTTTACTTTTTCTTCTTTTTCCTAATTTAGACATTTTATGTGAATCTTTTCTTAAAAATTTCATTATAATTCCCTGCCTGCTTTTTTAATTATATAAATTCCGTCTTGAAAAATTCTATTATCTTTATTTCTGATTTTTGTAGCATTTTCAAAATTTGCTGCGGCTTGCCCAGCAATTTCTTTGTTTGGAGATGTTATTTTAATTGCATCTTTTTTAACTTCTACTTCTGCCCCTTCTGGAACAACAACTTTTCTCTCCTTTTTCTCTCCAATAAAATTTTTTATTATTACTTCTTTTCCTTTAGGCTCAACAGTCATTGGAAAGTGTCCTGAACAGACCTTTAATTCATATTCAAATCCTTCTTGAACTCCCTTTATCATATTGTTTATATGGGCAGTAATAGTATTAATTCTCTTTTTTTCATTTTTTGTTGCTTTTTTATATCCTAGAAAGATTTTTTTATCTTTTATTTCAAAAGTTAATTTTCCAATTCCAAATTCTCGTTTATTTTCTCCTTTTTCTCCTTTTATAGATATTGTATTTCCTTCTATATTTGCTTCAACCCCTTCAGGAATTTCTATTTCTTGATATATTTCTTTTTTCAATTTAATTTCTCCTAGTAGAAGTATGCTATTAAGCAACCTCCAATTTTACTTTCTTCAGCTTGTTCATGCGTTTTAAGCCCTTGATTTGTAGAAACAATCATAGTACCTAATTTTCTTGAAGGGAGGAATCTTCTTCTATATTTTTCAATATCTTCTTTTTTAACATTTATCCTTGGTTTTATTGATTTACATTCTTGGATGTCTCCAATAACAACTTTTATTTTATTGTCTTTACTATTTATTTTATATTTTTGAATTGCTCCTTGCTGTTTCATTATTTTAAGAATTTCAATTAACATATTTGAAAATATCTTTATCTCTACTTCTTCTTTTCCAGCTTTTTTAGCATTCTTCATTATGTTTAGTGCATCAGCAACTATATCTTGAGCCATTTTAACTATATTTTTTAAATCCGATATCTTCAGCTATTTCTCTGAAACAATGTCGGCATAAATTTATTCCATATGAACTTATGTGGGCGCCAAATCTTTCACACCTTTCACACCTTTTTGAAGCTTTCCCTGTTTTTCTTTCTTTAGGTTTACAATGCTTCAAAAATTTTGCCTTTACAGCAGGCTTACTTTCTAATTGTTTTAAAATTTTTTCATGATTACTAGCTGTCATTTTATTGAAATTTTGTTTGGAAGTTATCTTCCATAAATTTAATTATTTCTTCTTTAGTGATTTTTTGTTTTTTTGGAATTTTCCCTCTTTTTGCTTTTTTTAACTTTACCCTTCTTCCTGCTCTTTTGAATACTATTGTTACATCTAAACCAATTATCCCAATATCCCTATCATATTCAACTCCTGGAATTTCAATATATTCTTTTACTCCAAATGAAAAATTATTTTCACTTATTTGTGATTTTTTTAATGAATTGTCTATAGCAGATAATAATTTTTTTAACATATCTTCTTTATTTTTCCTGATTGTAACTACAGTTCCAACTTCCAAACCCGGACGTACATTAAATGAGGGAATCCTTTTTGTTGCTTTTATTCTTGCTGGTTTTCTTCCTTCTGAAAGTTTTTCAAGTAATTTAATTCCTTTTTCTAATTCTGCTCCAACTCCCCCAACACTTAATACAACCTTTTCTATTTTTATTTCTCTCATAGTATTTTGTTTTTTTTCAGCCATTTTATTCTATTACCATCATTTGTTTCATTAAGACATTTAATTTATTTTCTTTTGTTTTTATTGTAATCATTTGGTGTTTTTCATCTATTTCTTCTATTTTTCCTTTTTTTCCAGAATGTTTCCCTGCAATAATTATTGCATTATTCCCTTTTTTTACTGGAAGGCATTTCTCTATTTTTCTTTTTTCTAAATCAATTATTACAGAGTCCCCTGTATTACATTTTATACTTTGAATAAAGTTTTTTCCGTCTTCAAGATTTATCTGTATTTTCCCTTTCTTTATAATTTTTTTATTTGAAACTTTTGCTATTTTTTTATTTGAATCCTTTTTATCTATTTTTTCTAATTTAAATTTTCCATTATCTGTTAAACTCAATTGATAAAATTCTTTTGAAGGAACAATTGAAATAATATCAAATAATAATACTGAATTTCTAACATCTTTGATTTTTCTTGCATTAAGTAATACTTTTTCTTCATGTAAAACTCTTTTAGCTTCTTTTTTGTTTTGAGTTATTTTTAACATATCCCTTAATACAAATAATATTGGAATACCTTTCTTTTGATTTGCTTTAGGCTTGGCTATAAATTTTGAACCTTTTCTTGAAATTGGCCAAGTTCTTGTTAAACTATTTCTTTTTAGATGTGTCATTTTCTTTTTGTTTTTTATTTATTTCTTCACTAGGTATGCTATTTTTTCTTTTTAATCTTTTTTTATCTTCTTTATTCAATTCTGTTATCTGTAAGTTTGAAGGTTGTAGTTTGATACTTGTTTTTGAGCCATCTATTTTTGTTGCTTGAATTCCTTCAACAATAATTTTAGATTCTTTTAATTTAACTTCAAGAACTTTTCCTTTTTTTCCCTTGAATTTTCCTCTCATAACTTGAACCACATCATCCTTTCTAATAGGTAAACTTCTTTTATCATGCTTCTTTCTTAAATCTTTTGAAAGATTTGCATTTACAAAATTTTTCTTTAAATGTAATGGAGCATTAGCTAAATATTTTCTTTGTTTTCTTGGCTGCTTACTTGATTTCCAGTTTTTACTAAATTCTTTCTTCATTTTAATAAACTATATTAGCTATTTTAGCAACTTGAGGCCATCTTTCTTGAACCTCTCTAGCTATTACTCCTTTAATTTGTGTTCCTTTAGGATTTCCTTTTTCATCTTTTAATAATGCTACTGCATTATCTTCAAATGAAACCACTTCCCCATTTAATCTTCTGTAGGGTCTTTTTTGTCTTAAAACAATCGCAGGAAAAACTTTTCCCTTTACATCAGGTTTACCTTTTTTAACAGCTACTTTAACCTGATCTGCTACTTTTGCTTTTCCTTGTTTACCTTTTGTTCCTTTTCCTCCTTTAACTGAAACTATTTTAACCATTTTTGCTCCACTATTATCTATAGCAAAAACTTTTGCTCCTAAGTTTAATCCTGCTGTTGTCCTTGCATTTACTGATTTCATTTGTTTGATTTTCCTCCATTTTTATTTGGAAAAGCGAACAAACTAAAAATTTCTTTGAAATTTTTTGTATTTATTGATTTCATTTTATTGTGTTACCTCTGAGGCATCTTTTAGTTTTTCTAGGAATACAAAGTGAACAATTTTACTCAATGGCCTACATTCTTGAATCTTTACTAAATCCCCCACATTAACTTCTTTTTCAAATTCTTCAGGAAGTCTTGCATGTATTTTTGTTCGAGATTTCATATACCTTTCATATTTTTTAACATAAATCATTCTTTCAAATTCTATAGTTATTCTTTTATAGAATTTTCTTATAACTTTACCTTGGAAAGTTTTCCCTCTTGTACTTATTTTATCTTTTTTTAGGGCTTTAGCTAGTTCTTCTTTATTGTTTTTCTTTGTTTGTTTTTCTTCAGTCATTTTATTCATCTTCAATAGAGTCTTCATCAAATCCTTCTTTGATAAGAACAGGTTTTATTTTTCCTTTGTGATCTCCTTGGAGTATTATTGAATTTTCCTTATATGTTCCTCCACAAGCGAGTTTGTTTTTTAATGTCTTTGCAATACGTTTTGTATCAACTTCACTTTCAAATCCACTAACAATCGTTACAATTTTACCATATCTTTTTTTGTCTGTTGTAACTTTTATTCTTTGTGAACTTTTTGTGATTTGTTCGCAAATACAAGCTTGTTGAGGTAATCCACATTTAGGACAAATCTCCATCTATTTTTTTTCCTCCTCTGATTTATTTATGGTAAGTATCTTAGCAATTGTTTTTTTAATTTCTTTTTTCTTTGAGTTTGAATTTTGATCACTTGCTCCTGATTTGATTAATTCCATTTTTAATTCTTTCATTTTTTTATCTCTTTCTTCTTTTTTCATTTCTCTTATTTCTTTGGTTTTCATTTGTTTGATTTTCCTCCATTTTTATTTGGAAAAGCGAACAAACTAAAAATTTCTTTCAAATTTTTTGAATTTTCTTTGATTTTCATTTTTTATTTTCTTGTTTTTTAGTTGATTTTTTCTTTCGTCCGACATTTTTAGCAGGCGAGGTAGAACCTTTAGTTCTGCTTGTTGTTTTTTCTTCTTCAGGTTCTTTTTCTTTTGAATTTTCTTTTAATTTTTTAATTAATTCTTCATCAATATTTATTCTATCTAAAAGTTTGACATGAGGTGAGATAATACTTACTTTTACTCCCACAGTTCCCGGTCTTGTTTGGGCGATTGATTGCGCTTTATCTACAATCCCTTTTGTTTCTCCTGTTTTTTTTAGGTATCCTTGAGCAAATCTCCAACTCTTAGCCCTTGAGCTAGGAAGTTTACCACTTAATCTTATTTCTACTCCTAATGCCCCTGTATCCATGATTTTTTGAAGGGTTCTATATGCAATAACTTTGAATTTTAGTGGGCCTTTTTTTTCCAAAGCAAGAGCAATACTATCTGCCATTAACTGAGCGTCAAATTCTGGTTCTTGTATTTGGTCTATTTCTATTTTTGGATTTCCTAACTTAAATTCTTTTTTCAAAACTCTTGTCAATTCATCTATTTTTTCTCCCCCCCTACCAATAACCAAACCTGGACGACTTGTTGATACAACTATCTTCTCTCCTACAGGGGTATATTCAATAGTAACCTTGCTTGCTTTCCCTTTTCCTAAATTTCTTTTAACATATTCTTTAATAGCAAACTCATCTTTCTTTAATTTAACTGATTTTCTTTCTTCCATTCTAATAAAATTCCTCCTTATTTGATTGGATGAAAAAATTTATTTTTGTTTTCATTTTTGTTTTTTATTCTCCTTGTTTTGTTTTTTATCTTTTGCAATTATTTTGACATGTGTTCTTTTTCTTTCCCATCTCCCAAATTTTGCCATTGGTCTTGATGCTTGATTAGCAATAGCTTCCGAAATTATAGGGTTATCTAAATTGTTTGTAATTGTGTTGCCTCCGAGATTTTTTAATAATCTAATGAAAATTTTTGAAGCTTTGACAGGATATTTTCCTGACATCATTCCTTTCCCTTTTTTGTGGGCTATTTCACCTTTCATTGGAACTGCTTTTTTCATTTTGACAACTTCTTCTAAATCTTTTATTGCTTGAGGTATTTTTTTCTTTACAATAAATTTACAAATTGCAACTGCCTGTTTTGTTGAAATTGGAAGATTTTTCCCATTAACAACAGCATATTCTTTTTTTTCTGTAACTTTTTCTTGAGTTTTTGTTACTGGTTTTTTCTCTTCTTTTTTTTCTTGTGAAGATTCCTTTTTTGTTTCCTTATTTTCCCTTTCTTTAGTTTTTTCTTTTTTAATTTCTGGTTTTTTCTCCTCTTTATTTTCAGTTTTCTTTGCCTTAGTTTTTTCTGGATTTTGTTTTTCTTGAGTTTTAACTATTTTTTTTGTTTCTTCTTTCTTTTCATTTGGTTTTTTCTTTTCTTCAGTTGTTTTGTTTTGTTTTTCTTCTGTCATTTTATTTCATTGATTTATTTGATTTTCCTTATTTGGAAAAGCGAACAAACTAAAAATTTCTTTCAAATTTTTTGAATTTTCTTCTGTCATTTTATTTCATTGATTTATGTTTACTTCCTTTGGTTGCACCCACTCCTGCACTTCCATGGTTGACTCTTGTTCTTGTTAGTGCAAATTCTCCTAATTTGTGTCCCAACATTTTTTCTGTAATTTTAATTTGTCCAAAACCATTCCCCTTATATACATTAATTTCTTTTCCAACTAATTCTGGAACAATAACAACATTTCTTTTATGGGTTTTAATCCTTTTATTTTTCTTTTCTTTATTTTTTATTCTTTCAATAAATTTTTGTGTTTCCTGAAGATTCCTTAAAAGAGTTCTTCTTTGTCTTGAGACTAACAAGTCTGCAAACTCTTTCAAACTAAGTTTTTTTAATTCTTCAATATTCTTTCCTCTATATGTAAATTCTTTTTTATGTTCCATTTTAACTATTTCTTTTTACCTGTTCTCTTTGGTCTTAATAAACCAACTTTTTTACCAGGTGCAGCATTTCTTTTAGCAATTTTACTTTTTGGATTTTTAGCTCTACCAGAACCAAAAGGATGATCAATTGCATTCATCTTTACAGCTGAAGTTCTTGGCCATAATTTACCTTTTGATTTTTTAATATAATACTTTTTTCCTGCTTTAAGAACCGGTTTTTCTAATCTTCCATGTCCAGCAATCTGCCCTATAATTGCTCTTGATTTTGGATTAAATCCTTTTTCTTTTTTTGAAGGCATTGATATAAAAACCTTCCCTCCAACTTTCCTAGTTACAACTCCTGAAGTTCCACCTGTTTTTATGAATTTCCCTCCGTCTCTCGGTTTAGATTCAATACAATATACTCTTGTTTTTTCTGGAACATTACCTAATTCTACAATATTCCCTGTTTTTAATTCATTATTGAATTTAATTTTTTCTCCTTCATATATTTGGTTATAAGCCGGAATAATAAACATTTTATTTTTTAATTTAATCTGAGCTAGTGGAGCAGTATGGGCTGATGAATTAATTAATTTAACAACTTCTCCCTCCCCCTCAATTATAGAAGGAAACTGGATTTTATGTTTATATGATTTTTTCTTAACTCTGTAAGTTGAAGTTCCTCTTCCACGTCTTTGTTGAATTATTCGTTTTCCCATTTTACATCATTCCTAATTTAGTTGCTATATCAATAGCTAAATTTTCTGGATTTAATTTAATATAAGCATATTTTTTATTTCCAATAACTTTTATTCTTATTCTTTCTACTTTGACATTAAAAAGTTCTTCTATTTCTTTTTTAATTTCTGGTTTTGTTTTATTTATTTCAACTTTGAATGTTAAAACATTCTCTGTTTCAATTTTCATTACAGCTTTTTCCGTTGATAAAGGAATTAAACTCATTCTTTCTTCTCCTTGGGATTTAATTTTTTATTCAAATCTTTAATTGCTTTTTCAGTATAAATAGTTAATCTGCCTAACCCTCCTTCAGCCAAATCCATAACCCCTAAATTTTTTGCTTTTCTAACTTCAAACATTTTTGTTTTTAATTCTTCATCATTTCCAGTAACTAAAAGCATACCTGCAGATATTTTATATTTTCTTCCTCTCATTTTTCCTTTCCCTGCTCTTATTTTTTTGTTTTTTATAGCTACTTTATATAATTCTTCTCCAAGAATTTTTTTTATTCCATTTAACATTTCTTTGATTTTTGTTTTTTCTGATAGTGATAATACTAAAGGAATTTTTTTATCTAATTTATCTAAAGATGAATATTTTTCTAAAATATATTTTTCATTTGCTGTTGCAGATAATGCAGATTCAAAAGCAATTTTTAGTTCTTTTTTGTTTATTTTAGGAAGATTAGTCATAGAAATTGTTTTTGGAGGGTGGGCTCTTCTACCCCCTTTAGTATTTGGAACAACCGCTCCTTCCCAATGAAATTGAGAACCTCTCCTCATCATTATTTTTCTAGGTATTCTTGACATACCTCTCCCATATTGACTTTTCCAAACCTTTCTTCTATGAATTTGTTGTCCTTGAGCAGAGTTTTGTCTTCCAGCAACAGGACTTGGAGAGTAAGGTTGTATTAATTTTTTTGCTTCAATTATTTTAGCAACAATATCTTCTCTAACTTTTTTTTCAAATGCTTTTGGTAAATCTATATTTCCTTTTTCTTTTCCTTGTAAATCTAAAACTTTTGATTTCATTTTATAATCCCTCCAAATTCATAATTTTTCTTTTTCTGGAATTTACTTTCTCTTAAGGGAGCAGTCATCAAGATTTGTCTTTTTGAAGGTCCTTGAACACTTCCAGAAACAATTAAATAATCAGTTTTAATATCTCCATAATTTTTAATTCCTTTTAGACCCTCCTTTAAATCTTCAGATTTTCCTAAAGAGAGAATTTTTTGATTATAATGAACTCTTGTAAATAATCCTAATTGTCCTGCCATTGGAACTCTGAAAGTAACACGAGCAGGATGCCATGGTCCAACATTTCCAGGTCTTCTTCTACCTTTTTCAGCTTTTCTAACTTTTAATTGGATTCCAAATCTTTTAACAGGGCCCTGAGTTCCTTTTCCTTTTGTTAATCCTCTAACATCAAGTAATTGCCCTTCTTCAAATACATCAAAAATAGAAATTTCTTTCCCTAAATTTTCTTTAACCCAATTTAATTTTTCTTCAACATCCTTACCTGTTAGACCTATTTCAGATAAATCAGGTTTCTTTTTTAATCCTGTTTTTTTAATTTGAGTGTAAACAATGATACTTACATCATCGTATTCTTCAGGTTTAATATCATCAAGTTTTCCAGAAGCATTTTTTGGAAGTTTTAATTTCTTTTTTAATTCTTTTTCAAGATTTGTATTTAAGATATCTAAAACAACTTGTTTATTTTTATGTAATCTAACTGAGAAAATTCTTAGTTTTGGACATTCAAGAATTGTTGCAGGAATTGGAATTTCTTTTCCTTTTGTTCTTGAATCCGGAGTATTATCCTTTATTTTAGCAGAAGTCATTCCCGCTTTATAACAAATAAATCCTTTGAGGTTTTTTCCAGAACTAATAGCATTCCAGTTTACACTAGGCAAAATTTTTTTAGCCCTTTTTCTGGGCCAAAATTGCAAACTTCCTTTTCTTGGTGATTTTCTTTTTGGCATTTCCTATATTTTCAAATACGGAGATTATCATTTTATTTGTTCCCTGGAATAGAATTAATGAGAAAATGAGGGTTTTTAAAGGTTATTGTGTATTGTTTATAATAGTTCTTCAAGTTTATTTTGCCAAGCTCCAGGTTCTAAAACAGATATTTTATTGCCCTCTTTATCAAAAACAATTTTCTTTTTAATTCCTAAAAATCCTTTTTCATATATTGTTAATCTTTCAGAAATCCCTCTACCTTGATTTAAAGATACTTCGTTTTTTTTAATGAGTAATCCTTTTGAATGATATTTTAAAGTTTTTGAAACAATGTCATAGTCTCCTCCAAGCCCTGCTTGAAAAATGTGTTTGTATTTTATTTTAATCTTCCTCTTTATGTGAGCTATTTGATTTGAAATTTGATATATTTTTTTCCCAGCCATTAAAATATTTTAGAAATTTTTATTAATAAGTATTATTGTGTTAAAAAAATAGTATTTATTTTAATTAAGCCCTCAACTCAAATCCTTCTTCTTTAACAGAACCATCTATTTCAGATTCTCTGATAATTTTTCCAATCCTTTTAGCAGCCTCTCTCATTTTTTTGAAATCTCCTGAACTTTTTGCTTCTTCTGGTATTTCTAGTTTTTCAATAATATATTTATGAGAGATATCTGCTTTTTTAAATTCAGGATTTTCAAATATAAATTCTTTAGCTAATTCTTTATCTGTTGTTTTTAATGAACAAAAATCAACTTTAGGTTTACTATCTCCTTTTGAACCAGGTTTTCCTGATTTTGGAGCTTTAGGTTTAATTTTTAAAATAGAACCATCTGGAGTAGAAAAACTCAAGGCAAAAAAATTCTTAGGGAATTTATTTAATAGGTTAGTAATTTCATCCCCAGACATTTCTTTATCAATTAGATATCTTTTAACTCCTTGAAATTGTTTTACTTCTTTATAATCTAAATCATTTTTCAAGTCAAGAGTAGACACAACAGCCCCAGTAACTTTTGTTTTTTCATCTCCTAATTTTCCTGCCATTGTTCTTACAAGTTCATTTGCAAATTCAGGAGAAGTTTTAATTGTATATTTACCATTAGAGTTTTTGGCTTCAATCATAGCTTTATTTTTAAATTCTCCTTTAGAAAACTTCTGAAACTGAAGATGAACAGATTCATCAAAATTTTTCTCCACAACTTTTTTTATAAAATTCATAATATCTCTTAATGGTTTGCCTTTATAAATTTTATTCACCTTTATTTTAACAAAGAGGAAAGATTTTTTTAAAACTTTTATTTTATAAAAAAGAAATTTTCAAACAAACCTTTATAAATTTCAAAAACTCTTTATTTAAAAGAGGAAAAAATGGAACAAGATATTTATAGGAAAGTAATGGTTTCAATCTTATTAATAGCATTGATTGTTTTGTCTTTCTTTTTATTAAAACCAATTTTAATGTCTATAATTACAGGTATTTTGTTAGCGTTTATCTTTTCTCCAATATTTATTTGGACAAGAAAAAAACTAAAATCTAAAAATTGGGCAGCTTTTTTAATGTGTTTGATTTTAGTGATTTTAATTATAATTCCAATTTGGTATTTAACCCCTGCAGTTATTAATCAATCAATAAAAGTTTACACAGCCTCACAACAAGCAGACTATATAACTCCTATAAAAAATTTGCTTCCTGAATTTTTTTCTTCAGAACACCTGTCTAATGAAATGGCTTCTGTAATTCATTCTTTTATTACCAAAACAACCAATACCATAATGAATTCTTTTACAGATTTAATTATGAATTTCCCCACACTTTTTTTACAATTTTTAGTTGTGCTTTTTACTTTCTTTTTTACTTTAAGGGATGGAAGATTGTTATTGGAATATATTCAAAACTTATTGCCTTTTCCTGAAAACACTAAAAACAAACTTTTTAAATCTTCTAAAGATATAACTTTATCTGTTCTTTATGGACAAGTTGTTTTAGGTATTGTTCAGGGTTTAGTCGTAGGGATAGGTTTTTTTATTTTTGGAGTTCCTAACGCATTACTTTTAACACTGGTTGCAGCTCTTGCAGGTATTTTTCCTATTATTGGAACAGCTTTAGTTTGGGTTCCTATGACAATCTATTTTTTAATCCAAGGAGATGTAATAGCTACTATAGGAATACTTATTTTTGGAATACTTTCTGCATTAATAGAAAATATGTTTAAACCTATTTTTATTTCTAAAAGAACTCAATTAAATTCTTCAATAGTTTTAATTGGAATGATTGGAGGACTTTTGATGTTTGGAATTTTGGGAGTTATTTTGGGCCCTCTTATTTTAGCATATCTTTTAATTGTGTTAGAATTATATAAAAACAAAAAGACTCCAGATGTTTTTATTCAAAAAAAAATAATTTAAAATGGAATTAAAAATAAGAGATTTGAATTGGTATGCAGGGGCTCCTGTTGCAATGATTAGTGAAGGGACTGCGAAGAAATTAGGAGTAAGAAAAAAGGATAGGATTGAAATAAAAACTTCTACAAGAGAACTTGTTACAGTTGTAGATACTGTTGGGAAATTACTTAAGGATAATGAAATAGCAGTTTCAGAAGAAATAATACATAAATTAAAACTAAACAAAAATCAAAAAGTAGATATAAATTTGGCTTCTTCCCCAAAAAGTTTGGAATGGATAAAGAAAAAACTTCAAGGACATCATCTTTCTAGAAAAGAAATAAAAGATATTATGGAAGACATTGTGAAGAATTCTTTATCAGAACCTGAAATAGCTATCTTTGTATCTGGTATGTATCAACACGGAATGAACATGAAAGAAACAGAATATTTAATTGAAGGAATCCTTGAAACAGGAAACAAATTAAATTTAAGGGATAAAATAATAGCAGATAAACATTCTATTGGAGGCATTCCTGGAAGAGTAACTCCTCTTGTCGTTTCAATATGTGCTTCTGCAGGATTAACTATTCCTAAAACTTCTTCAAGAGCAATAACAACTCCTTCAGGAACTGCAGATGCCATGGAAACTCTTTGTGAAGTAGAATTCTGCCCAAAAGAAGTTGAAAAAATAGTTAGAAAGACCCGAGGATGTATTGTTTGGGGAGGAGGATTAGAGATGGTTCCCGCAGATAGTAAAATTATCCAAGTAGAAAAATTATTAGGGATAGATCCTGAAGCACAACTTTTAGCTTCTATAATGTCAAAAAAATTAGCTTCTGGAAGCAATCATATAGTGATTCATTTGCCTTATGGAAAATATGCAAAAGTAAATAAGAAAAAAGCAGAAAGATTGAAATCAAAATTTCAAAAACTTGCAAAAAAATTCAATATTAAAATGAAATGTATGATTTCTTATAATAAAGGACCTTATGGGAAAGGGGTTGGCCCTGTTTTAGAAATGATTGATGTAATAAAAGTTCTTAATCCAAAAAAACAAGGCCCAAGAGAATTAAGAAGAAAAGCAGTCGAACTTTCAGGAGAATTATTAGAGTTAACAAAAAAAGTGAAAAACGGAAAAGGGAAAGAGAAAGCTTTAGAAATTCTCAATTCAGGAAAGGCTTTAGAAAAATTTAAAGAAATTATAAAAGCACAAAATGGAGATATTGATTTTAATAAATTAAAACCTGCAAGAAATAAAAAAGATATTCTTGCAAATTCATCTTTTAAGATAAGGGAAATAGATACAAAAAAAATTAATACTCTTGCTAGGATTGCAGGATGTCCTGTTGATAAAAAATCCGGTTTGTATTTATATTTTCATGAAGGAGAAAAAGTAAAAAAAGGAGAAAAAGTTTTAACAATTTATTCAGAATCAAAAAAAAGATTAAAAGAAGCAGAAAATTATTATAAAAGGACTAAAGAAATTTTTGTAAAATAGTAAGATTTTTAACTGCTTTTTATTCTAATATTTTAGTTAATTAAGCCTCCGTCGCATAATGGTATTGCACTCGGCTTGAGACCGAGGCCCTTCGGGGCATCCCCGTTCGATTCGGGGCGGGGGCGGTTATCCTATTCAACAAAAAGAAGGAGAATCGAACTGGGTTTCGTCTGGATTTCCGCATCTATGTAAGGAAATACGGGCGAATTAAAAACTTCCTCTTTTTCGGAAACTTTTTATTCGATTCGGGGCGGGGGCGGTTATCCTATTCAACAAAAAGAAGGAGAATCGAACAAGGTTTATTTTGGATTTCTTCTTCACTTGTTAGAAATACGAAATAAGTTGAACAAACGAAGTGAGTGAGGCCTGATTCGGGGAACGTTTGATTTTTTCTATTTTTATATTTAATAAGATTTATATAATTCATATGTTTTTTTTTAATATGTCTATTAATAAAGAAAAAGCAAAAAAAAATTCTAAGAAAAATAATAAAAAAGAAAATATTTTTAAAGATCATCAAAAATTTAAAAAGAGTTTACCATTTATTATAATTATAATCCTTATAGGTTCTTGGATGTTTTATTCTTTTTACAATGAAGGGTTAATTCACACTTTGTTCAATTTATCTCCTTCAGATATCCAAAACTTTTTAAGTTCATTAGGGTTTTTTGCTGGTTTTATTTTTGTTTTGCTTGTTATTTTAGAAGTAATAATAGCACCTCTAATACCTCTGGTTTTATATGTTGCAGGAGGACTTGTGTTTGGGCCTTTTTTAGGAGGAACATTAGTTTTAATAGGGAACCTTATTGGAGCATTCATAGTTTTCAAACTTGTTAAAAAATATGGTAGGTCTTATGTTGAAAAAAATGTAAGTAAAAAAAGATTAAAGAAATTTGACAGGTTTTCACATAAACACGGAGCTTTCTCTTTATTTTTATTAAGAGTGAATCCCATAACTTCTACTGATATTTTTAGTTATCTTTACGGTTTAACAAATATTTCTTTGAAAAAATTTCTTTTAGCAACAGGATTGGGAATTGCCCCATTAATATATATTCAATCCTATCTTGGAGGAAAATTTTTAGAAACTAACACTGTATTTTTTTCTATTTTGGTTGTTCTAACAATTTTATTTATAGTTTTAATAGCATATTTCTTTCTTAAAGAGGTAATTTTTAAAAAAGAAAATATGGAAAAAATAGAAAAACAGACAGAAGAATTTTATTCAGGACTTAATAAAACTTAATTATTTTCCATTTCTTCAAAGGAATCTAGGACTCTTGAATCAGGACTTAATACTTCAACATAATCTTTTTCAGACCTTAATCCCCTATAAATTTTTTGATAAACTTCTCTTTTTGCTTTATCTTTATAGAATTTCCAATATTGTTCTGGTTTAGTTTTATTAAGGATTTTCCAAAAAGGGTTTTTTACATCGGGATTAGGGTATTTTGTAAACACAATACTATTACATTCTTCTTTTGGAAAATCAACCCCCCGAGAATCTCTTGTTGTAAAAAGGACATTAAATTTTCCTGATTTAAATTCTTTAACCCTTTCTCCGGTTTTATCTTCAAATTGCAATTCCTTTAGTTTTTCTTTATCAATGAGATTTTTTAGATTTAGTTTTTCTATTTCATAATTAGAGGGCAAATCATTGTATCCATTGACTTGAACCAAGCAAGGTTTTTTTCCAAATTCAACACATTTATCTAAATTTTTTAGGTATTCTTCCCTGTTTGTAGTTCCATTAAAAAAATTTGAATATTTACAATTTTTTTCAATTCCTATTCTTTTTATTTTTATTTCTCCTTGGTGTTTGTTTTCAGCTTCTATTATTTTAAAGTTTTCAATTCCAAAAACTTCTTTTAAAACATCCCTGGAATGCAGTGTCCCAGACATTAAAACAAGAATTTTATTTTTATTTAATAATTCAGAAAATTTTTTAGAAAGATTTATTGTAACTATATTAGCAACTAAGCTTTCATGTTTTTCTTCAAAAATAATAAATGTTTCATTAAAAAATTCCTTGAACATTTTAGCAATATTTTCAATATCAAAAACATAATTTTCTTCATCAACATTTTTCAATAGTTTTTCATCTTCAAGAAGAATTTTAAACAAATCATAAATTCCTGTCTCTCTCAATTTAAGTATTTTAGAATTTTCTTTAGATTCTTTTACTCTTTTATCTTTTTTCAAATGCATTAAAATGTCTTGCATTTCTTTGATTTTTTCAATATTAATATCTTCAAGATAAAGAGGGTTTAAAGAATTTAAAAGCCTATCCACATTTAATTTTTTTATATTTGAAAAACTATCTAAAAATTCATCGCATTCATCAATTATTTCTAATTCTGTGGTAGGTTTTCTATTTATTAAAGATTCTAATTGATATTTTAATGAATTAAAAACTATAACATCTGAATTTATATAATATTGGAATTGCTCATAAAATTTGCATCCAGGTTTTCTTTTATAATATGTAAACATAGTATTGTTCAACCCAAGATATTTTTTCTTTTCTGCCTCAAGATTTATTTCATATTCTTCAGGAAAAACAGGAGACCAATAAGGACAAACAGGGGCAACAGACATTCTTTTTACATCAGAAACTTTTTCAAAATTTTTTATATTCACTTTCTTATTTTGTTTTAAATATTCCCTTATCTTACCCATATTCTTTTCTTTTATCTCTATTTTACACGGAAGTTTATTATTATCTGCAGAAGAATCATCTGAAAGTTCTTCATTTATAGAATTCCTTTTTTTAGAAAATATGTCTAGTAAATTAGAATCTTTTTCTTGTTTTGATTCTGAAAAAAATTTTTTATTGTCCTCAAGAAATTTGCATTTGTGGTTTTTTCTTCCTGTTATAACTGAAATTTTTAGTTTTTCATTATTTTCTTTTAAAATATATTTCTCATTTTCATAATCTTCCTTATATTGTTGTTGTAAATTTTTTCCAGGAACTACTATGGAGGTTTTTCCTATTTCCTTAGCTAAGTTTAAGGCAATAGCACTTTTACCTGTTCCACACTTCCCATGAATAAAAATTACTCTTTCACCTTTTTCAATTTCTTTTAAAATTTCCTCTACAACATCTTTTTGTGTTTTTCCATTTGAGAACTTTAATGGTTCAAGAAATTCCCCTCTTTTATACAAATTCCATTCCATAGATTAAGAAAAAACTATGTAGTGTTATAAAGATTTTGTTCTTACAAGAAAAAAAAACTAATAAAAAAGAAATTCAGACACCGGAATTAATCGGTGTAAAGACTATTAAAATAAGAGAAATTCCAGAAATATTTTTTATTATATTTTCTCATTTAAGTTCTAACTAGGATTATGAAAGGCTTGCCTGTTTAAAAAATTAAAAATAAAAATTATCCAAACAGAGCAGACAAGCCATCAGCTGCAGCTTCTTCTTTCTTTTCTTCTTTTGGTTTCTCTTCTGCTTTCTTTTCTTCACCACCTTCAGCACTTCCACTTGAGGCAGCAGGAGCAGCAGAAACCATACTTGCAGATTCTAGTTCTTTTTCTATATCTACATCTTTTAAGCTTGTTACAAGAGATTTTATCTGTCCCTCGTCAGCTTCCAAACCAGCAGCTACAACAACTTTTTTCAAGTTTTCTTCATTAACTTCTTGTCCTGCTTTATGCAGTAACAATGCAGCGTATATGTTTTCCATTTTAGTTTATTTCCTCCGATTTATTTTTTGGAGTATGATTATCCAAACAAAGCACTAAGCCCTTCTCCAGCATTAGCTTCTGATTCCTCTTGTTTAGTTTCTTGTGATTCTTCTTTTTCTTTTTTAGGTTCTTCAGCTGGAGCCGGAGATTCAGGTTCTCCAGTCATAATTCTATTTATTTTATTAACATGAGCCCCTGCTTTTTGAATCATAATTTTTATAGTTTCACTTGTAGTGTATCCAATTTCCAATGCAAATGGAATGGCTTTTGAATGAGCTTGTTTTAATTGTTCTAAATAACCTTCAGTGTCAATCTTTATTTCTCCAAAGTATTTCTTTTCTTCAGTATCAAATGCCCCTAAAGGAATAAATCCAATTGAAAAAGGTTTAATATCTAGTTTACTTAAAACATCTGCAACCGCAGGCTTGATTTCTTCCCCTTCTTTTACAACTACTTTTGGTTCTTGAATAGCTAATTTTCCTTTATCTACTTTAACTTGTAACCCTACTGCCCCTAACTCACTTATTGCAGGTCCTGGAGGCAAATCTGTTGGGCCTTCTGGAATTTCAATATCCTCTGGAGCTTCTTGTCCTGCTCTTGCTTTTGCAGGACTCTTTATTTTAGATAATTCAGCAGCCAAATCAAAAGCATCTTCATTTGAAAATAAAATTGAAAAACTCTCATCAATATTTCCTTCTAATTTTTTAATTTCTTGTCTTCCTGATTCTTCTATTGCCCTATTAATTAAACTTTTTTTTGGAACTTTTACTACTGCTTTTCCTCTTAATTTTTTTGCAATTTCTTGAAATTTTGCAGCAGGAATATTTTTTATAGAAACAACTAAAATCGTTTTATTTTTTTTTATTAATTCTTTTAAATCTTCAACTAATTTAACTTTCTTTTTTGGAATTTCTTTTGTTCTTAAACTCATTTTAAACTTTTATTTTTTCAGGTTTACTCATAGTGAATTTTATTTCAATGTTTTTTATGTTCTCTTTTTGTTTTGGAAGTTGTTGAATTATATTATTATAAACAGCCATAATGTTTTCAACTAATTCGTTATCTTTAGAATCTTCTTTTCCTATGATTAATTTTATGCTTGCTTCTTTTGTTCTTATTCTAACACTATTATTTAATTTACTAACTAATTCTTGAACAGCCTTATCATTTACATTTGAAATTATTCCTAATTGTGGAGAAGGCATTTTTCCTGCAGGTCCTAAAACCCTCCCAAATGTAGAAGCTACTTTAGGCATTACTTTTGCTTCAGCAATAAAGAAATCATATTTTTTAGCAAGATTTTTTAATTTTTTCTTGTCTTTATATTGGTTAAATTCTTCAGGAGTTATTGTTTCAACATTATTGTTTTTTACTTCAAAAAATCCTGCTATTTTTTTTTCTTTGATTTTGTGAGGGAGAGTTATGAATGTATTAATATTATTTTTTTTTACACTAAATTTTTGTAGGTTTATAACTAAGTCCACTGATTGTTTAAATTTTCTTTCTTTACTATTCTTTCTTAAATTTTCTAATGATTTTTTTATTTGTGTTTCTAATTCTGCCATTTTTTATATCTCGGTTTCTCGTTTCATTTGAATTTCTTTTGGAAAGACAAATGAATTGAAAACCCTTAATTTTACTTTTTGTCTAATCTTTTTTTGAAAAAGATCTTCATGGTGAGTTCTCGTTTTTGTC
>CAYWWB010000004.1:0-39689 GCA_964462045.1 Candidatus Woesearchaeota archaeon | reverse complement strand
TGCAAAAGTTACCGGAATAGATATTTCTAAAGAACAATTGAAATTTGCAGAAAAAACCGCAGAGTTTCAAATAATTTCCGTTAAATATTCTTACTTAATTTAAATTCTGGAAAATCCACGCCATCAAAATCTAATAGCAAATCTTCCACAACTTTGTATCCTCTTTCTTCAAAAAAAGTTTTTGTTGTTGGCATTGAAATAACAGAGATTTTATTTTCTCCTAATTTCTTTGCATAGCTTTCTACAAATTTTAACATTTCATCTCCGATTCCTTTATCAATAAAATTTGTTGAACCTTTAACATAAACAGAGAAAATTAAATCTTTATCAAAAGAAATCGTGCCAACAACTTCATTATTATCTAAGGCAATGAAAACTTCAAAATCTTTGATGTATTTTTTTATATTTTCTTCAGAAACATATTTTTTCATTGCCGAAATTTGTTCTTTTGAATAACTTTTTGAAGAAAGTAAATTAATATTTTCAGTCATCATTTGACTGATTGAATTTGCATCTTGAAGATTTGCTTTTCTAATTTCTACCATAATAAGAATAAAAAAGCGTGTATTTAATAGCTTTTCGCAAATTAAGAAATTATTTGAAATTAGATATAAGCTCTGTTAAGTCGAATTTTTTCTTCTGCTAAAAATTTAAATCTCTAATTGATAAGTCCCACCCAATTAGGCATGTGCTCGATTTTTTAAATTAGAAATCAAATCGAGAAGTGCTTTTTTTCTTTCCTTTGGAGTTTTTTTATTTTTAAACAATTCTCTCAATTTTATAGCATAAACCCAATTTTTCTTTTCCATTGGATAATTTTCTTTGTCCCTAAATTTTTCTAACTTATCCAATGTGCCATCTAAATAGGCACCCATGTATTCATTTATTCCCTCGTCATATGGCCAATATTTTTTAGCAATTTCCTGAAATTGAATTTTATTTTTGTCCAATAAAATGTGAATCCATTCGTGCCTCAAGCAAAATCTCATTTGCCATTCTTTTTCTTTTTTATTTCTTGGTATTGTCAGAAGAGCCAAAAAATCATTTTCTCCAAATTGGTTTTTTAGTTTAGCATGAAATTTTAAAAGCTCGTTTTTCAATTCTTCATTCTTAATTTGTTTAATCCATTTTTCTTCTTGCTTTAACTTGCTTTTTTGTGAAACTTGCCCACCATATCTTTTTAGACAATCCTTGAAATCTTTTGAATTTACAAATTTATCAATATTTTTTATTCTTTGTTCTGCGGTTTTTCCGTATTTTTGATAAATTGGATCTGGGCAAGTTCCAATATATTCTGTTAAAATTTCATGCCTCACAGAAATCCATAAATGTTTAAACCAATTTGGCTTATATTTTAAATCAAACTCTTCTGCTAATTTTTTTATTTGAGATTTTGCTTTTTGAACATTCATAATATTTAGAAATATTGGGTTTTTATTAAGTTATCGCACATGCCTAATCCCTCCCCCTAAAATAGCAATCGCTACTCCTCCGATTTTGCTTCGCAAAATCTCGATTTTTTCTTCTGCTAAAAATTTAAATCTCTAATTGATAAGTCCCACCCAAAGAAGCGCGCTAGTGCTACGCACAGATAGTTTTTGTCTTCGACAAAAATAGAAAAACTTCTTTTATCGAACCAAAAAAACTCTCTCGAAATTTTGGGAAAATTTCGCTTAACAAACGATAAAAGGTTTCACTTCGTTACACCCAAATTTTTCATTTACTTTGAGGGGTTCTTAGTCCTTCGGACAATTTGTCGGCTTACGCCGAAATTATTTCTTCCGACCTCTGTAATGAAACAGATTTGGTGGAAGTTCTGCATGTTTTTCCGTATAAAATCCAGATTTTTCTAACATCTCTTGCCAATCTTTCATAGTATATCTATTATGTTCCTGATACTCTTCTTCAAAAGTCCCCTTTCTTCTACTTTGGTTATTTTCATAGATTTGTTTAAAGTCTTCTTCGGGGATTTTTCTGTTATCTAAAACAGAAACTAGTCCTTCATCTTTCAAATACTTATGGGCTTTTTTTAAAAAAGATGTAATGGTTTTCTTGTCTCCTTTTCCACTAAGTTCATGCAAAACTAAATTTTTGAAAATTAAATCATAATTTCCTTTTGGAATTTCATCTGAGACAAGAAATTCTAAATTAGGAAGATGTTGGTAGTGTTCTCTTCCCAATTTAACTGCTTCAGGATTTGAATCAACAGCAGTAACTTTTATTTGTGGATTGTATTCTGCTAAAAAACCTGCAAATCCTCCAGTTCCTGCACCATAATCTAAAACAGAGATTGGTTTTGATAAATCTAAGTCTCTCACTAAATCCCCATACATCTTTTTATAAAACTCTCTTTCAGCTTTTACCCAAGGGTGTGATTCTTTCATAAACTTTCTTAGTTTTTCTAATATTAAAACTTAACGGAACCTTCTTTTAGAAAAAGAAGCAAAATAAGAACCCTTCATCTTCTTCTTTAAAAAGAAAAAAGCAAAAAAGAGCGCGCACCTCAAATTTTATGGGATGGATAAAAGCCCACCTGAACTAAGAAAAAAGACAATTTCATAAAAAAAGTTCTTTCAACTAAATCTCCTGTTTATATTAATGTGATGCATTGGTAAAAAACCTAATCCTTAGCAATCTTCCAGAGATTGTTGAACTGTTCCTTGAAACTGTCTGCTATTTCCTGGCTTTCTATTGATATAAAAATAAGTTCTTTTGTAAATAAACCTATTGTTGTTAGATTACCCACAATATTCATTGATACTAAAGAAGCATAAGGCAAATATCTGATTTTAGCGTGTTTTCCATGAGCTTTTTCACTTCCTCTTGCATCTTCTGTTAGTAATTTTCTTACCTCATGTCCTTTTTCTTCTCTTTTAGGTTCAAGATTATATACAAAGAAATCCCATATTTCTTTTTTGTATTTTTCAGCAGGACCTACTCCTAAAACATATACAGTCTCTGATTTAGGGAATTCAAGCTCTTTTAAATGAGCATTTTTCATCCCTTTTAATCCTGTAAAAACTTCTATTTTTGATTCTGATTTTGTTGAAGAAACCTTGTTCATTAGCTGCGGTAAAATATCTTTATAATCCTCTTCCTGCTTTTTTATGTTCTCTTTTTTCTCCTCCAGATAATCCAGAAGCCTTTTAGGGTTTGCAGGACTAAAATATTTCACACCTGATTTTGTAATATAGGACACTAGCCCTTTTTTATGGAGGGAATCCAGAATTTCATATATCTTACCTGAATTAAGTCCTGACTCTTTCAAGATATCTCCGGTTTTTGATTCTCCTAAATCTAATAAAGCAAGATATGCTTTAATCTCATTCTGTGTAAGTCCTATTTCTCTCAATACATTTTCAATCATAATCCTCCATAATTCCGAGAATATATAAATCTTTCTATTACTCTACACTTGTAGGAGGGTAACATTTAAATAATCTTTGTAATTGTATTCATTACATGATGATAACAAAATATCATCCAAATAAACAAAAAACAAAAAATAAAATGACAAACAAAACAAACACAAAAGGATTTAACAAGAGAAAGAAAGGATTTAGGAAAACTAAGGGTTTCACTAAGAGACCTACTGGTTTCACAAAAAAACCAACTAGCTCTTTGTTTGAAAAAGATTTAGGAGAAAGAGTAAAAACAGCTATAGCTGTGAGCTTTGCAACTATTGGAACTGCCGCTGCTTTTTACTGTATCTCTCCTACTTGGCAAAATAATTACAATCCTGAACCAGTTCAAAAACAATATGACAGTGCTAAAGTAGAAAACATTGGCCCTGCTAGTTACAACCCTACAAATAACTATGAATCTAAAGTAAATTATCAAATGAGAAGATAAAATGACAAACAAAAAATATACAAAAAAACAAGAAGGACTTAAAGAACTTAAGGAAAAATACTCTAAGCTGAAAGAGAATATAGAAAGTAGAGTTGAAAGTAAAGCATTTAATAAAGCATGGGAAATAAATTACGGAAAAGATGTGCAATTAGACATTGACGACATAATTGAGGAAATAAGCTCAGCTGAAAATGGAGATGAAAGACTTGTTATGTCCAATTATCTAAAGAAAGAAGACTTACTACCTTTACATCAAATAGATGGTTTTGAAGGAGGAATGGGTTATATAGTTCACAATCCGGAATGCGGAGTATGTAAAACAATGGAAGATAATATGTATGAACTTGGATTGACAGAGTATATGAATTCCAAACAGACTGAAGCATTTGGTGAAGTAAGGGGAATAACTGGAGAAAGGATAAACAAGGCATATGACAATTTAACTGGGGAACATTCAAAGAAAATCAGAAAAGCATTAGAACAAAAAATACAGGAGGAAAAGACAAAATGAAAGAGATGAAGTATGATTGGGAAGCAGTAAGAGATAATGAAATTCCCAGCCCTGAACATGAGAAAGAATTGAAAAGAAAAGACTATCTAAGTGTTAGAGAAATTTTGAGCCTTACTATGAATTCAGAAGATGACGCTCCAAAAAATTATAAAGAAAAAAACAATCCTTCGGGTATTGAATTAGAGCCAGAGTCTGTTGAAGAGAATTCAGGAAATACTCTTGCTGACAGAGTAGCAGGAAGTAATCTTGAAAGAGACATCGGAAGTTTATATGGTGTAGGAATTGGAGAATATAGTTCTGGTCCTTTGTTAAATAAAAAATACAAGAATGATGAAGCATTACAGAAATACATTAGAGAAACAAAGGAAACAAATAGAAAACTGGATGAAAAAAACAAGCAACTATTTGAAGCATTATCAAAGATCCAAGACTCAATTAAATAAATAACAGAATAAAATGACAAACAAAAAACACCTAGCAAAGTATGAAAGAAATCTTCTAGTATCAAGTAAGGCAGAACCAAAATATCAGCCCAATCCAGATTTTGCAGGAAAATACAAACCAGTTAGAAGTGAAACAAATAAAAACTACGAAGTAACTCCAAACAAAGAATTACAAAAATACTTGGTTTCAAAAGCAATTCAGAGAGATTCATCAAAAAAGAATGTTGATTACTTGCCTGATTCAAGTATTATAGGAAAGTTAAAGTATAAAATTGGAAGAGGAAAACACGGACCAGAAAAAGGAGCAATAGAAAAATTAGTAGAAAAATTAAATGAGGAAAAACCAATTAAGTCATGGGAAATTGATGAGAGTAAGAAAAGCAGTGGATTTGGTGGATTTGGAGGATCTTCAGGAGGCGGGGGTGGTGGAGCAGCAGGAGCAGGATGCGGAATTATTCTTGCATACGTTCCACAAAATAAACAAAATAAATCAAGCAATTACAATGGATAAAAATATAAAAGGATTTAAGACTGAAAGAGAATCTGTATACACACACTTGCCCGATGGAAGAGTTCAAAGGTTTAAAACAATTGAAGGAAAAGTAGATGAACCTTCTGATTCAATAGTATTTATTCCTAACTATAATTTAATATGTGAAAAATATTCTCAAAGACCTGAAGTTATTGGATATGTGAATCAAAACATGGGTTCTAATGAAAAGGAATTTTTAAATTTCTTAAGTAGTGCAATTTATAGGCATGGTTTTGAAGTAGATAATGTTCATATCAGTGATGAAAATTATAATATTTTAAGAAACAATGAACAAATTAATAACTCAGGTGGATTATATCTTGCCTTTATAAAAAAACAAGGAGACAATCTATTTTTACCTGTAAATAAGAATCCAGTAATAGGGAATTACCCTTTAGAAAGAAGCCATTATAATTCTTCAAAAGGAGAGATGAAAGATATTCATTTAGGAAATAAAGTTATTGATATAACAAAAAATTAAAATGAAAAGACAAAATTTAGAGAATTATTTGAATATTGGTTTGGGAAGTTTAGAGAGTTTATCTCCTCTTTCAACTTTTTTTCTTGGAAATGGAAACATTACTGATTATTTTGTTTTAGGTATTGGTTTTGGAGCTATTGTATATGATGGAATTCAAAGGATTGGTTCAAATTTAAGAGATTTGGATTATAAAAAATTTGAAAAAAATTATTATGAAACTAAGAAAAAGTTTTAAAAAGATTCCTTATATAATTATGAGAAGAGGTTGAAATGACAAAAGAAACAAAAGAGTGGTGGGAATATTCTTCTAAAAACTACCAAGAGAAATGTAAAATTCCAATAGGAATACATTATGGACCGGGAGCCCCTTTTGAAGATAAGTTAAAATTATTAGGTGATTTAAAAAATAAGAAAATTCTTGAAATAAGTTGCGGAGGAGCCCAATGCGGAATTGCTATGGCTAAAAAAGGTGCAAAAGTTACCGGAATAGATATTTCTAAAGAACAATTGAAATTTGCAGAAAAATTAGCAGAAAAAAACAAAGCAAAAATAGATCTATATCAAGGAGATGTAAAAAAACTAAATAAGATAAAACCAAATAGCCAGGATATTGTTTTTACTGCCTGGGCTTTGCATTACGTAGATAATCTAGAAAGTTGTTTTAAAGAAGTGCATCGTGTATTAAAGAAAGGAGGAAATTTTGTTTTAGCTATACCTCATCCTTTTTATAGCCTCATAAATCCAAAAACATTAAAGATAATAAAAAGTTATTTTAAAACAGGGAAATGGGAAGAAAGAGATGGAAATGAAAAATTTGTTATGTATCATAGAAAAATTTCTGATATAGTTAACATTTTAGTTGAAGCAAATTTCAAAATAGAAAAAATTATTGAACCAGATTCTAGGAAACACTATAAAAAGGATCCCTGGTATAATGTATGGGAATTTCTTCCAAAAGCAATGAACCATGTGCCTCCCACAATAATATTTAAAGTTAGAAAAGGGAAATAATTATTTCTTTATCTTGTTTTCATTTTACCAAAACTTTCTTATTTTCATTTTAACTTCAAATCCTGTTTAATCTTTTTAGCAGTTTCCTTAGGAGACTTTTTAGTATTGTTGATAATAACTTTTGTAAGAGGCAAAGGAGATTCCATATCCCACTTTTTAAAACATTCTCTCAAACCTTTTTTACTTTTTAATTTCTCATATTTCTTTCTTTGTGGAGAAACAACCCTTTTCTCTAATTCTTTTTTATTGCATTTTAATTGAACAAAATAAATTTCATTTGCTTTTTTTGATTTTACATTTTTAGTCAACCATTTTATAAAACTCTCATCAATACCTTTTCCATAAACATATGTAAAAATTATATTTGCATTGGATTTTGCTGCTTCCTTAAAAAAATCTTTTCTTTGTTTTATAACATATTTTTTCCAGGGTTCTGAATTAAATTCGTAAATAGTAGAAGCTATGTCTCCTGTTAAATGATTATGAAAAATCTTGAAATTTGTTGTTTTCTCTAGTTCTCTAGCAACTGTTAATTTTCCTACTGCTGGTGGCCCATAAATTACAATTAGTTTCATTCAATATAACCTCCTTTCTGGAAATCCCAAAGTTTTTGATACTCTCCTCCCTCAGTAATTAAATCTCTATGACTTCCTTGCTGAACAATTTTTCCGTTTTTCATTACAATAATTCTATCTGCATTCATTATTGTAGAAAGTCTGTGAGCTATGATTATTGAAGTTCTTCCTTTTAATAACTCTTCAAGTGCTTTTTGTATTTTGTGTTCTGTTTCAGAATCCAAAGAAGATGTTGCTTCATCTAAAACCAAAATTTTTCTGTCAGCTAAAATTGCTCTGGCAATTGAAACTCTTTGTTTTTCTCCTCCTGAAAGTTTTATTCCTCTTTCACCAACAATTGTTTTTTCTTTTTTAGGAAGATTTTCAATTAATTCATCTAATTGAGCAAGTTTTATGGCTTTCATGACTTCTTTTTTTGAAGCAGAAGGCCTTGCAAACTTTATATTATTGTAAATAGTATCATCAAATAAAATTCCCTCTTGAGGAACAGTTCCAGTCTCACTTCTTACAGATTTTTTCTTAAAATTTCTTATATCCTTTCCATCAATTAATATTTTACCAGATTTAACATCATAAAATCTATTCAAAAGTTTTATCAAAGTTGTTTTTCCACATCCAGAATGCCCAACTAGAGCAACTTTTTCATTTGGCTTGATTTTCAAATTAAAATCCTTAAAGACTTTTTTCCTCCCATAACTAAAATCAACATCTTTGTATTCTATTTCTCCTTTTTTTACTTTAAGATTTTTTGCTCCAGGTTTATCCTTAATATCATTTTTGATTTTTTCATATTTAAATAATTCCTGAACATCTGCCATAGATCTGTAAAATCCTCTTATTCCAAAGACAAAACTAAACATAGGCCTAATAACATTACCATAAATCGTATAAACAAATACAACAGTTCCAATTGTAATTTCTCCAGCTAAAAATTGTTTTAATGGAAAGTAAAGAAGCAAGAGAGTTCCAATTCCTAAAATTAATGCTTGCCCTCCATCAAACCACCTATAATGATTTGCAGATTTAATAGCCCTTCTTCTAACGTTTTTAGCAGCTCTACTAAAAAAACTTCTTATTCTATTATCTTGTCCAAAGTATTTTATTGTATCAATATTTGTAAAAACATCTCCAATCAAAGCCTTTTCCCTGTCTTGTGCTTTGTTGTGCTTTATACTATCTTTTTGTTGTTTTTCCAATATTATTAAACTATATGTTATAAAAACAGCCACAATTCCAATTAAAACAAGTAAAGGAGCCAAACTAAATTGAGCTAATGAAACTCCGACAATTATCAAACTGAAAAACAAGGGAGTTATATTAAACAATAAAATATCAGACATATTTTCAATTGCTTGAGCACCTCTTGATAATCTTGAAATTAATGAACCTGTTTTATGATTTGTATGAAAGTCATGGGAAAGTCCTAAAATATGGTTAAAAAATTTCTTTTTTATATTAAGGATTAATTTTGTATCTAATTTTATTAAAAGATGTAGTTTTAACCAATCTCCAATACTCCTTAACATAACAACCCCTAAAAACACCCCTGCTACAATAACCAAAACATCAACAAAAACACTTTTTGCTAATTCTCCCTGTAAAAATAAATGCCCTTTATCAATAATCTCCTTAAATAAAAATTTATCAACAACAAAAAGAATTTCTACTATAAATGCTATTGTTAAAACTACAAAAAATAAAAATTTATATCCTTTCAGAGACTTCCAGAAAATTCTAAAATTTTCCTTAAAATCTATTTTTTCACCCCTTTTACCTCTCATTTTGGTTTTTGAAACATTTAAATAATCCTTTTTCCTTTATTTACTATATGGAAATGGATGATATTTTTTTACATCCTCTTATCAATAGAGATAATGAAGATGAAGAGGAACTTAAGGAAAATCCCTCTGATGAAGAATAATAAGAAAAATATATTATAAATTTATCTATCAACAAAATTTTTATACTTCTTTAACTTATATAAAACATGACTGAAAAATCTTCTTCAGAGGAAGAACAAGAAAAAAATGTAGATACTCCTAAGAAAAATCCCAAAGAAAAAGAAATTTCTAAAAAAGATTCAGAAGAAAAAAATTCTAAAGAAGAAAATAAAAAACAAGAATTTTCAAAAGATTTTAAGAAAGAACCAAAAGAAAAAAAGCTTAAAAAGCAAGAAGAAACTCACCCAATTCAATCAAGAACAAGAACACTAAAACCAATCGAAATTTCAAAATCTTCTTTAGAAAAAACTCTTTCTCAAGAACAGCCTTCACAAAATCTCGAGCAAAGTGTTCCCCCTTTAACAAAAGAAGAATCAGAAGAAGATGAAATAAAATACATGAATATAAAAAATTATAAAACAAATAAATCCTATCAAACTTCTCAAAACCAAGAGAATTTTCAACAAGGAATAAATCCTATGACTGTAACCCCAGAGAGAGCAAATCTTGAAAAAAATATGGAAAAAAATTCCTTTCAAACTTTAAATCCTATTAAAGCTCCAGAATTACAAAACTCCTCTGTTTCAGAAGATTATGTTGTTAAACCAAAAGAATTTGAAGATCCTCTAAAGAAAGATATAAAAAACTCGACAGAAGATTTTCATTTTGAAAAAACAGAAAAAGGTTACGAAATTAAAAGATAGTTTTCAAGAGATAAATTAATAAATAAAAAAATCCTTTTTTAAATATGGCAAGAGGTGATAATTTTACAACAATGTATCAGGGAGGATATTCTTCTTTAGATCCTAATAAAGCATATCAAACTAATTTTGTTGGTTATAGAGTTCCTGCTGGTGCTGTTGGAGGACAAACAAATCCAACTGTAGCAAACCAAATACAGGAAGTTAATAAACTATTAAATCAGGGGATTAAACCTATTGAAGTTCAGGCATTAAAACCAGACGTTTTTCAAACTATTCCAAAACAACATTTTAAAGAAATTAATCGTATGTCCAAATTAACTGGAACAGAGAATAATCTTTCCATGCATGCTCCAATTGTTGAGCCTTCGGGTATGGGAGAACAAGGATGGAGTGAAACAAGCAGGGAAGCTTCTGAAAGAGAATTAAATGATGTTATGGAAAAAGCTCATGAATTAAATCCAGATGGGAATACAAATGTTACAATCCATTCTTCAGGAACAGCAGGTTCTGAATTTAAAATGGGCAAAGAAGGCCCAGAAGTAGAAAAACTAGTTGTAATAGATAAGGAATCTGGAAAGCCCGTTAATGTTCTAGAAAAAGAAATACAATATTCTCCAGGAGGGGATTTAGAGAAACCCCAAGAACTAACTCCAGAAGAGAGATTAAATAGTATGAATGAAACCTCGTGGGAAAAAGAGCTTAATCAAGTTTTTTTTAATAAAGACAGAGCAGATGAAATTTTAAAACCCAATGCAGAAAAAATACACCATTTTATAAATCAATACAATAGAGGAGAAATAAAGGATGAAACATTAGAAAAAGATCCTGAGGCTTATCAAGGATTGCAGGCATACAAAAAAGTATCTCCTTATTTACATGATTTAAGACAACAAGCAGGAGGTTTTTTTGATAAAGCTTGGAAACACTCAGATAAAGAAAAAATTATTATAACTCCTGAAGGAAAAGAAATGAGTCAGGGAGAATATTTAAAAAAACTAAATGAAAGTTTTAAAGAAGAAATTTCAAATGATCCTGTTCAACAATCACAAGCACTGCAAAAATTAATAGATGGTTTGAGAGTAGTTGTTCCAGAACAATATGTTCCAATAGATGAATTTGCTCTTGAAAATTCTTCAAAAACATTTGCAAATGTTGCTTTTAATGCTTATAAAAATTTCGGAGAAAATGCTCCTGTTGTAAGCGTGGAAAATCTTTACCAAGGAATGGGTTTTTCTTCTGCAAAAGATTTTGATAAATTATTAACTTCGTCAAAAAAACAATTTGCAGACAAACTTATTTCAGAAAAAAATATATCAAAAAAACAAGCAAATAAAATTGCAGATAAATTAATTGGTGCTACTTTGGATGTAGGACATTTAAACATTTCAAAGAAAAAAGGGTATTCTGATGAAGATTTGAGAAAAGAAGTAGAACAGATAGCAAAACATGTTAAAGAGGTTCATATAACAGATAATTTTGGTTATTCGGATTCCCACCTTCCTCCAGGGATGGGTAATGTTCCTTTTAAACAAATTTTAAAAGAATTAGAAAAAGGAGGAAAAGGAAAAGCAAGAAAAATTTTAGAAGCAGGGGGTTTTGCTCAAGCCTTTAAAAAATCTCCTTATCCCGAAACACTAGAAGCATTTGGCTCTCCATTTTATTCAGAAGATACAATTCCTTATTGGAATCAAGCAATAGGGCTTCAACAAAATTATAGTGCGGGACTCGGAGAGATGCTCCCACAAGTTAATTATCAAACTTTTGGTGCAGGGTTCTCCCAGTTACCTTTAGAACTCGGGGGAAGTAAAGGAGGGGGAGGAAGTAGGATGTCAGGAAAACCTATGGAATAACACTAAATTTAAAAACTTAAAATTACTTAAAATAATAAGAGGTGTGAAATGGCAAAAAAGAAAAAATCTTCTAAAAAAACTGTAAGTAAAAAAAAGTCTTCTAAAAAATCTGAAAAAAAGAAAACAAAAAAAGATTCTAAAAAAAATATTCCTACTTTAAAACTTGAATCAGAACATGATATTGCAATGGATTTTGCAACAAAAACATATAAAAAATTTGACAAATCAATTAAAGCTATAGTTCTTTTTGGTTCTACAGCAAAAAAAACAAGAACAGCAGGTTCTGACATTGATATAATAATTATAATTGACGATGTTTCAATTAAATGGGATCAAGAATTAACTGCTTGGTATAGGCAAGAACTAAATAATATCATTAATGAAAACCCATATAATCAGAGTTTGCATATAAATACAGTAAAATTAAGTACTTGGTGGGATGATATGATTCGGGGAGACCCAATTGTTTTAAACATAATTAGGCACGGAGAAGCTTTAATTGATTTAGCAGGATTTTTTATTCCATTAAAATATTTATTAATTCATGGAAAAATAAAAGCAACACCTGAAGCAGTTTATTCTGCTTTGCAAAGAGCACCAGATCATTTAGCAAGAAGTCGCTCTGCCACATTAGGAGCAATTGAAGGGCTTTATTGGTGTATGGTTGATTCATCTCACGCAGCTTTGATTGCAGGAGGAATTTTTCCCCCGTCACCAGAGCACATCCCAGAACAACTTAGAATCAATTTTGTTGAAAAAAAATTATTAAAATCAAAATATGTTCAGTGGTTTAAAGATTTAAAAGAAATACATAAAAAAATAACTCGTGGAAGATTAACAGATTTAAAAGGAGTGGAACTTGACGAATTAAGAGAAAAAGCAGAAGAATTTTTAGAAGTAATGGCTAAATTAGTTAAAGAAATTGTTGAAAATAAAAATTATTATGATTTTAATAATAATCAAGAAGAGCAAGAGCAACAAAATAGTGAAAAAGAAGATTCAAATAATTAATTAAGAAAACATTTCCTTTCTTCTAAATTATCATAAAATTTTGTGGAAGTGTTTCTAATTACTTTGTTTTTTATTTCATAAAATCTATGGGTGGTTATGTCTTCTGTTTTATCAGTTTCTAATGTTTTGACATATGTTTTGTTTCCAAGTGTATTAACTGAATAAACTTCTTCTTTTCTAGAAAAATTTTCAGTTATTGGAAGTTCAAATTTTTCTCCAACTTTAATATTTCTAGGAAGAATTAATCTTTCAGTCCTATCTCCTAATGTTTTTTGTATCATTTTGTATTTTGAAAATATTTGTTCATTGTTTTATTTAATTTATCATTAGCCTCTATCCAATGAGATTCTTTTGAAACCCCTTTTTTTGTTGTTCTTCCACAATATAATTTAGTGTTTAAAACAATCCCATCTTTTTCATGAATTTCATAAAGATTATTTATTATGCAATTATTATTTATTTTTCTTAAAGTATTAAAATATGTTTTTCCATTTAATGGGAGTCTTTTTTCAATATATCCCCCGTATTCAATTCCATCCACGAATAATGAATAATAATTTCCTGGTTTAAAATCACTAACAACTGGAGCAATACCTTCAAATTTCATTTCAATTTTTTTTCCTGCCATTTTTAATTTTTGTATTTTTTTATATTAAAATATCTTTTTACAACTTCACAAGAATCTTTATCTATTTTATCAAAATTAAGATAAGGTCTTTTAGAATAAGCTCTACGAGTCATTTTTTTTTGTTTGATATTCATAAATTCTAACAACTTCATCAAATTCTAAATTATTTTTTTCTGATACTTCATACAATTCATTAAATATTTTTTTAACATTCTCTTTGTTTATCATTTTCCCTTTTTATGAAACATTAGTGTTACTTCCAGTGCCACTTGGTTTTGATTCATTATAGGTATTTATAATTTCTTTTCCTACTTGGTTTAGTTTACTAACATTAGAGTTTATTTCTTGTAGAGCTCCCTCTTTATAGGCTTCTTTTATTAGGTTGAATGATTCAAAATATGTTCTTTCTTTTAATCCTAATTTTTCGTAATCAAGAGCGCCTTTATTTTTATCAATAGCCCCTCTTTTTTCAGCATCATTTATTCCATCTTGATAAGTATAATCTTTTATTTCTCCTGGAATTTCAAAATCAAATCCTGGAACCATTTTTTTAACACTTTCTGCAACATCACTTAATTTGAATCTTTGAAAAACAGTTTCAACTCTTTGTTCAAAATATTGTTGCATTTCCCTATTAGAAGGCATTTCAGGAATTCCATATTTGTTTTTTCCCATTCCCATTTCATTATAAACTTTTTGTCTTTGGTTATTCATTTCTTCACTAAACATCATATTTTCATAAAAGCTTCTAGCATTATTATTTCCCCTAGAACCAAATTCATTAGGTTTTGCCATTATATCTCCAGCTCCAAAACAACCCATAATTAATTTGTTCTCTAAAGTAGATTTAATATAATTTTTATCACTTTCTTGTTGAGTTGCTTCTTTTTTTTCTGTCATTTTAAATTAATTTTTTTCCTAAATCTTTTATTTTTTGATACATGTTTTTATTTGAATTTGATTCATATTTGAATCCAGGTTTTAATCCTGTCCAGGTTTTTCTTTTAATAGTATCACTACTAAAATTTTTTCCTTTTATTGAATATTTTACCATATTATTTTTCATATTATATGTAGAATTCCAGACTTTATAAATCTTTCGGTTTGTTGTAATTTTGTAGAGGTAACAAATTTATTCCTTTTTCAAATCCCTATAATCTATTCTAATTTTACAAGGTAATTTTGGATTAACTTTTTTAATTACCTTTCTTGCAAATGCTATAGCTTGGGGGGTTGCTGTTGCAACTACAAATATTCTTGATTCTGGTTTTAAAATAGCAGCTTTTCCAGAAGCCTTTCCAAAAGCTAACTGCATACCTGTCTGCATTCTATCTGCACCAGCACCAGTAAGCATTTTATTTTCTCTTTGAACATGATGAGGAAAAGGAATAACTTGGAACATATAATTTTTATTCAACTCTTTTACTAACTGCTTATTAATATATTGCCTACAAGCTTCTAATGCATTGTGCCTTATTTGAACATTTTCTGTTGAAACAACTGTCAAAACATGAGGTAATTTTTTATTACTAAAAGCTTTTTCATTTCCCATTACAAATTTAACAATTTTTTGATTTGGAACTGTTTTAATATAAGATTTTTGTCTTTTCTTACTAACTCTTGTATAAGGTACAACTCTTTTCTTTGAATATGCATTTGCTTTTCTTAGTGCCATTTTATCCTAAATAAATTTCTGTTATTTTTTTATTTAAATTATTTTTTGAAAAATTTTTCTGGTTTGAAAGATTTTCATTTTGATAAGCCCTGTTTTTTACATATCTATTTGAAATAGGTTCATAAAGATTATTAAAAGGATTAAAAACTACATTAGACTCATTTTTCGTATTTGTGCTCATTTTATTTCTACCTCTGTTGTTATTGCTTGTCCAGGAAGCCCCTTTTCAAAAATAACCCTAACAACTCCCTTATTTCCATGAGCTCCAGAAACCTTTCCTTTAATTTCTTTTCCAGCAGGAGATTTCCATAATACTTCTTTTCCAATTAGTTTTTCAGCATCTTTTTTATTTTCAACTTTCGGAATTTCAATTAAAAAATGCCTTTCTTTTATTGTATGCCTTCCTCTTCTAAATTGTAAAATTTTTCCAACTGTCATATTAATTATCAAGAAAATTGGTTTTTAAAGGTTTTTATTAATCATTCTAAGAAAAATCAAAGAACAATTTCATAATTTCCAAGTTCTTTCTTTATTAATTTAAATACTTCTGGTTTTAATTCAATTTCCTTTTTACTTTTTTGTTTTTCAGCCTCTTTATTAATTTCTTCAAGATTTGATTCTTCAATTTTGTTTGTTATTTTCTTGATTTCATTTTGTTTTAATAAAAATGCTTTTCCATTGTAACTTAATAATTCAGCATTTTTTTCCTTGCCTTTCTCTTTATATTTCAAATAAAATCTCCCTTTTTCTAAAGGCATTAATTCACATCTTTGAGAATATTCTATTAAATCATTAATAAGGGTTCTAGATTCTCTTCTTGCTTGATGAACTCTATGAGTATCAAGTTTCCCTTTTTTGAATTCTTCTCTTGCTTTAACAATGTTCTTTAAAATCCTCAAATGTTGGGGAGAAAATTTTCCTGTTTTTACCATTTTTTTATTAAATTCTTCAACTATTTTTTCTTTTGCTTTATTCCCTAAAATTGATTTCAATAATTCAAAAACATCTTTGTAGAATTGTTCAATGGTTCTTTCATCGGTTCTTTTTTCAATTTGTTTTCTTAACTCTTTCATTCTTTTATTGTATTCTTCCATTTCCTCTAAAAGCATATCAACTTCTTTACCTGAAACTTTCTTTACTTTCCCGTGCTCATACCCCTTATAATATTTAATAACAATTTTTTCTAGGATGTCAATATATTTTTTTTCAAGCATTTTTTCTTTTTCAACAAATATTTTTTTCATTTCAGGAACAACTTGCTTTGGCGAAGGAGGTGCAACTCCATAAAGCATTAATAAAGCCTGGCTCGGAGTTATGGTTCCCCAATAAATATCTCCTACAACTAAATCTAATTGCGCCCTTTCAATTCTTTTTCTTGTATTGTCTCCCATAGACATAAACATATCAATAGCTTCAGGACTTGGTTTAAGTTTACCCATATTTAATAAAGATTTCCAAGGCATGAAAGTTCCTCTATCATAAATTGGAACACCATCTCTAATGAAAGTAAACATTACTGGGTGAGCATCTTTCATTGCTTCCCAGAAATCAGTTAATAAATAAATCTGAGGTTCTAACTGCATTTTAACTCCAGCCATTCCCATAGCTTCACTAACATATTGATAAATCATTCCTCTTAATCTTTCTTTTAATTCCAAACGAGGCATTCTTTTAACATCAGTATCATTAATAATTAAGAAAACATCAATATCAGAAGTTTTTTTTGCTTCTCCTCTTATCATACTTCCGCCTAAAACATAAGAAACAACATATTTGTCAAATTTTTGTAAAACCATTGATTTATGGATTTCTGTGACCCTCATAGCTCCTAAAATTCCTTTATCATATAATGGATATGACATAGCAATAGCACTAAAAATTTCAAATTTTGAATCCAAACAAATTCCCCATATTTCTTGAGGGGTCCTTAAATGTAACCAAATATACTCTTTAGTTTTTTCAATTTCTTTTACAATGTCTTTCTTTATTTCAGGCAATTTTTTTTCTTTTTTATCTGGAACAACTATATTTAGGTGGTGGTGTTTTTCAGTTTCTTTTGGGACTTCTTCTTCATCTATGAAAACTTTAATTGATTGAGGAGGCAAAATACTTATTGATTGGATAAAAGAATATTTTTCTAAAATAGTGCTTTTTAATTTTTCCATTATCTTTTTTATTCTTTCATTTTCTTTTTTTTGTTCTTCGTTTTGTTGAGAATTTCCTTGCGAAACAGAACCATTAGGATTATTTTCTGGAGATGTTGAAGTTTGAGAATTAGAATATTTTTTAGTGTCATTTAATTCCATTCCAGGAATTTTATTTTTATCGTTAACCATGCATTAAATAAATTACTTTTTATTTTTAAATGTTGTTATCACTATCTTTTAGATAACTTTTTTTATAAAGAAAAACTTTAAAAGTTACAACTTTATTAAATATTTAATAAAAAACACATGGACCCGTGGTCTGTTTTGGATTTCCGCTTCAAATGATGGAAAGACGAAACAACTAAAAACCAAAAGGTTTTTTGAACGGGTCTAACAAAAACATGGACCCGTGGTCTGTTTTGGATTTCCGCTTCAAATGATGGAAAGACGAAACAACTAAAAACCAAAAGGTTTTTTGAACGGGTCTAACAAAAACATGGACCCGTGGTCTAGGGGTTATGACATCTCGTTTACACCGAGAAGATCGCAGGTTCGATTCCTGCCGGGTCCATTATGGGAAAGATAGCAAACACACTGCTCGCATTAACCTTGACACTAGGTATTAATTATAATTTACATTCTCAACAAACAAAAAAAATCTCACCCGCTGTTGTTCTTGGAAATTCACATATAGTTGCTTTGAATAATTATTTAACAAAAAACAACCAAAAATTAGAAAATATTATTATTGAAGATAGTGATATCACTAATTCAGATATGATGGGGTGTGAAAACTGCGATAAATTTTCATATGAGGGAAGAACAATTTTTAATATTGAAAATGAATTGCCTAGTGTAATTTCTGAATTAAAAAAAGTAAATTCAAATAAGATTATTCTTTTTGAAGGAACTAATAGTAGGTGGGCACCAGATTATAAAATAAAAAAATCACTTCAAAATATTGTAAATGACTTGCATGACAAAAAAATACAAGTTTATTTAGCAGAAATTCCAAAAGGGGTTAAAGGTTCAGCATATTTTTTAACAAAAGAAAACATTAGTAATTATAATACATTAATAAGAAATGTAAATGCAGATGGAATTTTAAAAACATCTAATATCCCTTGGGACAAAGGAGAATTACATTCTAAAAATCCTAAGACATATATTTCTTTATTAGAATATTTTAAAAAAACCAAATAATCTCTTTTATTATTAAAAAGCGTGAGTAGTTCAGTGGTAGAATGCGTCGTTGCCAACGATGTGGCCCGGGTTCGAATCCCGGCTCGCGCATTCTGCAAAAAAATAGGGGATTCGAACGGAGTTTCATTTGATAAAATCTTTGATTTTAGCGAATGACGCGAAAACTTGCTTTTCGCACGAATCCCGGCTCGCGCATGTATCTTTCAAATAATCTTTTTCAAAAAAAGATTAGACAAAAAGTAAATCAGAGATTTCCATTCATCCGTATTTCCTAAAAGAAATCCAAATGAAACGAGAACCTACCATGAAGATCTTTTTCAAAAAAAGATTAGACAAAAAGTAAATCAGAGATTTCCATTCATCCGTATTTCCTAAAAGAAATCCAAATGAAACGAGAACCCCCTAATTAATATACTACAAAACAACCCTTCCAGAAAATGTTTTCCTTTTTTTGATTTCCTGATGACACCCAATGAATTTATCTTTCTTTTTATTTTTTTATTGACGACAAAAACACATATCTTAAATAATACAAATATTTTTATATTCGAAAAAACTCTGAAATTTTGTTTTTACTTAATCATAGTTAAAAACCGAAAAATTTATAAAGTAGTTGTAATTAACTATTTTACAATAACACAAAAGTGTTTAAACCTTTCAATAACAACAAACCAAAAGGTTTATAAAGATTAAAAAATTCAAAAAAACAATAAAAATGACAAACAAAAAAACAAACAAATTCAAAAGCCTTTTAGGAGGTTTAGGATTAGCAGCTCTTACAGCTTTATCACCTAATGTTAAAGCTCAAGATGTTGATTTTACTCAATCTGGTTCTGTGGGAAGTAGTGAAACTCAAGAAGCTATCATGGAACATGGAACTGTTTACGCTTTTAAAGAAATTAAAGAATCAAGAGATAATCCTTTGGGAATTGAAAAATATCCTGTTAGTAAAATGAATGGTAATAAACCTAGTGTTGTATTTTCTCCTTATGAAATTGAAGGAAATAGAATTATATTAAATAATTCTGGTCAATTTGCAAAAAAACCAGAAGATGCTACTCCTCAATATGATACAAAAAACTTAGATTTTCAAGGAGATAAATTAGAAATTAAAACAAAAGATTTCTCAAATTTATTTAAGACACTCGTTATAAAAGGAAGTGACGGAATAAATGATACAGTTTATTATTTTCACCAACCTTCAGGAAATGGAGAAAAACAAAATGTTGTTTGGGCATACAAAGATGATGTTCAAGAAATTGGTGTAACAGACAACAGAGAAAACTATTATGTTCAAACTGATGAAATTTGGGGATGGAAAGTTGATAAAGAAAAATCAAGAGGAAATCTTGAAGGAATTTTAAACTCAGATTATCCCAAAAAATATGACTTAATAGAACCTACAACTGGTGAAGTTCAAGGAATTGTTGAAGTAGAAGAAGATAATTTTTATTCTCCTTATGATGATAAAAGTAAGAAGAGAAGTGGAAATAGGAATTTTGATTTAAGCTGGTTCCAACCAAAATTAGATGTTGATGGGGTAGTAGCTGGAGACAATCTTTATGGACAAGCTTCTTTTACATTGGGATTTGGAAGTGAAAATCTTTCAATAGGGCCTTTTATATCATATAATATAGGGAACCAAAATAATACATGGAATTTAGGAAAACCTACAAATGAAAGTCTTCAACAAGAAAAAGAACCTCTATATAAAGAAGGAGATACAACTAGATATGCTATAACTAATAAAGATGTTACTAAAACTCCTATGTATCAAAATTATGAATGGGGAGCAGGAATTAGTTTTAACGGAATGATTTCAAACAGTTTTGGATTGGAGGGAAAAGTTGGATTGACTTATAGAAATGTTAAACAACAATATGAAGGGGAGATATCAACAGACATAATATCAGAAGACGCAAATGGAAATGTGGTTGATTCAACAAGACTTGAGATAGGTAATGGAGAAGGAGATAATTATATTAAAAATTTAGGAAAAGAAGTTACTTTTACAGGTTCTGCAGGAATAGAGTATTTTCCTGGAAAAGATAATAGTAGTTTTTCAGTAGAAGGAAATGTAAAATATGAAACCGGGCTTGGAGAAAAAAGCAAATCTGGAGATTTTAAATATGGTTTAGGAATAAATTGGTATTTAAACAGATAAAATGACACAAAATAATTTTAATAAGGCTGGAAGAGTATTAATGATTTTCTTAGCTTTAGTTATCTCTTTAGGATTTATTCAAGCTGCTAATATAGACACTAACTTACAATATGATTCAGGATTTTCAGGAACTATAACTGAAGGAAAAAACACTCAAGTAGATTTTGAAGTTCTTACATATGATGTTTCTGAAATAAAAGAAGTTTCATTAAGGATAGACGGAACTCCAGTTAGAACATGGAATTCAGGGTTTGAACAAAATTCTGCTGCAGGGGGTTCTTTATATTATCAAAATGATGTTACTATAGGAAAAACAACTTCTGTAGGAGAACATACACTAACTTTATATGTAGAATTAAAAGATGGTTCAACATCTATATCAAACGAATTATCTTTAACAGTAAAAGGAGAAGATAATGAAGCTCCTCAAGTAACAATAAATTCTCCAAGTAATGGAGAAACATTAGATTCAACTGATGTTACAGTTGGGTTTGATGCTACTGATAATGAAGGAATAGATACTTGTGAATATGTTCTTAATGGTGGAAGCAGACAAACAATTTCAGGGTGTAATAGTCCTTTTACAATAACTACTCAAGAAGGTTCAAACTCTTTAACAGTTTATGCAACTGATGTTAATGGAAATGAAGGAAGTGATAGTGTTACATTTACAGTAAATACATTACCAGATGTTGATACAACTGCTCCAGAAATTACAATTGATTCACCAATAGATGGAGAAGAATATGAAGTTAATCAAATAAACATAACTATATCTACAGATGAATCAGCAGAATTAGAATATGAATTAAATGGTACTCAAAGAATTTCAAGAAGATCTTTGACTGCTGGATTTGTTAGTTCATATGATGATTCAATAGTATTAGATAAAGGAAATTACACATTAACAATTTATGCAACTGATTCAAATGGTAATGAAAATAATAAAAGTGTAGATTTCAAAATCAATCCAAGTCTTTCAGAAGATGATGAAGATGATGAAGAAGAAAGTTATGAACATAAAATTTACAAAAAACAATACGAACCAAAGACAACAGAAGTAGATGTATCAGAAGATGATAGGGAACTTAATTGGTTTCAAAGATTCATAAACTGGCTTTGGGAACTTTTCGGAGCTGAAGCTCCTTATTAGTTTTTTATTTTTTAAAATGAAAAATTACGAAATAACAGATGCAATAAAAGCATATCAAAATTTAATGCAATTAAAAGATAAATATGATTCTTCTTCTCAAGAAAAAAGAATTTTTGTAGAATCAAATATAGAGAGATTCAATGAATACAAAAAACAGATTCCAAGGCAGTTTAGAGATTCTGAAATACAGGAAAATATAGACACAGTTTCTTCACAATTAGAAACAGCATTAAAAAATTCTTTATCTAAAATAGAATATATGAGCGAAAATGCTCCGAGAGGAGATGTTAATATAGGTTAAAATGAATAAAAAAAGATTTCAAAAAACTAAAGCAACAGAAGCTTATGGGAATTTAATTTATTTATCTAATACTAATTTAATACATCGTGGATTAAATAAAACCTGGTTAAATTCAATTTATGATAAAGCAGAAGAATATTTTTCTAAAATTCCAGATTATATGTTAAAAAATAAAAATGTAAGAAGAAATATTAATAGGGCTTTTTCAAAACTAGAAGATGCGAAATGGCATACAGACAATTCAACTGCTGAATCTCGTTACAGAAAAACAGTTTCAAGCCATGTTAAATATGTTGTAAAAAGATTAAAAAGTGATTATAAAACTAAGGAATAATCTCAGGACCAAAATATTTTTCATAATCAAAATCTTCTATTTTTATAATATCTTTATCTAAAGCTGTTTTTATTTCAGGAATTTTTTCTTTTATAGAATTAATTAAATGAATTATTGTTTTACAAATTAGCTCTTGCCCTTCTTTAGGCCAGAGTTTTGCATAATTACTATAAAGACATCTTCCCCCACAAATATCTAAATATTCACAAGAACTGCAAGGCTCAATAACATTAATATCTTTAAGCTCATTAGAATCCAAATTCCCACACTGGAAATTCTTAATATTATTCATAATCGGACAAGCAACAATTTTTCCATTAGTTGTAATAGTATAATTTGCATAACCTGCTCCACATCTCAATTTTGTTTTCTTTCCAAAGTACAAGCTTTCAAATATTCCTAAAAAAGGATATATTTTCAAAACCCTTCCCCTTTTTATGTTTTCTACCCAATAATTAACAAGTTTTGTTATGCTTTTATTATATTCTTCAACAAATATTTTTATTTTCCCATAATCAAAATCAAACTCATAAAAACCAGCATCTATTTGCCAATGAAAAGAATCAAATTTTTTTGTTTCAATTAAATGTTTAACTTGTTCATAAATATCACTTCCAATTTCATTATCCAAAGTCATCCTTGCAACAATCTCTCCTTCAAAACCGTTTTCTCTAATAAAATCAAGGTTCTTCATAACTAAATTATAAGTTCCTTTGCCTCGGTTAAAGTCTGTTCTTTCCTTGTCTCCGTCAATAGAAACTAAAATTTTTGACATCTTATTTAGATATTCTGAAGAAATCTTATTCAATAATTTCCCGTTTGTTTGCATACAAAATCTATTTTCAGGAAAAGCATCCATAATTTCTTTAATCTTCTTAATTTTTAATAAAGGTTCTCCACCATAAAATATAATTACATCGTCTTTTTTTATAAAATTCTTTAATTTTTCAACAGAAACTTCAGTCTCACTTGGAACATCAAATTCAAATTCCCATTTTTCAGAAAGAGAATTATCAAATTCTTTCAAAGACTTCTCATAACAATACCTACATTGTGAATTACATCTTTCTGTTAAAATAATGTGGTAATACATTTAAACTTGAGATAACCAAGGATCAAGAACTCTTTCTTTCTCAAATTCTTTTCCTTTATATTTAATTTTTACTTTTTCTTTAGCTACAAAAACAATAATTTTAGCTTTTTGAAAATCCTTTATATCTCCTTTTAGAGATTTTATTCTATCTAAAAACCACCCTCTTTTTTCTTCTAATAGTTCAGTTAAACTATCTTCTTCATCCCAATTTCCTTCCCCAGTAATCAAATCTAGTTCAATTTTATTTGGAATTGAAACCATCTGAAGAGGATTCCTCCAATTTCTTAAATCAAGCAAATCATGCATTATCCCTTTAATGTCTTTAGATTTCATTTTAATAGAAAAAATATTTATTATAAAAATCTAATCTTTTCCAATAATTTTTTGTATAACTATCTCCACAAAACTTCAACATCATCTGTTCTCTGACGAGGTTTTATATCAAGTTCTTCAAATTCCTTAGAATTTGGTTTATAACTTATTCCTGCTTTAAACATCTTTAAACCAAGATATGCAATCATAGCTCCATTATCCACCAATAGACTTTTATCAGGCACAAAAAAATTAACTTCTCCTAAAGATTTGTCTCTTTCTTCACACATTTGCTTACACATTTCCTGTAAACGAGAATTACAAGCAACACCCCCTCCCAAAAGCAATTCCTTTTTCCCAGTATGAGCCAAAGCTCTCTCAGCAGTTTCAACTAGCATAGCAAAAACAGTTTCCTGAAGAGAATAAGCTAAATCTTCTTTTGAATATTTTTCAGATTCAAATTTTTGTTTTAAATTAGTTAAAATTCCAGATAATGCAATATCCATCCCTTTAACTCTGTAAGGTATTTCAATTAAGTTCTTTCCTTTAGAGGCTAATTTTTCAATTCTAGGTCCTCCAGGAAATCCCAAATCTAAAAATCTTGCAAAATTATCAATAAAATTTCCAACCCCTACATCCAAGGTTTCACCAAAAACCCTGTACTTCCCTGCCTCATAAGCAATAACTTGTGTATTCGCCCCAGAAGTATAAAGCATAACAGGATCTTTCGCCCCTACTAAATCTCCAATTTCTAAATGAGCAATACAATGATTTACAGGAACTAACGGAACACCAAGTTTTTTTGAAATCTTCTTTGCGAATTTCATTCCTTCAATTAAACAAGGGGGCAAACCAGGAGCTTGTGAAAATGCAATTAAATCAATTTCTTCTTCCTTAATCCCTGCTTCCTCCAGAGCTTTATTATAGGCGTTCTCAGAAACTTCTTTATGATGTTTAGCAGAATCCATTGGAATTATGCCTCCAGACTCTGTAGTATACATATCTTTAACATTAGCCAGAACTTCTTTACCTTTGACAATTCCAACTCCAAAAGTATGTGCTGTTGATTCTATTCCTAAGACTATTATTTTATCCATGAAAATCAAAACAAAAAACAATATATAAAATTAATTAAAAAAATAAAAAAAATAAAAAGACAACTATGAGAAATTATTTCTTCTTTTTCTTTTTAGAAGCTTTTTTCTTTGTTGTCTTCTTTTTAGTGGTTTTCTTTTTAGAAGCTTTTTTCTTAGTAGCCTTCTTTTTTTTCTTTTTACCACCTCTAGCCATTTTAGCTTCACATACGTTTCCCTTAGAATCAACGTAGTAAAGATATCCTGGTTTTCTCTCGACAATGTTCTTAGCAATTATCTTTCCCATTTTTACCTCCTTTTATTTAGTTTGAGTTTCCCCAATAATAGTATTGAGACTATTTACTATTTAAATGTTTCTGTTAATCGACGAGGTTTGAAATTATATCGTCGAACTTTCTGTTTAAGGGTATCTCGACGAGCTTCCTATATTTTTCTTTTGGTTTTATTTTTATTTTGTTTGGTTTAACTATTTTTTTTTCTAAAAGATTGTTTTTCTCGTCAAGCCACAAAGCCAAAAATGAGAAACTTACAAAAAAAGAATGTATTTCTAAAGAAGTATTTTTATTAAATTCAAATAATAAAGCAGGAGAAATCTCTTTTTTTCTAAACATTAAACCCCTTATTTTTCCTAAAAAAGAAACTTTTTTTACTGGAATTTCAATTTTTTTATTCCCATATTTTATCTTCATTATAATAATAATTAAAAAGTGTTTATAACTTTGATGGATATGGAAAAGGATAAAAGAGTATTTGGTTTTGAAATCTGGGACAATGATTACTTTGAGAATAATAGCCAATTTATGCTTTATACAATAAAAAATAATTACTTAAAACCTGTTTTAAAAAAATTTGAATTAGGTTGGGATGAATTATTTGATTTTTCTAATGTTTTAAAATGTTTAAAATACAATAATGTAAATAGATTATATACCTATCATCCGACAATAGATGAAACATTATGCTCTGCTCCTTATGAATTAAATACAGAAGAAGAGTTAAATGGATGTGAGTTTGATGGAAAATGGAATAGATTTTATCATCTGGAAATTTTTCTTTCTGGAGAAAAAATTGATTCTATGAAAAAAAATAATATTAAGTTAATTCATTTAAATAATGGCGATGTAAAAGATTTAGAAAAAAAACTAAAATTACATTATTGAAACCAATTATTTATCTTTTTTCTTTCTTCTTTTTTAGCTTTGTAAGTTTTATACATCTTATTTACATTTTTATTAGTAACCCAGTCATGATGTCTGAATCCACCCCCAAAAGCTTTTGGTATATGCATTAACTCATGAATTATTGTTTTCACTTTGTCTTTTTCAGAAAGCTTATCAAATTTTTCAGAAAGAACTTCTATTGCATAATATGCTTCAACCCCTATAGCCATTTGCATTATCTTTCCCAAAGTATGGCATCTTGCAATTGTCCTTTTTGTAGAACTCCCATAACTTCTAAAACATTTTATTTTTGTTATTTTTATGTGAGGAAATAATAATAAACAAATTTCTTCTGCAAGTGTTTGCAAATCCGGAGCAAATTCATATTTCATTTTCTTCTAAAAACTTCAAGAGTAAATCTTATATAAAATATTCCTTTTGTTTTAATATGATAAAAAGAATTGAAAACCAAGACAATGTTTGGGAACTAAATTTTAGATTTTTTGGCTCAAGTGTCTATTTATTAAAAATAAGGGGAGAATATATACTAATAGATACAACTTCTTACAATAACCAAGAAGAACTTATTTCAGGACTTGAAGAGATAAATTTAAAGCCTTCAGATATCAATAAATTAATCTTAACACATAATCATTGGGACCATTTGGGTAATTTGGATTTGTTTAAAATAAAAAATAAAAACCTCAAAATTTACGCAAGTAAAAAAGATTTTCCTGAAGAAAAATTTCCTGAAATAAAAAAAGCAGAAGAAGTAAGAAAAAATTTCCCTGAATTAAAAATAATTAAAACTCCTGGACACACCCCAGGAAGTATATGCATATATTATGGGGAAAAAGGGATTTTATTTTCAGGTGATACTCTTTTTCATAATGGTATAGGAAGAACTGATTTTTTTGAAAGTTCTCCAAAAGATATGGAAAACTCTCTTGAAAAACTTAATTCAATAGATTACACTATTCTTTGCCCCGGACACAATATCTAAATCTCTAAAATTTTCTTTTTGGATTTTAAACCCCTAACAATTTTAACAGGTTTTCTAAAATACTTTTTCATAATTTTCTCAAGAGCCTTATTTGCTTGGTTCTCAAGAGGTTTTTCTTTAATCCAAACTTCATAAAAAGATTCTTCAAGTTTTTTTATTTCTTCTTTTGAAGAACTTGGATGTAATTTAACAAAAATTTTCATTTTAATATTCTTTAATTACTTTTTTCAAATTTAAATTTTCTAATTTTCTAACTATATTATTGTTTTCTAAATCTTTCTTTTTCAAAGGAACACAAATTCCAACTAATTTTCCCTTTTCATTCAAATGTAAAGAATAAGGGCATCTAGCAAGCTTTCCGGGAGGTGTAGCAGAGGTATCTAAGATAATTTTGTTTCTTTTCCTTTCATGCCCTGCCTCTACCTTAAATCCAATAGATTCTGAAATAGATTTAGCCCATTTTTCAATAAAACTTTCCTTTTTTCCTTCCCAGGAAAAATATCTTTGGTAAATTTTTTTTGAATGTTCTTTTTTTAATATTATATAAACATGAAATCCTTTACCAGTCCAAATAACCTCTGTTTTAAAATTAAATTTTTCTCTAAAATCTTTATCTTTTTTAATTTCTTTTAATAGTTCTAAAGCTACTTTTCTTCCTGTTTCTGCTTTAAATTTTTCCCCTGGATCAATATCTATAAAAATCCGATTTATTTTGTTTCCTTTTTCTTTATTACAAGCATAATGCATTTCAATCATTTTTCTTGGAACAAAATAATGCCATATTTTCTCCTCTTTTTTTGAAATTTTATCTCGAACATCACTTAAATCATTATCTTTTCTTAATGAAAGAAAATTTTTTGAAGTTTTTATCTCAGGAAAATATAATGGCTCTTCTTTTGAACCCCTCTTTACTAAATAAAAATCATCTTTTGGAAGGTAGATTTTTGTGGCTATCTCTTTATCTTGTAAAAATTTTTTCAAAAACTTTCTTTTTTTTCTAAAAATCTTTTTGTAATATGAAAAACAATCCAGTTGCCCTGTTTTATTTAAAATCGTTTTATCTCCTTTTTTCATAATCTTTAAAAACATTTTATCCTTATAAATTTTAACAAATATTCTAAAATGAATAAAAAAGGGCTTTCAAAAAAAGAGGCAAAAAAAAGACTTGAAAAATATGGTGAGAATGTTCTTGAGAGAAAGAAGAAAGTTTCTCCTTGGAAAATTCTTTTATCTCAATTTAAATCCCCCTTAATTCTCATTTTATTAGTGGCAGCTATTATATTAACCCTAATTACAAAATATTCTCCAGAGAATAATCTAATAGACATAATTCTTATTTTGGTAATTGTTATTGCTTCAGCATTAAGTGGTTTCTTTCAGGATTATAAAGCTGAAAAAAGTATAGAAGCTCTTCAAAAGATGTCCCAACCCAAGGCAAGAGTTATTAGGGATGGAGAAGAAAAAATAATAAATTCTTCAAAAATAGTCCCTGGCGATATAATAGTCCTTTCTGGAGGGGATGTGATTCCTGCAGATGCAAAAATTTTAGAAAGTTCTCAGGCAAAATTTGATGAATCCGCTTTAACTGGAGAATCAAGTGCAGTTTTAAAAAAACCAGGAGAGGAAATTTATAAGAACACTTATTTAACAATTGGAAATGTTGTTGCAAAAGTTATTTCTACAGGGATGAAAACAAAAATAGGTTCTATTGCAGAGAAATTAGGTTCAATGGAAGAGGAAAAAACCATTTTCTATAGGGAAATGTCTGTTTTAAGTAAAAAATTATCTTGGATAGTTTTAGGAATAGCTGTTTTAGTTTTAATTGTGGGTTTATTCAAATTTTCATTATATCAATCTATTTTAACTGCAGTTGCATTGGCTGTTGCAGCAGTTCCAGAAGGGCTTCCCGCTGTTATAACTTTGAGTTTGGCTTTAGGTGCAAAAGCAATGATGAAGAAGAAAGTTTTGGTAAGGAAGTTAGGAATAACAGAATCTTTAGGTTCAGTAAATGTTATCTGTTCAGATAAAACCGGAACAATGACTAGGGGAGAGATGGCGGTTACAGATGTTTATTTAGATAAAGAATATGGGGTTGGAGAATTAGACAAAGGTCAAATTAGAAATTTACTTTATTGTTCTGTTTTAAATAATGATGTTCATAAATTAAAAGGAAAAAAAAGACTTATTGGAGATGAAACAGAAGTAGCATTATATAATTTTGGAAAAGATTTTGATTTTAATAAGGAAGATTTAGAAAAAAAATACAAAAGAACAAATGAAATACCTTTTTCTTCAGAGAGGAAAATGATGTCTGTTGTAATTAAAAACAACAAAGAATCTGCGGTTTATTCCAAAGGAGCACCAGAAGTTTTAATTAAAAAATGTAACAAGATTATTGAGAATGGAAAAATAAGAAAATTAACAAAAAAAGATGAGGAGAGAATATTAGATAAAAATGATGAATTTTCTTCAAGAGCTTTGAGAGTATTGGGATTTGCATATAAAAATATAGAAGATTCTATTAATGAGAAAGATATTGAAAAAGAGCTTATTTGGATTGGTTTGACTGGAATAAGTGATCCTGTAAGGAAAGGGGTTAAAGGAGCATTAGAAGAATGTAAGACAGCAGGAATAAGAGTTTTAATGTTAACAGGTGACAATCCAAAAACAGCAAAAGCAATCGCTTCTGAAATAGGCCTTAAAACAAGAGAGGTTTTGGTAGGGAATGATTTGGAAAATATGGATGATGAAAAACTCTTTAAAAAACTAAATAATGAGGTAAATGTTTTTGCAAGGCTTTCTCCAGAACATAAATTAAGAATAATGAAGATATTGAAAAATCAAGGGAATATTGTTTCTATGACTGGAGATGGTGTAAATGATGCTCTTGCATTGAAAATGGCTGATGTAGGGGTTTCAATGAGTAAAAAAGGGACAGATGTAGCAAAACAAGCATCAGATATTGTTTTATTAAATGATAATTTTGTTAATATTGTTTTAGGTGTAAAGGAGGGGAGGAGAATTTTTGATAACTGTAGAAAATTTGTTAATTATCTTTTGACAAGTAATTTTGCAGAAGTTATGTTAATTTTGATTGCAACATTATTTTTAACTTTAGAATATCCTATTTTACTCCCAGTACAACTTCTTTGGGTAAATCTATTAACAGACGGATTCCCTGCTTTAGCTTTAGGTGTTGATCCCCCTTCTAAAAACATTATGAAAAGAAAACCCCGAAATAAATCAGAAGGAATAATAAACAAAGAACTCACTTATCTTACTTTGATTATTGGTTCAATAATTGTTTTGACTTTATTGGGAACTTTCTTTTTAACAAATAGTTTATTTGGAGAAAACATTGCAAGAACTACCTTATTTACAGGTTTAATACTTTTTGAATTTGTAAGAATAGGGAGTATTAGATACAGGGAAAAACAAGGATGGTTTTCAAACAAACTACTTTTGATTGCATTGGGAGTTTCTTTGATTTTACAATTAGTTATAATATATACCCCCATGAATAACTTATTTGAATTAACACCTTTAGGAATAGTTCCTTGGCTAATTTTAATTGGAGGGACTATCATAACTTTTATAGTAAGTATTTTTGCTACAAAAGGGATTATGAAAATTTTAAAAATAGAAAAACAATAATTTATTCTTCATCCTCATCTTCGTCTTCAGGAATTATATGTTTTCCTTTTTTATAGACGTTTTCAATATAATTTTCAACATCATGAATGTTTTTGAATGTATATTTTTCTTTATATTTATTATAAAAAGGACACTCATCTGTAGAATATTCTTTACATATTTTAGGACGTTTTATTTCAGGATTTTTAGTAAAATCTTCATGAATAGAACATTTCCCATCCTCCCTTACATATTCACAGGGTGTTAGGAATTCAACATACCACTCATCATCTTCATCAACATACACATTTACATTTTTGTGTATAACATACCATTTAATATCTTCAAAATCATCTATTTCTTCTGGAACATCTATTTCAATAGACACATATTTACAACATAAACCTGCACAACCTTCACAAGTTTTTTCCTCTTTTTTTTCGTCCATAACTTAGTTTAGAATTATTACCTTTAAAAATTTATTCTATTTAATATTCTTTATCTCATAATTTTTGTTTCCAAGCCCTTTTTCAAAAGCATAATCAACCTGGACATTTTTATTAACATCATTTATATTATCAAATTCATTGTTTGAATTTTTATTTGCTAAATCTAAACTTGCTTTATCTATTGCAACAGGATCATAAGAAACCAATATCCCTATATCTTCCATAATAGGTTCTTGTTTTTCTCCATCACAATCACAATTTTTTGTTATGTTTTCTAAGACATTTATATAAATCATATTATCCTTTCCAATATCTTTCACAATAGAGTCAAAATAATCTACAATTCTTTTTTGAAGCTCGTCATTTGAACACCCTTCCCAAGGAATTTTAACAGCTTTTTGAGGACAAACAGCAATACACATGGCACACCCTACACACTTATTACTATCTATTTCAGCTTTTTTCTCTCCGTTTTTGTCTTTTTTCCAGTGGATTGCATCAAAATCACAATTTTCAATACATTTTCCACAAGCTATACAATTGTTTCTATTAATAGAAGGACTTATATTCGAATGCATATGAAGTTTTCCTGCTCTTGAACCTAATCCCATCCCAACATTTTTGAAAACCCCTCCATAACCAGCTGCGATATGCCCTTTGAAGTGACTCAATACAACCATAGAATCATATTTTCCAATCCCCCTACCAACTTTAGCTTTATTCACAACTCCTTTTTCAACATCTTTTTCAACATACTCGTCTCCCCCTTCTCCATCTAAGATATCAATTTCAGCAAAATCAAACCCGTGTTTTTTAGCTAGTTTTTTATGACTTGAAGCTTTAGTTCTTTCTCCCTTGTATAAAACATTACATTCAATAAGTGTAGCTTTTTTTCCTAAGGATTGCACTTTTTCATAAACCCTCCTAACAATTTCAGGATTAATATAGGTATCACATCCCTTCTCACCAAAATGAGTTTTTATTGCAACATTCTCCCCCAAATTAGAAAAGTCTATATTTTCCAAAATTCCTTCAATATTTTTAGAATAATAAACCTCCACCATATACTAGTGTATTTAGAATGTTTTAAAAAATTATTCCTCGTTTTTTTCGTTCTTTTTTATTTTTATAATAATTAGAGAAATTAAAACACCTAAAACAATTAGAGTGATTATTGCAGTTATCCAATTAATTATTATAAAATTATCTTCTGAATGTAGTGTTGTTTTGGAATATTTTACTTCTGTTTGAAAATAATCTTTTTTAATTAAGAAAGTATTTTCTTTAGGAAGTCCCCTCACAATACTTATTTCTTCACCAGCATTTAACATAATATTCTCTGTTTTGTTTTTAAATTCTTGTGCGTTTCTTCTTATGAAATATGTTAAAGTGATATTCTTTTTTAAATCGTCTTTATTTTTTATAGTTATGTTTGCAAAAACTTCCTTTTCAAAAGTAACTAATTTACTTTTATCTAAAACACGAGTATCTATTTCTAAAAGTGAGGGAGCCATTACTGAAAGTTTTATTGGAATTACTTTCTTTCCATCCTCTGATTCTACTGTTACACTTCCAAAATAATTTCCTATTCTGTTTGGAGAGTAAAATTTTACAGGAATAATTTTGGTTTCATTAGGTTCAAGAGTAATATTTTTTGGTAAAAGTGCAAATGAAGTATCACTTTCTATTTTAAATTCAATTGTCTCTTCTTTAGTGTTTTTTATTTCTATCATTTCTGTTTTTATTTCATTAGTATATGCTCTTGTTCTAATTTCTTCTTTATCTATTGAAAAACTTTCATATGATGGTTCAGAAGGTGCTATGCCTCCACTTATTCCGCCTCTACCTGTATCACTTCCACCGCCTCCAGGTCCAGTTGTAGGTTTTTTAACAGTTATTGTTCTGGTTTCTGACTCACCAATATTTCCAACTTCATCTGTACAATTTATTTTCCAAGAATAAGTTCCAGTTGAGAATGTTTCTGAAAATTGTTGTTCTGTTTCTTTAGTTATGTATGTGTCTGTTTCAGAAATTGATCCGTCTATAATTAAACTACAATTTGCTATGTCAGTAGAATCCGTAACACTGTATTTAAAGTTAGCAGGAGAGGTTGTGGAGGTTTCATTATTTGGAGAAATTAAAGTTATTTCAGGGGGGGTAGTGTCTTTTACACAAATATCCGGATAAGTATTATTATTAAAATCAGCAAAAACACAAGTTCCATTTACAACTTGAGAACAAATTAATGAAGAATCACTTTTACTTAAAATTAAATTTCCTTCAGTTGTTTCATTTACTTTTGCAAAGAAAGTGTACATTCCATCATTTATTGAAGAAATATCAATTGTTCCTTGACAAAGATTTCCTGTTGCAGAGATGTTTTTCATTGAATATTCATTTGTTGAATTTTTCATCATTATTTCACAATTTCCTAAAGAATCTCCAGAAGGGACATTAAAACTAAAATTAAATTCTAAAGTATCAATTGTAGAATTGTAGAAAGTTTGATTCAATTCTGCTTCATTTTTAGTTGGGATTATATTCAAATCATATTCTTTTGTGATTGTATCTCCCTCATTAGAATAATAATCTTTTGGAGTTAAATTAATATAATATGTCCCTTCTTGTGTTGGACTAAAACTAGCTTTACAATTAGTTGAATCCGAAGGACTAAAAGAAGCTTGTCCATAAACCTCCCACTGACATACTCCTAATTGGTTATTATCAGAGATATTTCCTCTCAAATATACTGAATCTCCGTAATTAATCCCGGTATTATTGGGAATAATTTCTATTTTTTGGGCTTCAGGGTTTACATTTTCATTTATTTCATGATAAATATCATTATTTAAAGATAATTTTGAACCAGTTGATTCTGCATAAGTTAATTCATAAGTAGATTGAGACATAACAGAATTAGCTCGAATAACAAAAGACATTTCATAACCTGAAGACAAATCTGCTTCATTTGATTCTATTGTAAAACCAACTGAAGTTTCAGTTAGAGTAAAATTATCTGAATTAGGTCCTTGTAATTGAGCAGTGCCAGTATCAAAATATGATTTTTGGAAACTTCCCCCTGTTGCAGTTCCCAAAGTCCATTGAGCATCACTAGAACTAGAATCCATTTTCATAGTTAAATTATAATATTCTCCTTTTCTTACTTGTTTTGTATAATCTTTAATATATGCATCTGAAACTGAATTAAGACTTGTTGTTCCCAAATTAACTGGTAATGATATCGGGTTTGTTCCAGAAATATCTGAAAGTTCACAATAACTATTACATTCAGATTCATAGCAATCATAAACTCCGTCAGCATCATTATCAAAACCATCATAACACAAATCTAAAGTATTTTCATTTGAAGAACAATAAACTTCTCCATCCCTATAATCTCCTACAAGCCCATAACAATCAGAATCTGCACAATCTGCATTTCCATCAGCATCATTATCAAATCCATCTAAACAATTAGATTCTGTTTGTTCACAAAAATCTCCTTCTTCTGAACCAAATAATCCATAACAATCAGAATCTGCACAATCAGTCCCGTTTGTATTATCATTATCAATAGAATCTGCACAAGAATCCCATCTTATATCTTCCTTTTTATAACAAGGCCCTTGAGAACACATTGTAAATTGCCTATAACAATCCAAATCATCACAATCAATAGGTCCGTCTGAGTCATCATCTATATTATTTGCACAGAATCTTCCAGGAAAAGGAAGATTCGTAAATAAAGGATTAGAAGCATTATACTCACTATCAATGCAAGCTTCATCCTCATCTGCAGGGTTTATTATTCCAAAACAATCTGTATCATCACAATCAAATCCCCCTGAAGAGTTTTGAGAGTATCCATTCCCACTAAAATAATAAGCATCTAAATCATTATCCACACCATCAAAACACCACGAATCATTTAATGCTTCATTTGAAGGAACAATACTTTCTTTTGCACAATCATAATCATCATAATCCCCATGAGATGTATAAGTAATACCAAAAATCTCAAAATAGAGACTTGTGTTTAAATTCCATTTTGGTGTGGGCATCCCACTAGCATCTTTATCAAAATCATTATCAAATTTATCATTACATGTTAATTCTCTTCCAAGCTCACATCTTTTTAAGTTGGAATTAAGAGATAAATTACATTCTTCTTCTGGATTATAATTATTTCCTATTCCAAAATATCCCCCCCATCTACAATCAATTCCTCCATCATGATAATCTGCATAATTATCATTATAATATCCATTGATTGTTATAGCATCCCAATCATTATCTATATTATCAAAACATTGTGTTCCTGATTCATGATTTTCTACAGAACTTCTACAAAAAGAACTACAATCATATTCTGCATAAGCAGGAGTAACTTGCGCTGTTGAGCTTCCTACAGAATTTAATTCACAATCTTTTAATTGTAATGCATCATTATCAAAATTATCAGAACAATTTAATTCATATCCCCAATTACATAATTCTCCAGAACTTCCCCCAATTTTACCATCACAATCAATATCTTCACAATCAGTTACATCAGATTGATGTGTCCAATCATATTTTGTCCCATTATTTTCTATTTTCATATCTCCTGAATTATCTGATTCTCCAAGAGTATAATCCCAATCATTGTTGACAGAGTCATTACATATTAACTCTTTTGTCGGGCAAGTATTTAACCCATCCCCATTATGAAAACAATCTGCATCATGGCAATCTGTAAAATCTAAATTTCCTCCAGGATTTGAACTTCCATCATAAACATAATCATAATCATTATCAAATTCATCTGAACAATTTAATTCTGTTTGATAATTACACAACCCTGTTTTACCAGAACCAAATTCATTTGTTTGAGAGTCGTCTCCTTGCATTAAATGACAATCTTCATCAAAACAATCATAACTCCAAGCCCATACATCATTCCCACTAAAAGTTCCTAAATAATCAAAATCATTATTAGCTTCATCTCCACAAACACCTCCTGTATCAGTTGTTATTCCTGTTATCTGTCCTTCATCATTATTATACAATCCTACAGATTCGTTTAATAAAGAAATAAAATAATCTGGATCTCCTTGATTAGTGTCTGTTCCATAAGCTATAACTACTTTCATTGTCCTGTTATCATTTAATCCTTCTTGAGTAAAAGAAATATTAAAAGTAAAATCTAAAGTTCCTGAATATTCTGAGAAATTGTAAAATGCAACTGTGTAGGTTCCATCTCCTTGATTTGTTATAGATAAATCTCCTTGTGAAGAAGAAGGCCCGTAAATATTTGTATTTGATTCATCTACATTTGTTAAATTATATAATGTTACTGAAAAAGATTTACTTGAAAGAGATTCAAGAACTCTTAATTTAAAGGTTCCACTTGAATTAGTATATTTTGTAAAAGCTATAGGAGTACTATATCCTGCGAAACTAGAAGTTATTTCTGCATAATTATTTGGGTCTTTTTCTTCAATACTAAATCCTGAAAAATAATCTACAGGATCACAAGTAGGGAAATAAATACCATTACAATAAGAATCTGCACAAGCAATACCAGGACTATTAAAGCAAGTCTCATTTACTGGATTACCATTTCTCATCTGTAAAGCAAACATTGTGTCTTCAGAAAACTCACATTTTCCAGTATTATTAAAATAAACATGGGGAGTCCCTTCACAAGTTACTGCTCTTGTAACTTCATTGTCTTCCCAATATTCATCATCATGAACATAAATCCTTCTTGAAACATTTTGAAAATCAACAATATTTTCAGAAGAATCAATAATAGAACAATTTTCCAAAACCCAGGGAATGTATCCCACATTAGAATCTTTTATTATTGAATCAGTTTGTTTTATTGAATAACTTAAAGTATAATTTTCATTTGATTTTGATAAACCTGTTTCATTTATAGTAAGAATATTTTTATTAGATGTTTTTATTTTACATTCAAGAACCTCATTTGAACTAATACTTAAATTAACAAAACCAATTTCAAAATGATTTATATGTGTTCCAAATAAAGAAGGATTAGAAGGTTCAAAAACGCCTTCAGGAGCAGATATATTCTCCCATCTTTCTTCACTTAAAGAAATAGTAAAATGTGATGAAGTATTTGAAATTTGAAATCCCTTAATAAAAAATATTAAAGAAATTATGACAATAAAAACAAAAACAATACTCAACACTCTTTTTTTCATTTTCATAAAAAAATTAAACAAAAAGAGTTTTTATTACTTTTTCTTTTTAGAAGATTTTTTCTTTTTTTTACTAGATTTACTAGAAGAACTCTTTTTCTTTTTATCTTTTTTTGTTGTTATTAATATTAATATTAAAGCTACTGCAGCAATAATAATATACACTGGAGTTAAATCTCTTGGATGTTCTTTACATTTAACACCCACTTTTAATGGATATCCTAATGTTAATGCTGTTGCAGAACCTTCATTATTTTCACCCTCTTCCTGTATTTCATTTAATACAACTTCACCCTCAAATATTTTTCTTTCCATATTACACTCTTGTTTACATAACATATCTCCAACTAAACAATCTTTTTCATAAACTTGTTTTGGAATCTGAAAACAAAATTCAACAGGGATAGCTTCACCACTAGATGTTTCAGCAGGAATTATTTGTGTTTCTTTATCCTGATATTGTAAGATATCTCTTAATTCACTTGTAACACTTATAGAAGCTTTAGAATCTTTATCAAAAGGATTATAAACATAATATGTAACACATCCTTCTTCTCCCTCAGGAACTAAAATAGATTCTTGTGATACTTTTATTCCAATTCCAGCAGTAACTAAACTAGAAAAAATAATTAAACTTGCAAATAAAACAATAAATTTTAAATTTTTATTTTTCATAAATCACACCTCTATTTTTTTATATTTTAAACACTAGACCCTTTAAACCAAACTTCGTTTTGATATGTACCTGTTGGTTGGTCATTTGGAGTATCTAACCAAAATCTATAATAAACTTTTTCTCCAACATCAATCTCATTCCCTGCACCTTGAAGGGCCTCTGTAAGTGAAGTTTCATTACCTATTGAAGGATTATTAAGAGTATTGGTAGTACTATTACTAAAAGATTCATTTGTAACTCCTAATGTGTCTGTTCCACTTGTAAAATCACTAGCATTTATTTGAAAACTAACATTTGTATTTGAATCTTCTGAAACTAAAATATAAAATTGTGTTAAATCTGATGTATTATAATTTCCTGAAGCATTATGATTATCAATATTTAAATCATCTATGTTTCCAAATCTTATCCCATCTGTTAAATTTGCAGACATTTCAAGAGCAAAATATTGATCAATATCTGCATGAGATGTTGTATTTGCAACAGATTCATATGCATCAACATTACCAATATTTTGAATAAGAATCATTCCTAAAGACAATACCAAGATTGCACTTAAGATGTTTAATGTTGCTCTTTTTTTGTTAACCATGTTTTTCTTAAAAATATTATTATTTATAAACTTTTCGGTTTTATAAAATACATAATTTATTAATTATTTTTTATGTTTTTCCGTCGATAAAATTAAATTTTTTTTAAAATTTTTAAAAATTAAGGGGTTTCACCATGTTTTACAACTTTGAATGAAACAGTGTTATTATATTCACCAGCAGGTTGTGTAGATGGAACATCTAAATAATATTTAAGATAAACTATTGTGTCTCCAACATCTTCAAGAATTTTATTATCTTGATAATTTGTTGTCAATTGTTTTTCTCCATTAAAAGGAACACTTGAATTTGTATAATTATACCAATAAGTTTCATTCCCTAATCCTAATTTATCTAATCCAGGACTTTCTAAATCTCTATTAGCTTTCATATATACGTCTACAGTGGTATAATCTGCAGTCACATTAATATAATATTGTGTTTCTCCAGTCCCATTATTTCCATGAGCAGATTCATTGTTTAATGGAATTGAATTAATAGTCCAATTAATTTTTTGACTCAGTAAAGGAGACATTTCTACTGCAAAGCTTGTCTCTACTATAGAAACATCTTTTCTTGAAGTAGAATCACTTATTGAATCATCTTCAAGAAGAACCGCTTCTCCAAACATTTCATAAATATCTCCTATTGAACCTGTTGCATTAATATCAAAAGTAATTTGCCTCTCTTCTCCTGAAACCATATTACTTAATGTAAATGGATTGGAAGATTTGTTTGTATAAAAAGGACTTCCAGATGAAACAGTAACCAATGTGTCACTATTTACCTCACCTGAACTTTCTATTTCAGTAAGATGAGGATATCCATTGTTAATTTCTGATTCAATATCCCAAATATCTTTATTATTAGTATCATCATAAGGGTTATCAACAAAATCCCATGCATTATCTAAACCAGTTGTAGATTCATTTGTAAAAGTTTCAACATCTTTCATTTC
>CAYWWB010000003.1:25243-43492 GCA_964462045.1 Candidatus Woesearchaeota archaeon | reverse complement strand
ACCAGATTCATTAATGTCTTTTATTGAAGTTATGTTTGGTTCTTTGTTTTCAATTTCTAACCAATTACTTTCTAAACTTGAAACATCATAAGTATCTGTACTTAAAACTTCTACAGTATAATTCTCTCCTGCATTTGTTTCTTGAGAAACCCAGGTTGTAATTGCTTTTCCTTGAGATTGTTCATTGTAAATTGATTTAATTTGTTTCTCAGTTAAACGATAATTAAAAAGCATTATTTCATCAATTGACCCATTATAATAGCTTTCACCCCCTCCCGAATAACGATGGCTCCCAACAAGAAGAGGGTTAGTAGTATTCCCAGAATCATCTGAAACTGTTTTACTACAATTCAATTCCCCATTCACATAAATAGCTATTTCATTTTCAACTTCATCAAAAACAAAATAAATATGAGCCCATTCATTTGCAGTAGGATCAAAGCAATCAACTAAATTCATATTAGCTCCATATGTACCAATAGTAAGTTCTGTTCCACCAGTTTCATATCCAAAAATAAATTCATCTTCCTTTGAAAGAATACCTGTCTGAGTACTCTCTTGATCTTCACTATTAGGCCTAATCCACAACGAAGCAGAAATAATGTCTTCTCCATCTTTCATACTAATAGAATCCTCATCTGAAATACTAATATAATCATCACTCCCATCAAATTCATAACATCCTCCAACAACACATGAATTATTCCATGCAGTAATATCTGAGATAGTTCCATTATTTTCATAAGAAGAATAATCTCTAACTCCTCCAGAATCAGTTCCAGTATAATTCAAATTAAATGGCATGTTCAAGACAGCTAAAGAATTTCCATCATTTCTCCAATCTGTTGTATTAAATAAGCTGTGTCCATCAGCATCAGAAGCATCAAAATAAACTGTTAAATTTTCATCTGAATAATTTGTTCCTAAAGAGGAATTCAAAATAATATTAGAAATTCCAGGAATATCATTTTCTTTAAAAGAATAAACATTATCATCATTACTCCCAATATATACATAACCATTCGCTACTGCTGGTGAAGAACGAAGACTTGCTCCAGTAGTATAACTCCCTATTTCTTGGGAAACATTTGAAGCATTTAATTGGTAAAAATTTCCATCATCATTCCCAACATATAAATAATCATTTGCTATTGCTGGTGAAGAAAAAACAGCGCTTCCTGTTGAAAAGTTTGCAATTTTTTGGGAAACATTTGAAGCATTTAATTGATAAACATTTCCATTATCACTTCCTATATATAAATAATTATTAGCTACTGCTGGTGAAGAATAAATATAACCTCCTGCTTCCGGGGAATAACTATTAACCAAACTCATATCTGTGGCATCTAATTGGTATATTTCAATACCTCCATAGCTCCCCATATAAACATAACCATTTGCAACTGCTGGTGAAGAGACAATGTATCCTGCCGTATCGAAACTTCCTAATTCTTGAGAGATATTCGATGCATTTAATTTATAAGCTATACTATCTTCACTTCCAACATATACATATCCATTTGCAACTGCTGGTGAAGAATCAACATAACCTCCTGTTGAAAAGTTTGCAATTTTTTGGGAAACATTTGAAGCATTTAATTGATAAACATTTCCATCATCACTTCCCACATATAAATAATCATTTGCTATTGCTGGTGAAGATTTAATACCCCCATTAGTTGAAAAGTTTGCAATTTTTTGGGAAACATTTGAAGCATTTAATTGATAAACATTTCCATCATCACTTCCCACATATAAATAATCATTTGCTATTGCTGGTGAAGATTTAATACCCCCATTAGTTGAAAAGTTTGCAATTTTTTGGGAAACATTTGAAGCATTTAATTGATAAACATTTCCATCATCACTTCCTATATATAAATAATCATTTGCTATTGCTGGGGAAGAATATTCAATATTACCTCCTGTTGAAAAAGTATTGACAATTGCTTCAGACAAATTATCAACCCCTGAATCTGTAGTGTAACCACTATGATTTGTATCTCTATGAAACATAGGCCACTCACTTTCATTAGAAGGATTTGAAAAATTATCTATTGTAAAACCAGTAAAAGTTCCATCCAAAAAAATTAATCCTGCAATACTTCCAGCAACCAAAGCAACCAAAGCAAAAATAGAAAGAAAATTAAAGAAAAACCCTTTTTTGTTAGGAGGGTCAACCATTCTACTTTTTACACTACCATTTTCATCCCTATAACTTTCGTAATAATAAGGACCATAAAATTTCCCTCCTTTTTTTATATATCTCTTATAAACCATTCAACAATTTAAAGAAAAAAGTTTATTTAAAACTTGTGCTGTAACCAAATTTTCATAAAATTCAAAAAATATATAAAGAAATAATGGTAGTGTAACTATTCTTTTTTAGGAGAAGTATTTTCTTTTTTCTTTTTTAAAATCCACCTGACTTTTCTTTTACCTAATTTAAAGTTTTTTCTACATTTGGAAGAACAAAAATGTTTAACAGTGCCATCTTTCATAACTAAGGTCATTCCTCTTGGAAGCTCATATTCATTTTCACAGTAAGAACATTTTACCATTTTAACTATAAGCTCCCTTAGTTACTTTAGATTTAATTCTTCTTGCTTCAATTTCAGTTTCTCTAAGCATTAAAACATCTCCTTTTTGTACAGGCCCTTTAACATTTCTTCTCATAACTCTCCCCTCATCTCTTCCTTCTTGAACTAAACACTTAATTTGAGTAATTTCTCCCCTAAAACCAGTTCTACCTACAATTTCTTGAACCAAAGCAGATACAGCACCTTCTGATGAAATCTTATCACTCCCTTTAGAAGCTTGCTGTCTTGAATCTTTTTTCTTTTGCGTTTTTGCCATTTTTAAGAATTACTTTTTTAAATTAGCTATATCTTTATCAGCATCACCCTCTTCAATAACAGCTACTGAAGAAGCACTTACTGAAAGACCTGTAGAAACACCTAATTTTTGTTTACTATCTACTTCTTGACAAGGGATTCCTTTTTCTTTACAAAGTATAGGAAGATGTTGAACAACTTCTTTTGGCTCTACATCTGAAGCATAAGAAACAAATTTAGCTGTTCCCCTTTCAATTGCTTTTGTAACTTCATTTGTGCCTTTCTCTATCTTTCCTGTGTTTTTTGCCTTTTCTATTATTTGATATGCATCCATTTTTTTAACCTCAGAATGAATTTACTTCATCTGAACCTGTGTCCATCAGTAATTAATTTAATATTATGGGGTTTTTAAAGCTTTTTAAACTTTTCTAACCAAAATATCCCTTATTATTTATCTCAACATCATTATCAAAATTATTTTCAACCAAAGAAAATAAATCATAAATTTTATTTTTAATTTCTTTCCAAGTATCATAAAAAGTTTTAATAAAATCAGCTTCAGATTCTTCAGAATATTTTGTGTCCAATTTTATTATCTTAATCTGAGATTTTGCTAATTTATTATAAATCTCTCGCAAATCCTTTTTTTCATTTTCCCCTAATGTTTTAATAATAGAAAAAATAAAAATAGAAGAATTAACTGGATGCAAAAGAGATTCTATTAATTTTGTATAACTAGCTACTTTATCCCCAATATATCTTCTTATTTCCCTAATTAAAAAATCAGTTTCCTCGTCGGAAATTCTCTCAATATGAAAATCTACATTCAAATCATCAAAACTAGGTAAAGAATATTTTTTTCTAAAAAAAGAGTATGTTTCCTTAAGTTTATTCAAATCCCATTTTTCTTCCATTTAAATATAAAAAAACAATCATTTATAAAATTTCTTAAGCCAGTGCTGGGGATTGAACCCAGGACCCCTACCTTACCGGAGTAGTGCTCTACCGACTGAGCTACACTGGCACAAACAATAAATAACAAAATTAAAAATATATAAAACTATTCAACTATTTTTTATTAGAAACTCTTAAAAAAATAAAAACTAATAATGCAATTAAAAAAGCTAAAAATATAAAAGAAAAAATAATAGACATCACTCCAAACAATCCTTGATATTCTGGAATAGTATTTTGATAAGATAAAATTGAGATTATAGACAATATAAAAAACAGAACCAAATTTTTAGTAACTAATCTTATTCTTTTTTTTAATATTTTTTCGGTAAACCCCTTCTGAGAACTCTTCTTTTTTTTCGTTTTTGATTTCCCACTAGAACTTTTTTTAGATGATTTCGATTTAGATGATTTCTTACTCCCCTTTTTCTTAACCATATAATATCTTATAATAAGAAGTATTTAAATATTACCCTATCTAAAATTATCCAAAGTAGATTCAGTCTTATTCACAAGTTCTTTTGAATTATTAATTGCATTTCCTGTAAATGTTTTAGCATCATTAAAAACAGTCCCTAACCATGAAAAATATAATCCTACAGACTCTTTAACTCCTTCAGAAGATTGAAAATCTATATTCTCTCCCTCAATCATAGGTAAAAAACTAAAATAACTTAAAACCACTAAAATTAATAATGCAAAAACAATTATTTTATTTTTTATCTTATTAGCAAAATAAACAAGCAATCCTATCATTGCTACTGCAAGAGTTGTAAATAAAATAGCACTTATTGACATATTTTATAAAAGAAAACAGGTTATAAAAACATTTTGATTTTTCCAGAAAAATAAGACATATAGCCCTGCCAGGATTCGAAAAAAACTTACCTCGAAATTTGGGATTTTTTGCTTTGTAGCGTATCTTTTTTGAAAAGATTGTTTGTGGAAGGGCTGGTTTCATTTGATAAAACTTTAGTTTTAGCGAATGAACTAAAAATCTTGGATTTTTTGCTTTGTAGCGTATCTTTTTTGAAAAGATTGTTTGTGGAAGGGCTGGTTTTGTAGTGTATCTTTTTTGAAAAGATACATAGCCCTGCCAGGATTCGAACCTGGGTCAACAGGAATTCCCAAACACACTCGCGTTATTTTCAAAACATTCAGTCTTTCACGAACTTGCTTACCAGAACCTGTCATACTTGACCACTGTACTACAGGGCTATAAAAATAATTAAAACAATAATGTTTTTAAGTTTTACATAACACTAGTTCATTAGGGTTATCTCTTTAATACCTGATAGTTCAACAAAAAGTTTAACAACTTTTAGTTTGTTGCTTTTTCAGTTACAGAAACAAAAATCAGAGATTTTAGCTCATTCACTAAAATCAAGATTTTATAAAATGAATCAAAACAAGAGCCAAAACCTCTTCACAATGCCCCGATAGTACAGAGGCCAAGTATGCTGCCCTCTCAATTTCAAAAAAAAGAGGTGACTGGAACTCGAAGAGAGGAAAGGTCTAAGCATCTCAATGCGACCTCTCTTAGGAGATAGGCAGTGACCCGAGTTCAAATCTCGGTCGGGGCATTTATTTTTTTTTGGAGGAATTAATAATTAATCAAATCAAAGGAGGGAGAGGTTTGGACGAGTAGAGTGAGAATCTCGGTCGGGGCATTTGTTTTTTTTGGAGGGATTAATAATTAATCAAATCAAAGAAGGGGGTTTGGACGAGTAAAGTGAGAATCTCAGTCAGAAGTATTTTTAGTTAAAATTTATAAAACAATAAATCCTTAAACTAACATGACAAAAGAAAGAGTTGATCCAAAAGAAAGAAAAATATTTGCATGGTTATCTAGTTTTTTAACAATAATTGGTTTTATTCTTGCCATAATTTTATGGAAAGAGGACAAACATATCCTAAATTATGGTAAAGAAGGGCTTATAACAGGAATAGGGTTTATACTTGCTGGAATGCTTAGCTTTATTCCAATTATTGGAAAAATAGCTTATTTATTTGTTTTTGTTCTTTGGATACTTTCTTGGACAAATGCTCTTGCAGAAAAAAAATCTTCAACATTTTTAGTTTCAGATCTTGCAGAAAAAATAAAAACATAAAATGGATAAAAAAATTTTAGTATTTAATGTGGGAAGTTCTTCAATAAAATATAGTTTATTTGAAAATAAAGAAAAAGTTGATTCTGGAAGATATGAAAGGCTTAATGAAAAAAGAGATTACAAAAATTCTGTTAGAGAAATATTAAAGAAATTCCAAAATCAAAAAATAGATTTAATTGCTCATAGGGTTGTTCATGGGGGAGAATTAAACAAACCTTCAAAAATAAATAAAGGTGTAAAAGAAAAAATAAAAGAATATTCCCAATTTGCCCCTCTGCATAACCCAAATCAATTAATGGTTATAGAATTGATAGAAAAAGAATCTACAATACCCCAATATGCTTTATTTGACACAATGTTTTTTTCAGAACTTCCCGAAGTATCGAAAATATATGCAATACCAAAAGAAGTTTCAGAAAAATACAATATAAGGCGTTATGGATTTCACGGACTTTCCCATAGTTTTGTTTCTCGAGGTATAAAAGGAAAAACAATAACTTGTCATTTAGGTTCTGGAGCAAGCATAACTGCAATTAAAAACGGAAATCCTCAAGACACTACAATGGGATTAACTCCTTTAGAAGGTTTAGTGATGGGAACTCGTTCAGGAACCATAGATCCTGGTTTAATTTTGTTCCTTGAAAAAAAAGGATACAATACAGAAGAACTCTTAACATTTAAATCAGGGTTAAAAGGAATTTGCAAATATAATGATTTCAGAGATATACTTTCAACAATGAATAAAAACAAAGATTCAAAACTAGCTTATGATTTATTTACATATAGCATAATAAAATATCTTGGCTCTTATATCGCTATTCTAAATGGATTGGATAATTTAATTTTTACAGCATCAATAGGAGAAAATGTTCCAAAATTAAGACAAGATATTTGTGATAATTTAGAATTTATGGGAATTAAATTAAATAAAAAGAAAAATGAAAACAATGAAAAAACAATATCTGAAGACAATTCAAAAGTAAAAGTTTATGTAATAAAAACAGATGAAGAAGAACAAATTGTCGAGGAGGTTTTGAAATTATGAAAATACCTGTAGAAATTTCAGCAAGACACGTACACCTATCAGAAAAAGATTTAAAAAAATTATTTGGAAAAGGACCTAAACTGAAGCCTTTAAAAAAAATTTCTCAGCCAGAACAATTTGCAGCAAAACAAGAAGTTGAAATAATCAATCAAAATAAAAAATTAAAGGCAAGGATTATTGGCCCTGTGAGAAAAAAATCTCAATGTGAAATCTCTATGACAGATGCCTATAATTTAAAAATGAAAAAAATCCCTCCAACAAGAATTTCTGGAAATTTAACTGGAACCCCAAAGATAACAATAAAAGGTCCAAAAGGAAAAACAAAAATCCCAATAATAATTGCAAAAAGACATCTTCATTTAACTAAAGAACAAGCTAAAAAATTAAAACTAAAAAACAAACAAAAAATTTCAATAAAAACAAAAGGGGAAAGGAGTTTGATTTTCAATGAAGTAATTGTAAGAGCTGGAGAAGGAAATTATCTAGCTTTTCAAATTGATACGGATGAAGGAAATGCTGCAGGAATTAAAGGGAAATCATTTGGAGAAATTGTTAAATGAAAAAAAGAAAAAAACATGTAAAAGAACTAAAAACTGAATTTAAAAATATAACACTTACTGCAATAGTTACTGCATTTAGTTTGGTGATTGCGTTAGCTTGGAATAGTGTAATTAGTGAAGCTGTTGCAAAAATAACTGTCTTGAGTATTTTTCAAGGAAAACTAGCCAGTGCAATAATTATAACGATAATAGGGGTTTTAGGAATATGGTTATTTACAAAAATACTTGGTGAAAAAAAGAAAAAGTAAATCAAACTTCTCCCCCATTAACTAATTCAGCAAACTTCTCAAAACTTCTATTATATGTTTTCTCAACACCTTTAGGAAAGAAACAAGCAGGAAGTTCTCTTGAATCAAGATGATGTTTTATGCATTCACAACAAATTCCTTTCCTGGGACAACCAGGATAAGTGCAATTACATCTTTCAGAATTTTCTTCCTTTTTACATTCCATAATTTTAAATAAACAAATCAATATAAAAATCTAATGGCACCTAAAAAAGAAATTGAAAAAGTAATGAAAATTCTATCAAAAAAATATATCTCAACAGATAAAACTACTTTAAACAGAATGAGAAAAAAACCAGATTCATTTAAAATTTTAATTTCCTGTCTACTCTCACTAAGAGCAAGGGATGAGACAACAGAAGAAATTTCAAAGGAACTCTTAAAAATAGCAAATACTCCTAAAAAAATAGTTTCAATTCCAGAAGAAAAATTAAAAAAAATAATTTTCAAAACAGGACATTATAATAAAAAAGCACAAGCATTAAAATCTGTTTCAAAAGAACTTATTGAAAAATTTAATTCAAAAGTTCCAAGTAATTATGAAGATTTAATTTCAATAAAACACATTGGACCAAAAACAGCAAAAATAGTCCTCGCATTTGCATTTAACAAACCAGTAATCCCAATTGACACTCACTGCCATAGAATTCCAAACAGATTGGGTTGGATAAAAACAAAAACAGCAGAACAAACAGACAAGGAAATACCCAAAATAATTCCCGAAATATATTGGCCAAATTTTAATGCTATTTTTGTTCAATTCGGAAGAGAGATATGTCAACCAGTTTCACCTTGGTGTTCTAAATGTCCAATAAACAAATACTGTAAAAAGATTAACATCACCAAATCAAGATAGGATTTTTCTACTAAATAAAGAGACAATAGTTTTATAAGTTAAAACAAATTTTTTTCTTAATGGCAATTTACTCTCATTCCAAATTATCTACTTTTGAACAGTGTCCCCTCAGATTTAAATACAAATACATAGATAAGATTCCTCCTGAAATAGAAAAAACAGTAGAAGCTCTTTTAGGAACATGTGTTCATAATACCCTTGAATTAATATATAACAAATCCCTAAAAAATGAAAATATTCCCACAATTGAAGAAACAATAAAATATTACTCTGAAGAATGGGAAAAAGAAGATTCAGAAAATGTTGAAATAGTAAAAAAAGACAAAACAAAAAAAGACTATTTTAATTTAGGAGTTAATTTTCTTTTGAATTATTATAACAAACATTATCCTTTCAAAGATGGAACAATAGAATGTGAAAAAAGAGTTTTTTTAGAAATTGATGAAAAAAACAACCATAAAATACAAGGATATATTGACAGACTCGTATATAATCACAAAACTGGTGAATATGAAATTCATGATTATAAAACAGCTAACTCCCTTCCAACAAGAGAAAAAATAGAAACAGATAGGCAGCTTGCATTATATTCCATTGCAATAAAAGAAATATTCAATACAGAAAAAAATGTTTCACTTATTTGGCATTATCTTGCCCACAATAAAAAAATAATTTCAAGAAGAACTCCTGAAGATTTAGAAAACTTAAAAAAAGAAACTCTTAAATTAATCCATGAAATAGAATCAACAAATCATTTTCCTGCAAAACCCTCTATTCTATGTAATTGGTGTGAATATAAAAATACTTGTCCAGAATACCAAAATAAAAAGTTTTTTAATTAAAGATTAACATATATTAAAAATGAATATCCAAAAATTATCTGAGAGTTTAAGTCAAAATGAAAGAAAAATAATACCTTATTTAAAAGAGGACATAACTCAGATATGTAAAAAAACAAATCTAGATAAAGTTTCAGTATTAAGGGCATTAGAATATTTAAAAAACAAGGGAATAATTAAGCTAGAATATACAAAAAAGAAAATTATTGAATTGGGTGTAAATGGTATTTTATATAAAAAAAGAGGACTTCCAGAAAGAAAATTAATTGATATTCTTGATGATAAAAGAATACTTTCTTTAAAAGATGCAAAGATATTAAGTAATCTTTCAGAAGATGAATTTAAAGCATCAATAGGGGCATTAAAGAAAAAAGCATTCATTGATATGAAAAATGGGAAGATAATTCTTAATGCAAATAAAGAAGAAATCTCCAAAAAAATGTTAGAGGAACTTTTCCTGGAATCACTACCTATTTATGAAAATGAATTAAAACCAGAACAGAAATACGCATTACAAGCACTCAAAAAAAGGAGAAATATAATTGAAATAAAAGACAAAATAGAAATTATAATCAAAGTTACTGAACTAGGTAAAAAAATTTCAAATCAAGAATTAAAACAAGAAAATATGATTGAACAAATAACATCAGAAATAATTAAAAAAGATTCAAATTGGAAAAATAAAAAATTCAGAAGATATGATGTAACCTCTCCTGTTCCAGAAATATCTGGGGGAAAAAGGCATTTTGTAAATCAGGCAATAGATTATGCAAGAAAAATATGGACTGAGATGGGATTTAAGGAAATGTCGGGAAATTATGTTGTAAGTTCATTTTGGAATTTTGATGCTTTATTCACAGCACAAGATCACCCTGTAAGAGAAATGCATGATACTTTCTTTTTAAACAGAAAAACTTCTTTACCAGATAAAAAACTTGTTAATGAAATAAAAAAAGCACATGAAACTGGAACAGGAGGTAGCTCTGGATGGCAATATGAATGGGATGAAGAAAAAGCAAAAAGACTTTTAATAAGAACTCATACAACATGTCTATCTTCTCAAAAACTTGCTAACTTAAATAAAAAAGAACTTCCCCAGAGATTCTTTTCAATAGGAAAATGTTTTAGAAACGAGACAGTTGACTGGAAACATGGGTTTGAATTTAATCAAACAGAAGGAATTGTTGTTGACAGAAATGCAAACTTCAAACACCTTTTAGGATATTTAAAAGAATTTGCAAAAAAAATGGGATTTGAAAAAATAAGATTCAGACCTGCATACTTTCCATACACAGAACCTAGTTTAGAAGGAGATGTTTGGGATGAAGAAAAACAGGAATGGGTAGAATTGATTGCAGCAGGAATTTTCCGTCCTGAAGTTACAGAACCTCTTTTAGGAGAACCAATACCCGTTCTTGCATGGGGACCTGGATTTGATAGAATGATTATGAAGGTTTATGAAATAAAAGACTTAAGAGAAATGTATAAAAACAACATAAATAAATTAAGGAAGATGAAATATTTTCCTAAATAATAAAATGGCAAACATAAAAATACCAAGAAAAAAATTTGAAAGAGAAATAGGGAAACTCGACGAGAAAATGCAAAACAAAATAGCAATGTTTGGCACTACTTTAGAAAGTTTTGATGATAAAGAAATAGAACTAGAAATATTTCCAAATCGTCCGGATTTACTCTCCTTTCAAGGATTCAAAAGAGCTTTTCTTGCTTTTCTTAATAAAAAAACAGGGCTAAAAGAATATAAATTAAATTCTCCAGAAAAAGATTTCAAGGTAACAATAGATTCTTCTCTAAAAAATATCCGTCCATATACTGCTTGTGCAATTATTAAAAATATTAAATTAGATGATGAAAAAATAAAAGAAATAATTGAAATTCAAGAAAAGCTTCATTCCACAATAGGTAGACAAAGAAAAAAAATTGCCATAGGAATTTATCCCCTAGAAAAAATAAAACTTCCGATAAAATTTAAGGCAATTGAACCAGATAAAATAAAATTTATACCCCTAGAATCTCAAAAAGAAATGTCTGGATTGCAAGTATTACAAAGACATCCAACAGGAAGAGAATACGCTCATCTCCTAGCAGGAAAAACAAAATTCCCTGTTTTCTTAGATGCTAATAATGATGTTTTAAGTATGCCTCCAATAATAAATTCCCAATTAACTGGAAAAGTTACAAAAGAAACAAAAGAATTATTCATAGAATGTTCGGGATTTAATTTTGAATCATGTAAAAAATGTTTAAACATACTTTCCACTACTTTTGCTGAAATGGGTGGAGAAATTTATCAAATGGAATTAAAAATAAATTCAAAAAAAGAATTAACACCTAACTTAGCTCCAAGTGAAAAAGAAATATCTATAGATAATGTAAATAAACTTCTAGGAACAAAATTAAATGAAAAGGAAATAAAAAATTTCTTAGAAATGATGGGACATAAATATGAAAAAAAGAAAATAAAAACCCCTGCATGGAGAAATGATATTTTGCATGAAGTTGATTTAATAGAAGATATTGCAATAGCTCATGGTTATGAAAATTTTATTCCCGAACTACCTTCAATATCTACAATAGGTGAAGAAGATAAAAAAGAAAAAATCAAAAGAAAAATCACCCATATCCTTTCAGGATTAGGGTTATTAGAAATTTCGAATTATCATTTAACAAAAAAACAAGACCAAATAGAAAAAATGGAGATGTCTGAAAAAAACCAAAACAAAATCATAGAAATAAGTGAATCAAAAACAGAATTTAATTTATTAAGAAAAGATTTAACCCATTATATAATGAAAATATTTTCAGAAAATAATGATTCTGAATATCCTCAAAAAATATTTGAAACAGGAAGAGTATTTTATTTAAATGAAAAAGATGAAATACAAGAAGAAGAAAGAATCTCCGGAGGAATTGCTCCAGGAAATTTTACTGAATTAAAACAAACATTAAACTACCTTGCAAAAATGCTTAACATAGAAATAAAATATGAAGAACCGGAATTAAAAGAAATCCCCAAACATTTTATAGAAGGAAGAACAGCAAAAATAATAATTAATTCTAAAACACAAGGATTAATTGGAGAAATACACCCAAAAATTTTAAAGAAATGGAAAATAAAAATGCCTGTTTCTTTATTTGAAATAAGTTTAGAAGAAATTAATAATCTATTTATTTAAAAATAATTCTATTTTCTTTGGGTCTTTTTTAATTTCTTTCACTTTTGTAGCAGGACCAATTATTGTTATTGCACCCAATTCCACATTTGAAAGTGTATTAATTATGTTAGTTTTTATTCTATCCCAAAAATTTCCTTTGTCTGTTTCTGAAATAACTGCAAGCTCTATCCCTTTAAAATCTTCAACATAATCTATCATTGCCATTGTATCCCCAATAAGTCTTGATTCTTCCTCAGATCTTAATCTCCCTTGAAGAATTATCAAATTATTTTTTAAACAGATTGAAAGTATTTTTTTTATTCTATCGTCACTATTTAAATCTTTTATTTCAGAATAAGGCATAAATCTAATTGATAAACCATCTACCTTTTTAGTGCCTCTCTTTTTTTTGTTCTTTTTTGTTTTTTTTGCCATCATACTTTTTTTGAAAGTTTAAACACTGATTCATAAAAACCCTTCATATTTTTGCCTTTTTTTGCACTTATTCCAACAACTTCGTATTCTGGAAAAGCTGCTTCTATTTTTTTTACATCTGATTTTTTTAAATCTATTTTATTTGCTACAATCAATACCGGAATTTTTCTGGCAACTAAATTACCTATTATTGTTATATTAACTTGATTGTAGGGATTTTCAGAAGAATCTAAAACAACTACAACCATATCCATATCATCAAGCCATTTAATACTCTCAATAACCCCTTGAGTGGCTTTTTTTGCTCTAGCCTTAGCATCTTTTTTCTTTACTTTATATTTTAAGAATTCTTCATAATCAATTTTTGTGGCGATTCCTGGTGTATCAACAATTTTAAAAGAAATTTTTTTTCCATCATGCTCCATTTCAACTTTCTCTTTAAATTGAACATTATTTGTCTCGTGAGGTATTTTACTAACACTCCCTATTTCTTCTCCTAAAAAATCTTTACAAATCCTATTAGCAAGACTGGTTTTCCCTGAATTTGGAGGCCCATAGAAACCTAATTTAATGTTATTTTTTCCCCTAAATTTTGAAGAAATTTTTTTCAATAATTTTTTAAAAGCTTTCATAACCATATATAAAAAATATTTTAGAGAGTTTATAAATTTTCTCTCATTTTGTTTATTTGAATTTGTTTATTGTATAGGCCTTCTTTGTTGAATTTTTTGTTTTTGTTTAGCCTTTTTAAGTTTCTTTTTCCCTCCCCCAAAAGAAAATAATTTCTTTAAACCTGTTTCCTTACCTGCATATTTTTTCAAAACATAGTTAATTTGTTCAGATTTCCATCCCACTTTTTTTAATTTTTCTTTAATCTCACTATCTGTCATTGCCTTTTGTTTTGAAGTATTCACATAGTTTATCAAATTGTATAATTGGTTTTTATCTTTGAATAAATAATCTTCATATTTTTTATCATACCATTTTTGTAAAAGCACATAACCTACAATTCCCAAAATAATTAATCCAATAAAAACAAAAATTAACAATCCCCATTTCATACTTTCATCAGTGGTATCTGTAACTGCCGGACCTTCAATCACAGAAAGCTCGCTTAATGGTGGTGAAAAAAACACAGGAATTTCTGAAAATTCAGCACTTTGTTCTGTATAAAACACAATTTCTCCACTTCCTTCTAATTCCAGAACATCATAATTGTAAATAGAACTCATTGAATAATTTTCTACAAATTCAAACATCCCTTGTTCAAAAAAAACAAAATATTTTTTTCCAGAACTAAGCGGATTTAAACTTATTTTAAATGTGCTTAATCCTTTTGAAAAATTTTCAGAATATTTTATTGACAACTGATTAAAAGAAATTTTAGAATCAAGATTCTCTAAACTCCATGAAGAAATTGCATCTCTATAAGCCCCTTCATCTGAAAAGTTTCCACCCCCAATTTCTGCAACAGCCCCCACATCAATATCATTTTCATCAGGAATAAAAGTAATTGAATCAGTACTCTTTATTTTATTCACAGAAAGGGGGATATCTAAAGATAATAATTTCAAAAGAACACTTTTCAAATTTTCTGTAGATTTATTATTTTGATATCTTGTTTCCAAATCATTTATTTGATTCGATAAATTATCTACTCCCAAATATTTATTTAATATTTTGTTAGAAAATCCAGATTCAGAAATATCTGATTTTAAATTATTTAATTTTGATTTTTTTTCACTTAATGCTTCTGCAATAATTTCATCCGGAACTCCTACATTTATTCTTGAACTTCCAGAAACTTTTGTTCCATCCCCATAAATTGCTATAACTTTTAGTGTAAAATTTCCTTCAGAATCATAAGAATGTTCTACATTCGGTTCAAAAGTAGTTTTAGATGTGTTATCTCCAAAACTCCAATTAAAACTACTAATATTTTCAGTTGAAGTTGCTCTTAAACTAAATGTTGTAGGATATGCTACAGCTGTTTTTTGAGGATAAATTGAAATTATTTCAGTAACATTCCGAACACTCAAATTATCTTCATTAATGATTTCATCCCCCCCATAATTAAGAACAAAATCAAATTCTCCAGAATCACTAGGTGCGGTAAAATTAAAAACATTCAAAGGTATTTTTCCAAAACTTGAATTAACTTTTGCAGGAATTTTATTAATAGTATAAAAATTAGAATCTGTTGAAGACCCTATTGAACCCTCATAGTCTAAATCCAAATTATTTAGAGTAATTCCTTGATTATTTATATTAGAAGTTATTCTCATTGGAACAATACATCCTTTAGAACAATTCATAGTGCCATTAGTCAAATTAGTATAAATATAATTATAAACACTATCTGAAATACCTAAATCATATGAATCAATTATTTGAAAACTAGGAGAAGCAAATTCCTTTTTTGTTCTGAAAATTGAATAAGAACCTACCTCACTTTCAGAAGAAGCTGGAGAACCCGGAAAACCACATTTTTCAGAAGAAGAACCCTTCAAAAAATAATCTCCAATATCTCCATCATTATAAATACAAACATAATAATCAGAAGATTTTGAAACAGAAAAATCAACTTCACACCCAATTTCTGTAAATTCATTTGAATTCAACAAACTTTCGTCCAAATCACAATCAGTTAGATATCCTCCAGAAATTCCATGTATCTCTGCACTAAGATTTCCTTCACCAGTTCCTTCTTTAAGACTAGCCCCTATTTGAAATGAAGGCCCAACAGGAAAAGAAATTCTTTGACAAACCATTGAAACACTCACATCTTTTATTTTTTCAGTAACATTATCAAAACACCCATAACTACTTTCACAAATACCACTAGAAGATTTTTGATTTACAAAATCTACTTCACCATTATCAAATAAATCAATTTCTATTTGATTTACACAGTTTTTCAAAGCATCACTTTCTATATTAAAACTAATATTCTCAACACCTTTAATATTTTCATCATTGAAATAAAATCCCATAATTTTTGAATTTCCTTTATTTAAATTAAATTCTTTTGATTTATTTGAAGGCCCCTCAGAATAATAAGAATCACAATTTTCATTATCACAACTATAAGAATATCCTTGAGAATTTTCTAAAACCTCTTTCAAAGTAATTTCATAAGAATTTGTTCCTACATTGCCTATAAAAGAAGAGTCAACAGGTTCTTCTTCAAAACTCATATTAATCCACCCTGAAATAATTCCTTCAGGACCATAAGAATAATCAATAGAACTTTCAGAATCTCCTTTTTCAAATGAAGCCAATAAAAAAGATGAACTTAAGACTAATAAAAATGCAATTGAAAAAAATAAAAACCTCTTTTTCATTTTATTAAATAATAAGAAAAGGCTGATTTATAAATATTTTTAATATGAAAAATTTTTAAAGAGTCTTTATTTAACTAAAATATCAATAAAATGGAAATTTGCACAATTGGGGGTTATGAAGAAGTAGGAAAAAATATGACTGCTGTAAAAGTCGGAGAAGATGTAATCCTATTTGATATGGGAGTTTATCTTCCTTCTTTAATTGATTTTCAACAAGAACAAGAGGAACTTCAAGACACATATAACGAAAAAACGCTTAGAAAAATAAAGGCAATACCTGATGACACCATATTAGATAAAAAAGGGTGGACAAAAAAAGTCAAGGCAATTGTAATTGGACATGCTCATTTAGACCATGTAGGAGCTGTCCCATATCTTGCTCATAGATATCCCAATGCAAAGATAATTGGAACTCCATTTACAATAGAAGTATTGAATACATTAATAGAAGACACAGGAATAAATGTTAAAAATAAAAAAATAAAAATAAAAGAAGATTCAATAATAACAATAAAAGGAGAAAAAGAAAAATTAAAACTAGAATTCATAAGATCAAATCATTCTACAATACAAACTGCTTTTGTTGTATGGCATTCGAAAGAAGGAAAATTCTTTTATTCTCTGGATTTCAAATTTGATAAACATCCCATTATGGGAAAACCCCCAAATTATAAAAGACTTAAAGAATTAGGAAAAGGAGGGATGGTAAAATGTCTTATTGCAGATTCTCTTTATGCAGACTCAGAAAGAAGAACTAATAGTGAAAGAATAGCAAGATATTTATTAGAAGATATAATGTCTAATGTTAGAAAAAAGGATTCTGCTTTTTTTATTACAACATTTTCCTCCCATATTGCAAGATTAAAAAGCATTGTTGATTTTGCAAAAAAAACAAATAGAGAAATAATTTTTTTAGGAAGGAGTTTAAACAAATATGTAAAAAGTGCAATTAATGTTGGGATGTGTCCTTTTAAAAATAAAATAAAACTCATAAAATACAGAAAACAAGTAAACTCTTTTCTTAAAAAGTTGAATACTGATCGTGGAAAATATCTTGTTGTTTGTACAGGACACCAAGGAGAAAATGGAAGTGTTTTAGATAGGATAGCTAAAGGAGATACACCTTTTGAATTTAAAAATGGAGATACAGTTATATTTTCTTCAAAAACAATTCCTGTTCCTCAAAATCTAAATGCAAAAGAACAATTAGATAAAAGACTAAAAAAACAAGGGGTGAGAATTCAATCAGATGTTCATGTTTCAGGGCATGCTGGAAGAGAAGATTTAAGGGATTTAGTGGAAATGATTAAACCCCAACACATAATTCCCGCTCATGCAGAATTACAAAAAGAAGTAGAAATGATTGAACTTGCAGGAGAAATAGGGTATAAATTACATGAAAATGCGCACCTTTCTTCAAATGGAAAAACTATAAAAATATAAAAAAACACTTATTAATATGAAAAAACAAAAAAAAGAGGAAGAAAAAAATAATTCTCTTAAAAAAAATTCTCCTTTAAAAAAAGATACTCTTGAAGAACTAGAAGGAGGAATCAAGGTAGCACTTTCTCGTGGACAAGAACTAAAATCTATTATGATGAGTTATTATAATGCAGGATATAAAAAAGAAGACATTCAAGAAGCTGCAAAAAGAGCACAACAAAAAGAAATAGAAGTAATAAAAGAAACTTCTGAAGAATCAAAAAAAGAAAAGACTGAAAAAAATAAAGAAAGCAAAGAATCAAAAAAAGATAATAAAGAAAATAATCATGAAAAGGAAAAATCAAAAGAAAACAAAAAAACAAAAA
>CAYWWB010000003.1:0-25143 GCA_964462045.1 Candidatus Woesearchaeota archaeon | reverse complement strand
AATAAAGAAAATAATCATGAAAAGGAAAAATCAAAAGAAAACAAAAAAACAAAAAAACAAAATGTTTCAAAATATGGTGAAAAAACAAACAAAAAAATTATAATTGCCATAATTATTTTATTGATTATTGTTGTTGGGGGCGGAATAACTTATCTATTTACTAGTGGAATTATTTAAAATGCATTCTTCAATATATAAGCCAGAAGAAGATTCATATCTGATGTCAAGAATTCTCAAAGAAAAACTTCCTGAATTATTGAAAAAAAATCCTAATTTAAATTTTTTAGAAATTGGTGCGGGTTCTGGAATTCATTTAGAAACAGCAAAAAAATCAGGAGTAAAAAAAGAAAATATCTTTTCAGTAGATATAAATCCTAAAGCTGTAGAACATTGCAAACTTCTAGGATTCCAGTGCATTAAATCAAATTTATTTGAAAGTATGATTGAGAAATATGACCTTATAATTTTCAATCCTCCTTATTTACCAGAAGATACTTCAGAACCAAAAGAATCTCAAACTGCAACAACAGGAGGAAAAAAAGGTAATGAAATAATTTTAAGATTTTTAGAACAAGCAAAAGATTATTTAAAAGAAAACGGAAAAATTTTCCTTATAACTTCTTCACTTTCAGAAGATATCGATTTTGAAAAACTCGGTTATAAATTAAGGGAAATTGGATGTGAAAAATTGTTTTTTGAAAGACTTTGTATTTGGGAAATAACTACCTCTTAACATCCAACCAACTCTTTCCAGACTTCTTCAAATTCTTTAATTGTTCAAACCTATCACTTAAAACTTCCTTTTTTTCTTTATAAAAAATTCCTAAAGGGATTTTAGTTTTTTCATTTACTCCATTATAATCAAATTCTTTTGCTTTTTTCATAGCTTCATTCCAATCAGAAACATCATGTCCTTTTTCTTGTAAATCATAAAAATACTTTTTATAATTACTATGATTATGAAAAATTAAACAAGGTTGAACAACTTCAATAAATGCAAAACCTTTATGTTTAAATGCTTCTTTAGCAATTTTCTCAACTTGATTAACATCTGCAAAAACTCTTGCAACAAAACTTGCTCCTGCAGACAACATTAAAGCAATAGGATTCATAGGTTCAAATTTCCATCCTTGAGGATTTGTCTTATCAACAAAACCTTTTTCAGTAACTGGAGTTGGTTGCCCTACTGTTAAAGCAAAAACTTGATTATTATGAACAAATAACTTAAAATCAGAATTTAATCTCGCAGCATGGATTGTGTGGGCAATACCTTCTCCATAAGCATCACCATCACCAGCAAAACCAAAAACATTCAAATTAGGATTTCCAACTTTCAAACCTAAACAAGTAGGAGGAACTCTCCCGTGAATAGAATTTATCCCATTTAAATTCAAATAATCAAACATTTTAGCATGACATCCAATACCTGTAACAAAAGCATAATTTTCTTTATCTTTTTCAGTTTTTATCTTTCCATCAAGATATTTTTTTATTCCTGCAAATATCTGAAAATTAGGACAACCAGGACACCAAGTAGGTTTTGTTCCTGTATTCAAATTTAGTTTTTTGTTTTTATCTTTCATTTTACTTTCCTAAAAATCTAGTTTCTTTTTTACTTCTTTCCAACGAGGAATTAAAATTGAAACAATCCCAACTAAAAAACCTAAAATTAAACCCACATCATTATGTTTAAAATCTATAATTCTATAAACAGAAATTACAATAAGAACTGCTAGTGAAAAGATAAAATAAGGAATTCTCCAAGATTTATTTTGATCTATAAAAAACCAAATAAAATATAAAATATAGCAAGCTAAAGCAATATGAGCAGAAGCATCAAATAAAATATTCTCCCCATAAACATTCATAGGAAGATATTTTAATAAAGCTAATAAAATCAGCATAATTAAACCCGTATAAATGAGATACAATGTTTGCTTTCTTTTTCTTTCTTCTGTTTTTTTATTCATCTCAACCTCTTCTTAATTTCTTTATTTAATTCATCTCTTAAAAAAGGACGTGCATCATACCTTAAAATTTTATTCTTTTCAGGAACTTCAGTTAAAATTTCTTTTTTCAAAATATCATTTAACTGCCCCTCAGAATCATTTTCCACAATAAGCAAATTCTTATCTTTTAACAAATTCTTAATTTCTTTTGGAAAGGGTTCAAAATATAAAATCTGTATTGCCTTAACATCTAATCCTCTAATAGCATCTAAAACAGCTCCTTTTGTAGAACCCCAAAATAAAACAACATTTTTTGAAGATTTCTTTCCATAAGTTTTATACATTTCAAAATCCTTAGCTTTATCATAAATTTTCTTTTTTCTTTCTAATCTTTCTTCTGCTCCCTTATTAACGAGTTCTGGTTCTTCTGTTGCTGAACCTGTTTTCAAATTTTGTTCATAAGAAGTATATCTTCCAGGTTTTGTTGATTTAGGAACTTTAACTAAAGAAGCTTTTCCTTCAATACAATAGAAACTCTCCCCAAGATGTTTGTCAGAAACAATAATTGAGGGTGTTTGAAATTTTTGAGAAAGATACATTGCTTGATTTGTAATCTCCTGAGCTTCTAAAGGATCTCCTGGAGAAACAACAATCCTAGGAAACTCCCCGTGTCCAGAATTTAAAGCCATTTTCAAATCTTCTTGAGAATTATAAGTAGCCACTCCTGTGGAAGGTCCTTTTCTCATAGCTAGATAAAAAACTAAAGGAACACTTGCCATTCCAGTTAAACTTAAAGTTTCAGACATTAAATCCAAACCTCCTCCTGAAGTTCCAACCATAGTTTTTGCTCCTGTAATAGCACTTCCAACACCAGCATTTGCAACAGCAATTTCATTTTCTAATTCAATAACAATCCTGTTTTCTTTTTCCTGGTTTTTAGCCAGCTCTCCCAATAAAGGAGTTGCAGGAGTCATAGGATAAGCAAAATAAACATCTAAACCAGATTTAATGCTCCCTTTTGCAATTCCCTGAGTCCCATTAATAAAATCACACTTTCCTTTTCTTTTTGGTTTTTCAATATCAAAACTTTTTTCTGCTTGTCCATAACCTCTTTTTGCATTTTCCAAATTTTCTCTATATCTTTTTCCAATTTTTTTCAATTCTTTATCAAGAATTTTAAAATCCAAATTTAAAGCTTTAAACAACTTTCCAGCAAAATAAGCATTAGAATCATTTCCAGAAATTATAATTCCTCCTTTTTTCAAATTCTTTTTATGAGCTTCTTTTGTTTTTTCATCAAAAGCAACAACCACATCTAATTCAGAATCATTTGAATTAACCTCTTCATTTGAAAAAGTAAGAACATTAAAATTATGTCCCCCCCTTATTAAACTTTGATAATCTCTTGAATAAAAAACATTATAACCTGCTCCTACCAAACAATTTCCCATAAGCCCTGTTAAAAAATTCGGTCCTGTTCCTGCTGGACCTCCAAAAAGAATATTATATCTATCACCCATTTTTATAGTTAATTAGAGAGTTCTTTAGTTATAAAAGTTTTGGAAAAAATAAAATTTAGAAATAATTTTTCACAACCAAATCATTCATCTTTATCATTAAATTCAATCCACATATCTTTTGCAGGAATATACATTTTGTCTCCCTTACCAAAATTTTGATTCCCATCCATATCTCTCAAAACACCCACAGCCTTATCATCTTCATTAAAATAAAAATAATAATCATCATAATCAATTTCTTCTCTTCCCCCATTTAAGTGATATTTTATTTGATTTAATCTTCCAAGGCTATCATAAAGATAGTGTTTATTTTCTGCTTTTTCTTTAAATAAATCTGTTTCAATTCTTTTTTCAAAATTTTTTGGAGGATTACTCACATATTCTCTTCTTTGCCTATTAAACCAATTAATTTCCTGAATATTCTTAATTCTTCCAAGAGAATCAAAAACAGTAGTTTTTGAACTTTTCAAAGAATATTTCCCTTCCTCACCTTTCACATAAGTAGCCATATGAATATTTCCATCAATATATCTTGTCTCTACAAAACCTAAAACACTATCATTAATCATTTGTTTTTCAATTTTCACACTATCTTGAGCATTTAAAGAACCAATTCCTAATGTTGTTAATACACATGTTCCCAAAATTTTTGCTATACTCTTCATAATTTTCAGAATAAAAAAGAGTTTTTAAATATTGTTGTAATTTAATAGTTACATACAAAAAATATAAAAAACACTTAAAAGAAACAACACAACATATAAAAAAGAATTTCATTTTGAATAAAAATAAAATGGAAAAATTACTCAAAGCTTATTTTGGACATGAAAATTTCAGGCCTCTTCAAAAAAAGATTATTAATAATGTTTTAGAGAAAAATGATGCTTTTGTTTTAATGCCTACTGGAGGAGGAAAGTCTCTTTGCTATCAATATCCAGCATTAAAATTTCCTGGTTTAACACTTGTAGTTTCACCATTAATTGCTTTAATGAAAGACCAGGTAGATGATTTAAAATCTAACGGAATTCCAGCAGAATACATAAGTTCCTCCCACAACCATCAAGAAATAACAAGAATTCAATATCAAATTTTTTTGGGAGAGATAAAAATATTATATGTTGCTCCAGAAAGACTTAAACAAGACAGCTTTAAGGAATTTATTGAAACGGTTAACTTAAGTCTAATTGCAATAGATGAGGCACATTGTATCTCTGAATGGGGGCATGATTTTCGTCCAGAATACAGGAATCTAAAAGAATTAAGAAAAAAATTTTCTGAAATACCCATAATAGCTCTTACAGCAACAGCAACAAAAAAAGTCAAACAAGATATAATAAATCAACTAGAATTAAAAAATCCTGGAATTTTCGTTTCTAGTTTTAATAGAGAAAATCTCAATTTATATGTATTAAGGAAAAAAAATTCTTTTGATAAAATTTTAGAAATATTAGAGGAAAATAAAAATGAACCTGTAATTATATATTGTTTTTCTAGAAAAGAAACAGAAAAAATGGCTTCAGATTTAAATGAAAATGGACACAAAGCAACCTTTTATCATGCAGGTTTAGAAGATAAAATAAGAAGAAAAAATCATGATTTATTTATAAAAGATGAAGTAAATATAATTGTTGCCACCATAGCCTTTGGTATGGGGATAGATAAACCAAACATAAGAAAGGTTATACACCATACATTTCCAAAAACAATTGAAAGTTATTATCAAGAAATTGGAAGGGCGGGAAGAGATGGATTAAAAAGTGATTGTATAATGTTTTATACTATAGCAGATAAAAGAAAACATGATTTTTTTATAGATAAAATAGAAGATGAAGAGATAAAAAAACAAAAAAAACAGAAGATACAAGAAATAATAGATTACTCAGAAACAAAAAAATGTAGAAAAAAGTATTTATTAGAATATTTTGGAGAAACACCTGAAAAAGAAAATTGCAAATCCTGCGATATTTGTTTAACAGAAAATGAAGTAGTAGATGTTACAAAAACAGCAAAGAACATAATTTCATGTGTAGATTTGACAAACAATTTCTTTGGAATAAATTATATAATCAAGGTATTGAAAGGCAGTAAAGAGGCTAAACCTTGGCATAAAAAATTTTTTGTGTTTGGTATTGAAAATGAAAAAGATAAAGAAACATTAAAAGAAATAATTATAAAACTTATTGAAAAAGAATACTTAAAAAAAAGCCAAGATGAATACCCTAAACTTTCACTGACATTTAAAGGAAAAAAATTTTTAGATAATCCCGAAAAAATAGAAATACAAAAACAAACAGAAAAAGAAGAAGTTTTCAAAAAATCAGAAGAAAATTATGATAAAGAATTATTTGAAAAATTAAGGAATTTAAGAAAAAGGATAGCTGATCAAAAATTAGTTCCTCCTTTTGTTATTTTTGGGGATGTGTCATTAATTGAAATGTCAAAAAAACTTCCAAAAACAGATAAGGATTTCTCAAAAATTAAAGGAGTAGGAGAAACAAAATTAAAAAATTTTGGAGAAAAATTTATAAGAACAATTAAAGAACATTTAAAAGAAAAAAATTCTCATTAAAATACAATTATACTTAAAAACTCTAAGAATGTTTTAAATTAAAATGGTTAAATTCGCACATATTGCAGACGTTCATTTAGGAGGATGGAAACAAGAACCTATGCAAAAATTAAATTTTGAATCCTTTAAAAAAACAATAGACATTTGTCTAAAATCAAAATTAGACTTCATATTATTTTCAGGAGATTTATTTGATTCTGCCTATCCCCCTATTGAAATATTAAAAGAAACATTTGCTCAATTTAAAAGAATTTATGAAGCAGGAATACCTTCATTTATAATAGCGGGTTCTCATGATTATTCTGTTTCAGGAAAAACTTTCTTAGACGTCTTAGAAAAAGCAGGTTTTTGTAAAAATACTTTTCAGCCAGAAAAAAAAGAAGAAATAACTTACTTAAATCCAGTAATTTATAACAACATTGCAATTTATGGTTACCCTGGAAAAAAATCCGGTTTAGAAGTTCCAGAATTAAGGAAAGTAAAATTAAATGAAGCCCCGGGAATGTTCAAAATATTTATGCTACATACCACAATGGAACATGTAGTAAAAAATCTCCCAATAGACTACTTGAAAAAAGAAGAACTTCCCATAACAGATTATTATGCACTTGGACACATACACACCGTCTCCACAAATAGTAAATTTGTTTATCCAGGCCCACTTTTTCCAAATAATTTTCAAGAATTAAGAGATTTAAAACAAGGTAGTTTTTGTATTATAGATACAAATTCAAACCAACAAATTGAAAGTATAAAAATACCTACCAAACAAGTAGAATATTTTGAAATAGAAATAACAAATGGGATAACAGGGACTGAGGAAATAATCTCAAAAATAAATCAAAAAAATTTGGAAGACAAGATTGTTTTATTAAAAGTAAAAGGAGAATTAGAAAAAGGAAAAAATTCTGATATCAAATTCCAACAAATTGAAGAATTTATAAAAAATAATGGAGCATATTTCATGTTAAAAAATTCACATGATTTAAACACTAAAGAATATGATACAAATATTGAAATAAAAGATGAAAAAAACATTGAAAAAGAAACAATTGAACAATATTCAAAAGAAAATCCCTCAAATTTTAATAAACTAATCCCTTCACTAATGGATTCCCTTTCAATTGAAAAGCAAGAAGATGAAAAAACAGACGTTTTTAATAATAGGTTAATTGAAGAAGTAAAAAAAATTCTAAAATTCTAAATGAAACTCAAAAGAATAAAACTAAACAACATAAGAAGTTATGATGAAGAAGAAATTGAATTTCCAGAAGGTTCAACATTGTTATCTGGAGATATCGGTTCGGGAAAAACATCTATACTCCTTGGAATAGAATTTGGATTATTTGGATTACAACCAGGACAAAAAGGAGCATCTATTTTAAAAAATGGAGAAAAAGAAGGAGGTGTAGAAGTAGATTTTGAAATAGATGAAAAAGACATCCAAATAGAAAGAACATTAAAAAGAAATAAAACAGTTTCACAAGATTATTGTGCAATAACAATTAATGGAGAAAAAACAGAAACCTCTGTAACAGAATTAAAAAACAAGGTTCTTGAAATATTGCAATATCCACCCGAATTCTCCAAAAAACAAAATTTGCTCTACAAATTCACAGTTTATACGCCCCAAGAAGAGATGAAACAAATTATCTTACAAGATCCCGAATCAAGAATTAATACCTTAAGACATATTTTTGGAATTGATAAATATAAAAAAATAATAGAAAATGCTTCAATTGTAATGTCAAAGATAAGAAGTGAAAAAAGAATAAAAGAAGCATTAATTTCAAATATTGAGGCAGAAAAAAAAGAAATTAATGAAAAAGAGAATCAATTAGAAGATAAAAATTCTGAAATAAAAAAAGTTGAAATTGAATTAGGAGAAAAGAAACAAAAAACAAAAGAAATAGAAATAGAAAAACAAGGAATTGAAAAAAAAATTGAAGAAAAGAACAAAACCCAACAAGAAATTGAAAAAACCAATTTGATGATTTCTAATAAAAAAGATTATCTTTTTGAAAATTCTAAGAAAAAACAACAACTTGAAAATCAAATTAAAGAATTAAATGAAATTGAATTTAGTGAAGAAAAAATAAATATATTAAAGAAAGAAATTGAAAAAATAAAAAAAGAAAAAGAAAATCTTTCTAAAGAAAATTTAGAAATATCTACCAAAATTAATTCATTGAATTTAAAAAATAATGAAAATGAAAAAATCAAAGAAAAACTAAAACATATCGAAGTTTGTCCAACATGTTTACAAAATGTTAATTGGGATTATAAAAATAATGTATTAAAAAAAATGAATTCAAACATACAAGAAAATTCAAAAATGATTGAAAAAATGATTGAAGAAAAAAAAGATATTGAAAAAAATATTGAAGAAAAGAACAAAACCCAACAAGAAATTGAAAACGAAATACAAAAATTACAAATTTTAAAATTAAAAATCCAGAGTTTAGAAGAGAAAAAAAATAGTTTAAGTGAATTAGAAAAGCATGATAAATCTCTTGAAAAAGATATTGAAATGTTGAAAAATCAATTAAATACACTAAAAGCAAGTCTATTAGACTTAAAAAAATATGAATCTTTCTTTGACACTATAAAACAAAAATTTGAAGAAAAATCAAAAGAAGAAAGAAAAACAGAAATAAAATTAGCAGAATTAAAAAAAGAAGTTTCTGTTTTCAAAAACCAAATTGAAGAATTAAAAGAGAAGTATAAAAAAAGGGAGGAAATTAAAAAAGAACACAATCATCTTAGTGATTTGGAAGATTGGATTTCGAAAAAATTTATACCTGCAATCTCAAATATAGAAAACAATGTAATGACAAAATTAAGAAGAGAATTTTCCAAATTATTTTCTGAATGGTTTGCAATGCTAGTTCCAGAAACATTTAATATAAGAATTGATGAAAAATTTACTCCAATAATAGAACAAAAAGACTATGAAATAGAATATCAATATCTTTCAGGAGGAGAAAGAACTGCAATAGCCCTAGCATATAGACTTTCATTAAACCAAGTATTAAATTCTCTTTTAAGTAAAATAAAAACTAAAGACTTTGTAATTTTAGATGAACCTACAGATGGGTTTAGTGAAGCTCAATTAGATAAAATGAGAAACATTTTAGAAGAATTGAATATAGGACAATTGATAATTGTAAGTCATGAACAAAAAATGGAAAGTTTTGTAGATAATGCAATAAAATTCAATAAAATAAATGGTATAAGTCGAAAAGAATAAGGAGATATCAATTCTGTCCGGAATTATTTATTTTCATAAATTTTGGCTAGAGCAAAACAAAGGCAAGGAGGGTTATCAGCAATAGAAGATTTTTAGTGAGAAATTGAAAACCAAAGAAAATGAAACTTCGGACAGTGCCTAGATACCCAAATCTTTTTAAATTAAATTCTTTATAAGTTCTTATGAAAAGAAGTTCAAGGAGATGGAAAAAAGAAGGCCAAATGAGATGGAAATGGCAAAGAAAGAAGCTTAAAAAAGCTAAACACAAGCGTAAAGTGCAAAAAGCTAGAAGCAAATAATTTAAAAATAATTCTATAAAATGTCTTATGTTGAAGTGAATAAAAATATTTAAAAGGAATTCCCGCCATACATTTATATGACAAGCGAAATATGGACTGAAAAATATCGTCCAACAAGATTCTCTGAAGTTGCGGGACAAGAAGACACCATAAAAAGAATTTCTTCTCTAACTAATTCAATGAATATTCCTCATTTATTATTTGCAGGTCCAGCAGGAACAGGGAAATCTACTTTAGCCCTAATTATAGTGAAAGATCTTTTTGGGGATGATTGGAAAGAGAACTATCTTGAATTAAATGCTTCAGATGAAAGAGGAATAAGTGTTGTAAGAGAAAAAGTAAAGGATTTTGCAAGAACAAAGTCCTTGGGGAAAGTTTCATTTAAAGTAATATTTCTTGATGAGGCAGATGCCTTAACACCAGAAGCTCAACAAGCATTAAGAAGAACAATGGAAAATTACTCTTCTAGTTGTAGATTCATTCTTTCATGTAATTATTCAAGTAAAATAATAGACCCTATTCAATCAAGATGTGCTCTCTTTAGATTCAAGCCTCTTGAAAAAAAAGACATTGAAAAACATTTAATGAAAATTGTAGAAGAGGAAAACCTTACCATAACCCCAGAATCAACAGAAATGATTTATGAAGGAAGTGAAGGAGATTGCAGAAAAGCAGTAAATATAATTCAATCTACAGCATCTATTTCACCCTCAATAACACCTGATTTAGTTTCAACTGTAATTGCTGATACAAAACCAAAAGACTTGAGGATTGTCTTAGATTATGCTCTATCTGGTAATTTTGAAGAAGCAAGAAAAAAACTCCTTGATATAATGTTACAACAAAGCATATCTGCACAACATATTATAAAGGCAATACAAAAAGAAATATGGAATCTCCAAATTGAACCTTATATAAAAGTTAAATTAACTGAAAAGACAGGAGAAACAGAATTTAGGATTGTGGAAGGTTCAGACCCATATATACAATTAGAAGCATTGTTAGCAGGTTTTGTTGCAGCTGGTATGGGTAAATAAACTAATGCTTTTAATTATTTTAATAAAATGAGTCCATGGATTGAAAAACACAGGCCGAAATCTTTTGAAGAAATTAAAGGGCAAAGTAATGCTATTTGGAAAATAAAAAATTTCTTGAGAAGTTTTCCTGAAAAAAAAGCAATACTTTTACATGGCCCTCCTGGAACAGGAAAAACAACATTAGCTTATGCAAGTGCCAAAGAAATTTCTGGAGAACTATTTGAATTAAATGCTTCAGATTTTAGAGATAAAAAAAGACTTCAAGAAAAATTAAGTCCTGCAATAAAACAAAAATCCCTTGTAGAAAAACAAAAAGTAATTCTAATTGATGAAGTAGATGGAATTTTTGGCGTTGATAGGGGAGGGGCTCAAGAATTAACAAAATTAATTGAACAAAGCCCATATCCTCTCATTCTCACAGCAAATGATGCTTATAATAAAAAATTAAAAGCCATAAGAAAACAAGCTATTCTCATAGAATTAAATGAAATAGATTATAGGACAGTAAAAGAAGTCCTAATAGATATTTTAAGAAAAGAGAATAAATTTGTCCATAATAATATTCTAACAAAAATAGCTGCAAAAGCAAGAGGAGATTTAAGAGCAGCTTTAAATGATTTGCAAACAATTTCAAAATTAAAAGACCCTTCCTCTATTGATTTTGAAGAAAGAAACAAAGAAAACAGCATTTTTAATGCTCTAAAAAGAGTTTTTCAAGGAGAAGCAAATAAAAAAATATTAAAAACCTATGATTCAGTAAATATGTCTTTGGATGAAATCATGCTCTGGGTAGAAAAAAATATTCCAAAAGAATTTGAAGGAAAAGAACTTGAAAAGGCATATGATATGATAAGTAAGGCAGACGTATTTAAAGGAAGAATATACAAACAACAATATTGGAGATTTTTAGTTTATGAAAATATATTTTTAAGTTATGGTATTGCATCTATAAAAGAAAAACCTAAAACAGGGTTTACCCCCTATAAAAAACCTACGAGAATTTTAAAAATATGGATGAATAATCAAAAAACATTTAAGAAAAAATCAATATCTGAAAAATATGCAGAAAAATGTCACATAAGTAAAAAAAGAGCCATGAATGAATTTCCCCTTATCAAAAAAATAATAAAATCTAATCCAAGCATTGCAACAGAACTTAAACTAACAGAAGATGAAAAAAATTATTTAAAAGAATAAAAAAGTAAAAATATCTTAATTAATTTTCTTTCTAAATATAAAAATTTAAACAAAAGCAAAGCTAAATAAAATAAAAAAAATAAAAATAAAATAATAAAGAAAGTCTATGCTTTTTATTTTCTACTCATTTCCTCTTCAACAAAATTACTTAAGGTTTTCTTAAGTTCATCTACATTGAAGACACATCTATAAAAAGAACCATCAACAAAAACCCTTATTGGTTTCTTTGAAGAACTTTTTTTTATCTTTTTAGAACCCTCTAAAGAGCCCTTACAATAGTCAAAGTTGATGCTTTCGTGTGCACTTTCTTCAACACTTATTTGAAAAGATTTCATATAGAAAAAAATTTATATCCCCTTTTAAAGCTTGGTTTTAACCCATAAATTATGACAAAAGGTTTATAAATAAACCTCCAATAAAAATAATTTATCGTCGATAAAAAAATAATCTTTAAATTAATAAATAAAAAATATTAAAAGAAAATTCTAAAAATTCAAAAGTAAAGATAATTAACACTGAGCACTACTAGAACTTCCTGTCCCACTCCACCCAAAACCAGGACTAGGTGTTTCAGAAGATACTTCCTCTTGACATAATTCAGGAGCATCATTAAATGCACTGCAAATTGTCTCTAAATAAGCTGCAGGGCTTCTAGAACTTGAAATTTGTTTTCCATTAATAACTAAAGTAGGGCTTCCTTGAACCCCATAACCTTCACTTAATTCAGACTCTTCAGCATAATAATCTTCAGCTCTTTCTGAAATACACTCATTCAAACTAGTTTCATCTATCCCTGCATTTTCAATACATGTTTGAGGATCATTCCCATTTGCAATATATCCAGAAGCATCAGCATTACCATCTCCATCTAAAAAACATTTCAAATAATCAATATATTTATCTGATTGTTCTTCTCTTATACAAATTTGCCTATAAGTTTCTTCCTCTTCTGTTTCACCATGCATAAAATAATGAACAAAATTTATATTTGAATCAATTTTATTTCCTAATAATTCATAAACAGGAAGTATTCCTTTTTCTGCTTGAGTACCATAAGGACAATGAGTCATAATAAATAATTCTACTTTAGGTTTATCAGATTTAGGAACTTCTTGAGAATCTTGATTTGTATCTTTAGGGACTGTTTCTTGTTCTGTTTCACCCAAGATATCTTTCATAGGAATTGCACCCTGAACTAAATATTCTCCATCTTTTGTTAAATATAATGGAATTGTTTGTCCTTGAACAGAAATATTTGAAACATATAAATTATTTCCAACAGAAGAAATCTCTCCAACATCTGCACCTGGAACTTGTTGCATTTCTAAAAATGAATTAAATTTTTCTCCAGCTTCACTAGTAGAAATTACTTTTCCAGTAGCAGTTCCAGAAAAACTAGTAGAAAGAATAATCAAAACAAAAATACCTAAAACAATAGTAGACATAATCCAAGGATTTTCCCTTATTTTTTTTGTAGATGAAGAATTATTTTCTTTTGTTTTAATTTCTGGTGTTACTTGTTCTTTTTTTTCTTCCATTTTAAATTTAAATTAACTTCTTTTATAAATTTTATCCTGCTAAACTATCTCTTTTTTTCCACAGTAAAACCACACTTAGAACATTTCCATTTTTCAAAAACATCTTGTTTGTATGAAAAAGGTAAAAGATATCCTTCATTACATTCCAGGCATTTTGGAAAAATACAATTATTTTCAGTCATTTTTTTCCTCCATCTAATTTAATTGCTGTTCCAAAAGCAAGCATTTCAGAAGCTCCCTGTAAAACCATTGAAGTTCCAAATCTCACCCCAATAATTGCATCTGCTTTCATTTCAATAGCTTGATTTATCATTCTATTAAAAGCTTCGTCTCTTGCATCAGAAGTCATTTTAGTATATGTTTTAACTTCTCCTCCAAAAAAATTCTTTATTGCAGCGCCAATATCTCTTCCAAAATTCCTTGTTCTAACTGTGTTTCCCTTAACAATTCCTATCACCTTTTTTATTTTTCTTCCTGGAATTTCATTAGTAGTTGTAACAATTATTTCTCCCATATCAAGTTTACTCTCTAACCTTATTTAAAGTTTTTTATCATTTCTTTCCTCTATCATATCTTCTTCCTTATTCAAAATAACCCCTATCCCAATTAAAACAAGAATTATTGGAAAAATTAAAAAGACTCTTCCAAAAAATAATGGGATTAAAAATAATAAAACCCCTAAACCTATAACAAAAACACCTAAAGCAACTCTGTCATTCATTTTTCAATCTTATCCGCTTTTTTATCATCAATCAAAATTTTTGCAACATCTTTTTGAAGATTAGCTATTTGTCCTTTTTTAAAAGGCCCCATCTTTTTTCCATTAAACCCCATAAACTCTTCAACATCTTCTCTAAAAACAACCATAGAATTATTTTCTTCTTCCTGCCTAGAAGAACCACTAAGCAAATTATTTGTTTTTTTATCAGAGTACTCTACATTTTTCATAATATTTTCAAATAATTCTTTTTCAACATCAAGCATATTATCAAAATCTTGTTTTGAAATCCCTGTTTCAGAAGCAACTAAAACTAAATTCAAAAGTTTTCTTCTTCTTCTCAACATTAGTTCCTTAAACATAGTTGTGGCATTTTCTAATTGCTTTTTAACTTTAACAAATTCATCAGAAAATTCATCTTCTTCTTTTAATGAAACTTGTTTTTTTTCTTTCAAATAATCTGAAACCTCAGAAATAAAATTTTTTGGAATTTTTTGTAATTGTTCAGAATATCTTTCTTTCCTTGCTGCTTCATAAATATCATTGTATGTTATCATTTTCTTAAATCTCCCTGAAGTAGCATTGCGATTTTGTCAGAGGCAATTAAAAATCGCCTTTCCGCAATTTGAGGAAAATCGAAAAAAACCAGAGGGTTGTTTTCAGCTGCTTCATAAATATCATTGTATGTTATCATTTTCTTAAATAAAATGGTTGTTTAGAATATTTTTCTTTTGTCAAAACTTCATCTTCCCTAGATATAAAAGATTCAGTTGTAAATTTATATAAGTCCTTATCAACTTTTTCATCATTAATAGCATTATAAAAATTACGTGCAAGCTGAATTTCCATTCTAGAAAACCCTAATTTTTCTAAATCTGAAAAATCTTGAAAGATTTCCTCTTCATCCAAAATAAAACCAGAGGGAAATTTTATTCTATAAGGAATATAAGGATCACAAGAATCAGATTTAGTCAAAAGACTTCCACTATTCCAATCAGAAAGCCAAGAATATCCTTTATTATTCAAACTTTCTATCAATTCAATAGGCTCTTTTTCAAAACCCTCAAAACCATTTATTGTTAATTGTTTCATACCCAATACAAGAATCCTCTATTTTTAATAATTGCTATGATAAAAAATCACTTTTTAACAAATCCAATTTTCTTTAAAAAATCTTTTCCCTCTATTTTTCCAAGTTTTCCTTCTCTAGCATCTTTTTCAGTAAATTTTTTATCTTCAGCAACAGAATTATTAAATAATAAAACTGGAACAGGATCAGCTGAATGCTTTTTGAGTTTACAAGGAGTTGAATGATCAGCAGTAACAGCAATTCTTAATTTTCCAACCGGAGCAATTTTCTTTAAAAACCTGAAAAGAGTTTTATCAATATATTCTAACATTTCTCTTTTTTCAATCGGTTTGTTGTCATGTCCAGGCAAATCAGTTTCCTTTATGTGTATATAACAATATTCATAATCTTTCATATATTTTTTTAATTTCTTAATTGAAAATTTACAGGCTTTTTTTAATCCCTTCCACAAGTTGTCATAAACATCTATACCCTTTAATTTTGGATATGGAAAAGAATAATTTTTCATCCCAGACATCTTAGAAAAACCTATTTCTAAAGGCATATAGTGAAATGATACCCAATTTTTGTATTGTTTTAATTTTGGAGGTTCTATTCCTGCCCCTCTAACTAACAAATAATTTGCAGGAAGTAGCCCTTTTCGAACCCTTTTTTTATTAATAATATGCCTATCTAAAACCTCATAAGTTTTATCTAAAAACTCATTAACTAAATTAGCAGTATAAATTGAATTAATATCATCATCCTGAGACTTGCAAGGAACTATTTTATGTGATTCTTCTATTTTTCCTTTTGAATAAGTTTTATCATTTCCTGAAATATTATCTGAAAAACCTCCTTTAAATACCAAAGCCCCTCTATGCTGGATTGTGGATTTAAATTCAAAATCTTTTGAAATCTTAACTCCTTCATTTACTGCTTTAGCTAATTCTTTAGCTTCATCTGAAGTAAGTGTTCTTCCTACTCTCCTATCATCAATATTTCCTTCCTCCAATGAATCAATAGTTGCAAAATTAACTCTTAAAGCCAAATCTCCTCTTGTTAAATCCATACCAGCACCCAAAGCCTCTAATTGTCCTCGAGAACTATCTATTTGTTTATTTCCAAACATAGAAACAATTGCTTCGTCTGATTCAGGAACAAAATTCTCTTTAACAGAATACATATAACCCATTTCACCTCTTGAAGCCAGATAATCTAAATTAGGGGTTTCTGCAGCTTCCAAAGGAGTCTTATCATTCAAAAGCTTATGAGGCAAATCACCCATTCCATCAATTACAACTAATACACCACGCATACTAAAAAAAAACAACAATCATTTATAAGAATTTAGATAGTTTAGTCAGTAGTGACACAAAAACTAATTTAAACTAATATTTCTTTTAAAAAACATGTTCAAAAAACTAAGAAATAAAATAAAAAACTGGACAAAGAAAGTATCAGAAGAATCTGAAGAAGTAGAAGAAACTAAAGCAGAAGCTCCTGAAAAAGGAAAGGAAAAATCTGAGGAAAAATCTAAGAAAACAGAAAAAACTGAAAAGGAATCTAAAGAAAAGCCAAAACAAGATAAAAAAGAACCTTCTGAAAAGGAAACTAAGAAAGATAAAAAATTTCAAAAAGAAAAGAAAAAAAAGGAGAAAGAAGCTAAAAAAGATAAAAAATCTAAAAAGGCTCTCAAAACAAAGGAAAAAGAGCCTGAAGAAAAACCCTCAATTCCAAAACTAGAAAAAAAAGAATCAATTCAAGAAGTTGTTGAAGAAATAATTGAAGAAACTGAAGAACCTAAAGAAGAAAAAACAGAAAAAAAAGGATTTTTCAAAAAACTAACTTCTAAAAGAAAAATATCTGAAGAAGACTTTGAAGAATATTCAGAAGATTTAGAAATGATTTTACTTGAAAATAATGTTGCTTTAGAAGTAACTGAAAAAATTATTGAAAATTTAAAAGAGAAAATTATTGGAAAAGAAATTTCAAAAAAAGAACTAGAAGATGAAATTTACAACACATTAAAAGAAACAATAAAAAAAATTTTAATAGAACCTTTTGATGTTATTGAAAAAATAAAAAACAAGTCTAAATCAGGTAAAGAACCTTATGTAATTTTATTCTGTGGAATTAATGGAACAGGAAAAACAACAAGCATTGCAAAACTATCTAAGTTATTAGAAAAAAATAAAATCTCATCTGTTTTAGCAGCAGGAGATACTTTTAGGGCAGCCTCAATAGAACAACTAAAAAAACACGGAGATGCTTTAGGAAAAAAAGTAATTGCAGGTTCTTATGGAAGTGATCCTGCTTCAGTAGGGTTTGATGCTATAAAATATGCTGAGAAAAATAAAATTGATTGTGTTTTAATTGACACTGCTGGAAGAATGCATACTGCAAAAAATCTAATGCAAGAAATAGGAAAAGTATCTCGTGTATGCAATCCAGACATAAAATTATTTGTAGGAGAATCAACAACAGGAAATGATGTTTTAGAACAAGTCAAAGCATTTAATGAATCTGTAGGTATTGATGGAATAATCTTAAGTAAAGCAGATATTGATGAAAAAGGGGGAACTGCTTTAAGTGTTGGCTATGTAACAGGAAAGCCTATTTTATACTTAGGAACAGGACAAAATTATAAAGATATTGAACCTTTCAAAAAAGAAAAGTTTGTTGAGAAATTGTTTAGTGAAGAATAAAATCTCTTTGTCAATTGTGGTATCCATAGGAGTGCAATAAAGATGCCCCCTTTCCGCAATTTGAGGAGATTCAAAAAGAACCAGAGGGTTCTTTTTATTTAATAAAGAAAAATTTGTTGAGAAATTGTTTGAAGAAAATGAATAACCTAAAAACATTATGTCTTGCTGATGAAAAATTCAGAAAAAGTTATCCAAATTGGAAGTCTTTTATAAAAGAAATAATTGATTATGTAGATTCCCATATAAAGAATGTTCTTTTTCAATAGAAACAAAGCCATGGAATACAAAGTCCTTTAAAAACACATATAGAGATTATTTAAAGAACATAAGTAAAAACAAAAATAAATACGACGTAGTGATTGGATTTAGTGATAGACTATTTTTTTGGGATTATCCTTCATTATGCGGAATAAGCAATGAAAATTTAATAATCATAGCAAATTATTTTCCTATAAAAATCCCTTTTTTATACAAACTTGGCTTAAAGAAGCTTACTCTTCACGAAACAGGCCATGTTTTTAATATAAGAGATTCCTTCTTTACAAAATTTAGCATAATGGATAATTTTTTTGGAATTTTTACTTCAAAATTTACAAAAAAACAAAGAAGAAAAATTAGAAATTATTTGAAGAGCAATAAAAAATAACCTTACTTATAAACATTGCTCCTCTTTCCAATCCTAACAATATAAATCTTATTTTTAGATACAATCACATCAACAATTACTCTATAATCTCCAATTCTTAATCTCCAAAGTTTATTTCCCTGAAGTCTTTTTAGGTTCCTAAAAGGATCTTCTTCCATTTCTTTAATTTTCTTAGAAATAATTTTTGCTTCAAAATCATCTAGTTTATTAAAAAACCTTTGAGCTGATTTAGAAAACTCAACAGAATACATTTTAATTAAGAGTTATTCCTTTCTCCTTTAAAACTTGCTCAAAAGGAACAGTCTCTCCTTTCCTTATTTGTTCCAACCCTTCATTTATTTCTTTGATTTCCTGTTCAGTCAAAGGCTCATCCTCTTCATAATTTTCAATAAGAAGATTTAAAACATCTTCATAAGACTGCCTTTCAAATTGCTTTAACATTTTCAACTTATTCAAGGTTTCTGAATTAATTTGTATTGTTGTTTTCATACTATAAACAATTATAGAAGATATATAAGTCTTTCGGATTTTCTCTTTCTTCTCAAAAAAAGCCCACCCAAAAACTTAATAATATTCTTTTTACTTCTTAAAACATGGTATTAGGAAAACTAGGAAACGCACTAAAGAAAGCAACAGACAGAATAGCTAATGCTATAACAGTTGACAAAAAACTAATTGATAATGTAGTAAAAGAACTTCAAAGAGCATTGATTGAAGCAGATGTAAATATTCTTCTTGTTAAAGATATCTCAAATAAAATAAAAAAGGCAGCTTTAGATGAAAGGATTAAAGGGATTGACAAAAAAGAACACATAATAAAATTACTCCATAATGAGTTAACAAATATTTTAGGAGAAGAAAAAACACTTAAAATAAATTCTGAAAAACAAAACAGAATAATGCTTTTAGGTTTATATGGAGCAGGTAAAACTACTACAATTGCAAAACTTGGAAACTATTATTCTAAAAGAGGAAAAAAAGTTGCCCTAGTTGGTTTAGATGTTCACAGGCCTGCAGCAAAAGAACAATTACAACAATTAGGAGAAAAAAACAACATTAATGTTTTTGTAAATATGGAAGAAAATAATGCTGTAAAAACCTGGAAAAAATTCAAAAAAGAACTAGACAAATATGAAATCGTTTTAATTGATACAGCAGGAAGACACAATCTAGATAAAGAACTTGTAAAAGAAATTAAAGATTTGAATAAAGAAATAAAACCAACTGAAAAAATACTTGTAATGCCTGCTGATATTGGACAAGCTGCAAAAAACCAAGCAAAAGAATTTCAAGATGCTTTAGATATTTCAGGAGTCATAATAACAAGAATGGATTCAACAGCTAAGGCAGGAGGAGCTTTGACTGCTTGTCATGAAGCTAATGCAGGAGTTTATTTTATAACAACTGGTGAAAAAATTAATGACTTGGAATCTTTTGATCCAGAATCATTTCTTTCAAGACTCTTAGGAATGGGAGATTTGAAAACATTAATTGAAAAAATCAATTCAGCAACTGATACTTCTAAACAAGAAAAAATGCAAAAAAAACTTCAAGAAGGAAAATTAAGTCTTGAAGATGTTATTGAACAAGTAAAATCAATGGGGCAATTAGGAGGATTCGATAAAATAAAATCAATGATTCCTGGTTTAGGAAAAGCAAAACTTCCAGAAGACAAACTCCAATCACAAGAAGAAAAAGTAAAAAAATGGGAACACATAATAAAATCAATGACTCCAAAAGAAAAAGAAAATCCAGAAATATTTGATGAAAAAGGGGGAACCTCAAGAATAAATAGAATTGCTCGGGGGGCGGGCGTTAATAATTCAGATATTCGTGCTTTATTAAAACAATATAAAATGCTCCAATCAATGATAAAAGAACAATCTTCTTTTGACCCGGAAAAAGGAATGGATATGAAAAAAATGCAAAAACTTATGAAGAAATTTGGAAAGAAAGGTATGAAATTTTAATATTTTTAAAACTCTACAGTAAAATAACAACAAATGTTTATAAAAAGAAAAAAAATATTTTCTTAATGACATTAGAAAAAGAAGTGATAAAGAATAATCAATCTTCTAAATATAAAAAAGAAGTTTACAAAGCAATACAAAAACTTCCTAATAAAACAATAATCCCAAATGGAAAGAAAATAACTGCAATAAAGATGATCCCCACAGAAACTTTTTATATTGAACTTCAAAAAAAAGAACAACTAAATATTCCAGAAAAAGCTGAGATAATAAATAAGGGATACGAAAACGCATTGGAATTTAAATATAAAGATTTAAAATATTTTGTTTCTTATGATTCTTAATGGAACAAAAAATAAATAAAAAAATGCGACTTTCGTCGGAGGCAAAGAAAAAAGTCGCCGTTCCGCAATTAGAGGAAAGAGCACGAGAGAAACAGCGGGTTCTCTCGCAAGGTGCTGAAGCAAAGATAATTTTAACAACCTCAGATTCATTAACTAAACCCCACGATAAAACAAATAAATCAAAAAAAGTAGTTATAAAGGCAAGAATTCCAAAAACATATAGACATCCCGAACTTGACAAAAAAATAAGGAAAAGGAGAACAAAATCAGAAAAAAAAATTCTTGAAAAAGCATCTAAATTTGTAGACATTCCTGCTGTAATAGAAGTAATTGGGGATGAATCAAATTTTGCAGGAAATCCTCCTCAATATTCAATAAAAATGGAATATATTAATGGAAAAAAACTCTCAGAACATCTTGATAATTTTTCAAAGGAAAAACAAAAAGAAATTTGTAAAATCCTTGGAGAATCCATAGCAAAACTTCACAAAAACGAAATAATTCACGGAGACCTAACAACTTCGAACATGATTTTTGTTTCTTCAAATTCTAAAAATAAATCAAAAGTATTTTTTATTGATTTCGGACTGGGATATATTAGCACAAAAATTGAAGATAAGGCAGTAGACTTACACTTACTTACTCAAGCTTTAGAATCAAAACATTTCAGAAACTGGGAATTATTATTAAAAAAAATATTTAATTCTTATGAAAAAACAATTGGAAAAGATTATTCAGAAAAGATTTTCCAAAGAATAAAAAAAATTGAAAAACGTGGAAGATATAAACACTAAAAAATGACTCAGTATTTAATGAAACAAGAAAAAGATTTTGAACATCTTGAATACGCTTTAGATAATTACAAACCATTAAGTTTACATATTTCTCCTTTTAGTCTGGGAAATAAAGAAAAATCATTTCATAAAAACCTTGAAGAAAAAACTCTGAATTTTGATTTCAATGAAAAAGAACTAAAATTTTATATTAATAAGGAAGAAATAATTAACCTTTCTCAAGAAAAAAACTATCACGGATTCAAGTTAGAGTATCAGGATTCAAGAGGGATGAGGCTTTTACCCCAAGACCAGCATCCAAACAATTTAATTAAAGAACCAGACATATCTGCTTTCAGAGGGATTATTGAAGACTATCTAGTTGAAATAAAATTCAAGGGAAAAATTCTCCTAAAACCTGAAAAAGACTATTCAGAAGAACATCCTTTTTGGAAATTAAAGCATATAATGTAATATAAAAAAGAATATAAAGAAAAAACAAATAAAAAAATTATGAAAAAACTAGTAAGTTTAATCCTAGGAATAACATTAACTACAAGTTTATTTTCTCAAAAATTAGATTTTAAAACCTCAAAAAAGCTAGATAAAATTGGAAAAGAAATTATTAAAACAGGTTATAAAACTGGTTTCATAAATAAAGATGGAAAACCTACCTCCTTCACTAAAAAATATAAAATAAATAAAGAAAACATTAATTTATATGTTAGAGATAATAATTACAATAAAAAATTTGATAATGGAGATGTAATTTATTTTAAAGATTATGCAGACATAATTAATAATGAAAAACAGATATATCCTGGATTTGAAAAAAATGGAAACTATTTCAAAATTTTAGAATTTATTTCAGAAAATTCCAAATTAGCAAAAGAACTAACTAAAGCATTAAACAAAAAAATACCTCAAAAAGAATATAGTGTTTTTTTAAAATGGATAAAAACACAGTATTCAAAAGAAATTGCAAAAAAATAATTATATAATTTATATAGCAAACAAATATATATTTTATAAAATATATATTAAACAATATGAATAAAATAAAAAAATATCTAACAATAGGAACTATTTCTTTGTTTCCTCTCTTATCTTATTCCCAAAAACCAAATACTGCAATAGGTAGTGTTCTCATAAATCCTTTTGAAGGAGCTAAAGATTTTGCAAGCATAATTGTATATAATCAAAACAAAAAGGTAATAGACACAATACAAACTAATTTCACTGGAAGAGGAAATTACAATCTCCCTGCCAAAGACACAACAACCTATTTTGTAAAAATAGAGCCAGGAAAAGGAGATTTTGGAGAAGAGGGGGAAAAATTCATACCCTATACATCCTCATTCAAAATAAAACCAGGAAAAAATCCTCTAAAAATATTAAAAAGAAATAATTTAGAAAAACAACTAGCAAAAAAAGATTAAGCCCTTATTTGTATTTTTTGATTAAATTTTTTTGAAATTCTATCACAATAATCATTAATACTTCTCTTAAACCAATCTGGATTTGATTTTTGTATTTTTCCAATAAAATAATATCCTAAAGACATTAGCAAGCCATAATTTAATCTTTCAGAAATATTCAAATTAAAATTATTTTTTCCTAATTTAATTTTTTCATTAAAACTAACAAATAATTCTTTCTCTGATTGCACAATTGTTTTAGCATGTAAGGTTTGTTTTTTAGTAAAAGCTCTTACAGTAATTTTAGAACCAAATAATTCATCAAATTTTGTTAAAAACATTTCTCCAATTTCTTGAAATTTTTCAGGAATGATAAAATAATAAGAATTATGTTTTGATAAATTTAATTTTGAAATTTTATTTTTTGAATTTTTGATTATTTTTAAAATTTTTTTTGGATTTTCTCTAGTTTTTGAAAAAATCATCCCAAAATAAGTTGAAACATTGTAAGTGTAAGGTTCTGAAAGTTTTGGGAAAACAAAAACATTTTTTTTATTAAAATATTTTTTTGCAGGAGCTCCAGAATTACAAGTAAAAAAATAATTTTCAGTTCTTTTATTCTTTAAAAATTTTGCAATTTCAATAGAATGTTTTCCTCCTGAAGCTGAAATTAAAACAATACAATCAATTTTCAAAAAATTCTTTACTTTTTCTTTATAATTTGATTCATTAGCAAAAACAGCATCATAATCACTAAAGAGTATTTTCCCAGTAGATAATGCATTTCCACTACCCAAAACTAAATATCTTTTTTTCTTTGAAAAATTAAATTTTGGAAGCCTCTTGTCAGAAAGAAAATCTAAAGCATTAATCACTGCATCATCCAAATCAATTAATCTTTCCTCTTTTTTATTCATAATTCAAAGAAGTTTTTATATTTTATAAATTTTAACTATTTTAGTTTTTCTTAGAATGTTCATGATACATAAAACTTTTATCCTTTAATTTATTCTTTGTTTTTTGTATATTATTGGCTCTTCTTTCTTCAGGTGTTCCCTTAAATCCAATAATTTTTCTCATTTTATACATAGGCCTTATTTTTGAAAGAGAAATTTTTTTCCTAGCCAATATTCCTCCAATAATTAATCCCGTCAAAATAAACAACACAACAAATATCCACCAATAATCTTTTACAATTTTTAAAATAATATTTTCTTTTTTTGGTTTCCCAGCAGGAATTTCTTTTTCTATTTCTTTGGATTCTTCTTCAGGTTCTTTTTCTTTTGGTTCTATTTCAGAATCTCTCCCAGAAGAATCTTTTTTAGAAAGACTCGTAATACATTTTTGATTTCTAACTATTAAGACATAATTCCCACAATCATTTAAACAACTTTGATTCATAAATCCATTAATACAGCTAGTCCAATAACATTCTGAATAATTAATCAAACTTGCATTACACCTATAACTAGGAGAACCTCCTCCCCCTCCTCCTGTTACTTTCTTAGTTGTTTCTTTTCCGGTTGTAAAATTCCAAGTTTGAGATTGAGTTGTGTTTAACCCATCTGTAACATTAACATACCATTCATAAGTTGTTAATTCATTTAAATTTACCCAATTACAAACAATACTAGAACCGTTTGAAACAAAATTAGTTTGACAAATAAGGGAATCATCAGAAGCATCATAAAAACTAATATTCAATCCATCTTCATTAGAATCAGTAACTATTACCTCTAAATTAGGGCTTGTTGAAACTCCTGTTGAATCATTTCCAGGAGAATTTAAAACTGGTTGATTTGGAGGAGAATTTGAAATTTCAAAAAACCTGCTCTCATTAACTTCAGCTCCAACACTATCATTAGAATAAATTGTGTAATTTACTTCTCCAACATTAAAAGAATTATTTGTTTCAAAAGTTATGCTCCATAAATCATTAATCCCAATAACAGGGTTCAAGAATCCTTCAAAAACTGATTGAATCCCTATAATACCTTGCCAAACTTTAATCCAAACAGAATCAATATCCTCATCAACATCTTCAATAGTGGCATTAATTGTTATATTATTTCCTCTTTGAACATCCCCATCTTCAATACCAGATTCATTAATGTCTTTTATTGAAGTTATGTTTGGTT
>CAYWWB010000002.1:23795-43954 GCA_964462045.1 Candidatus Woesearchaeota archaeon | reverse complement strand
AGATTTTTAGTTCGCCCGTCTTTCCAATATTGGATGCGGAAAGCCAGACGAAAATTTGCAATGTTCTATTCAAAAAATCCAAGATTTTTAGTTCGCCCGTCTTTCCAATATTGGATGCGGAAAGCCAGACGAAACTTCGTTCAAATCCTAATGTGGATGCAAGGATTTGAACCTTGGTAGGCACTAAGCCAACAGGTCCTAAACCTGTCCCGTTTGACCGCTCCGGCACACCCACTTGATCATATTATTTCTTTTCAAATACTTTTATTAAATCTTTCCATAGAATAAAAATTAAGGAGATTTTAGTCATGAGTGTCTAGATTAAAAACACTCCCAGTCCCTTGCAATTTTTCTGATACTTTATTTGCTAATTCTAAAACTTGTTCTTTTGTAGGTTCTTTATTCCATTTGTGAATGAAATCTACAGGGCCTAATGAAGTTTCAAAACCTGCTTCTTCTAGTTTTTTTGCTACTTCTGAGGGTTTTTCTCCATTTGCTGTTCCAAAATGCAAAATTAAGTGGGTTTTCCAATTTTCCATAGATTTTTATGATTATTGTATTTTATAAAATTTTCTAAAGTAAGTTTTTTAAATATCTTTTATTTCTTTATTTTATGAAAAAGAGTGTTAATATTTATAAAAAATTATCAATTATTTTAATTGTATTTTTGTTTTTATTATTTGTTTTATATTCTCTTGAAACAACTAAGTCTAATTCAAAGGCACTTGTAGATATCGAACTTTATGGATGGGCTATTAATGAAGATAATAATTCCCAGATGTATTTTGGTTATGAAATTTCTAATTATGGGGGTGATGAAGCAAGAAATGTTAGTGTAAAATGTGTTATTAAGGATGAAGATTTAAATGATGTTTCCTCTTCAACACAAAACATAGGGAATATAGCTTCAGAAACTTCTTCTTATAAGGAATTTTATACTTTTGATGATTCTTTAAATTATGAATTATCTGAAAACTCTACTGCTGTTTGTTACGTAGAAAGTTGTGAAAATTGCGAAATTCTTTATAAAAATATTCCGGAATTAGTGGAGTATTATGAGGGTTAAAAAACCATAGACATGTAACCAACAACTTTTTCTTTTCCTAATTCAGGTTTAGTATCAGCAGAATTTTTATGTTCAATTAATTCAGGTTTCCAATTTTGGATTTTAGACATTTCTATTAAAACTACTAAAGGCATTTTTCCACAAGCATCTATTGCTTCTGATTGAGATGTTTTTAAATTTTGAATTATTTTTATTGTTTCTTTATCTACTTGATTTGCTTCTTCATAAGGCAAGAAATGACTTAAATCTGTAGAAATAATTATTATTGTTTTTTCATCTTTTTGTTTTAAAATTTCTTTTGCAATTTTTTCTGATCCAGTTACTGAAATTTCTCCTATAATAAGTGGAAGGATTTTATTTATTCCTAAATATTGTAAAAAAGGAACTTGGTTGTCAATTGCGTGTTCATAACCTCCCTTGGGATAGGGGTTTTTCAATATTTCTGTTTTTCCTAAGGGAGTTTCAATTTTTTCTACTGAAGAAATTCCTCGAAACATTGCATAATGACTTGGAGCAAGAATTATTGCTTTTTCAAATCCTTTATCTTTGATTAGAGAGTAAGCTTTTCCTGCAATCTCTCCTGAAAATTCATAACCTGCATGAGGAACTACTAAACCATGAATTTCTTTTTTTGAAAACTTTTCAGGTTTTTTAGAAAGATATTTTTCTAAATCTCTTTTTAATTTTTCTGAATCTGAAGGATACCATTCCATAAGATATAAAATACTTGATTGTTTATTAATTTTATGAAGAAAGCTGGGCTTTATGAATCTTTAAAAGAAGGAAATGTCAAATGTAAAGCTTGTGCTCAAGAGTGTGTTATTTCTAGAGGAAAAGTTGGTTTGTGTGGAGTCAGAAAAAATATTAATGGAGAATTGTTTTCTTTAGTTTATGGAAAATTAATTGCTCAACATGTTGATCCAATTGAGAAAAAACCATTGTTTAGTTTTTTACCTGGAACAGGGGTTTATTCAATTGGAACTGTTGGTTGTAATTTTAAATGTCAATGGTGTCAGAATTTTGATATTTCTCAGATTTCAAGTGAAGGACAAATAATTGGAAAAGATACAAAACCTGAAGAAGTTGTTAAAGAAGCATTGAATAATGATTGTGAAAGTATTGCTTATACTTATAATGAGCCTATAATTAATGTGGAATTTATTAGAGATACAGCTAGAATAGCAAAGAAAAAAGGTTTGAAAAATATTTTAGTTACTAATGGTTATTTGACTAGGGAAAGTTTTGAGTTTTTACAAAAAGAGAAATTAATTGATGCTATGAATATTGATTTAAAGACTTTTAAAGACGAGACTTATAGAGAGTATTGTAATGCAACTAAAGGCATTAAACCTGTTTTAGAAACAATAAAAAGAGCTTATGAGGGAGGAATTCATATTGAAATTGCAACTTTGGTTATTACAGATTTAAATGATTCTGATGAGGAATTGAAAGAGATTGCAGATTTTATAGCAGGTATTGATAAAAATGTTCCTTGGCATATTTCAAGATTTTTTCCTATGTATAAAATGCAAGATAGAGAACCTACTGAGATAAGTGTTTTAGAAAAAGCTAAAAAAATTGGGTTAGATGTAGGGCTAAAATATGTTTATTTAGGGAATGTTTAAGATGAAACAAAGATTAATAAAATTTGCAAGAAATACCCTTGAAAGTTATTTTAAAGGAGAAGAACCAAAAGTTCCTGAAGAAATTAAAGAAAAATATTCAGAAGAAAAAGCAAGTTTTGTTACCCTAACTAAAAGAGGGAATTTAAGAGGATGTATTGGAAGTTTAGAAGTTGTTAAAAGTAGGCCTTTATGGGAAGATATTCAAAAAAATGTTTTAAATGCTTCTTTACATGATCCAAGATTTCCTCCTCTTGAAGAATCTGAACTAAAAGAAATAAAAATTGAAATTTCAATTTTAGGAAAATCAAAAGAACTTGAATTTAATTCTCCTGAAGAATTATTAGAAAAATTGAATCCTAATTTAGGGGTTATTTTAACTGATAAAAATTCAGGAAGAACTTCTACATTCCTTCCTCAGGTTTGGGAACAAATTCCGGATAAAAAAGTTTTTCTTAATCATTTATGTGCTAAGGCAGGACTTAATCCTGATTATTGGAAACACCCAGAGAATATAAAAATTCAAGTTTATGAAGTGAAGAAAATTAAAGAACAATAAAAAGAGCAAAAATCCAAGATTTTAGTTCGCCCGCTAAAATTAAAATTTTATCAGACGAAGGAAGAATAAAATACAAAAATTAATAAAACAAAGTTTTTTCTAATTAGTTATGGTAGAATTAAAGAATAAGGAGTTTTCAATTGAAGAAATGGCTAATTTTTGTAAAAAGAAAGGATTAGTTTTTCCTTCAGGAGAGTTGTATGGAGGTTTGGCAGGTTTTTGGGATTTTGGACCTTTGGGAGTTGAGTTAAAAAATAATTTAAAAAAGGAGTGGTGGAAGTTTCATGTTAATCAAAGAGAAGATGTTGAGGGAATTGATGGAAGTATAATAACCAATCCAAAAGTTTGGGAAGCTTCAGGACATGTTAAAAATTTTGTAGATGTTGCTGTTGTTTGTAAAAAATGTAAATACAAAAGCAAAGTTGATAAACACGAATTAGAAACTGCAAAATGTGATAAATGCGGAGGAGAATTGGAATCAAAAGGAGAATTTAATCCTATGTTTACTACTCAGGTTGGACCAATTAAAGATGATTCTGAAAAAGCTTATTTAAGACCTGAAACAGCACAATTAATTTTTGCAAATTTTAAAAAAGTTTTAGAAACTTCAAGAATGAAACTTCCTTTTGGTATTGCACAAACAGGAAAGAGTTTTAGAAATGAAATTGCTCCAAGGAACTTTCTTTTTAGAAGTAGAGAATTTGAACAAATGGAAATAGAGTATTTTATTGATTCAGATAAAAAAGAAGATTGTCCTTATTTTAAGGAGTTAGAAGATTTTGAATTGAATGTTTATTCTGAAGAAATGCAAAGTAAAAATAAAGAATCAAAGAATATGAAAATTAAAGATACCTTAAAAAAAGGAATAATAAAATTGCCTTGGCATGCTTATTGGTTGGCGACTGAAGTTAAATGGTTTTTAGATTTGGGAGCTAAAAAAGAGAATTTTAGAATCAGGCAACATCTTTCAGATGAGAGAAGTCATTATGCTACTGACACTTGGGATATAGAATATAAATTTCCTTTTGGGTGGAAAGAACTTGAAGGGATTGCAGACAGAGGAACATATGATTTAACACAACACGAGAAATTTTCTAAAAAAGATTTAAGGATTTTTGACGAAGAGAAAAAAGAAAAAGTCCTTCCAATGGTTGTTGCAGAACCCTCTTTAGGTGTTGAAAGAGCTTTTTTGGTTTTTTTATTTGATGCATTATCAGAAAATGAAAAAGGAGAAACAATTTTAAGTTTGTCTCCTAGATTAGCTCCGATTAAAGCTGCTGTTTTTCCAATTGTTAAAAAACCAGAATTTCAGGATTTTGCTCAGGAAGTTTTTGATGATTTGAAAAAAGAATGGAATGTTATTTGTGATAAATCAGGAAGCATTGGGAGAAGGTATGCTAGAAATGACGAGGCTGGAACCCCTTATTGCATAACAATAGATGAAAAATCTCTAGAAAACAAGGATGTTACAATTAGAGACAGAGATACAACAAAACAAATTAGAGTTAAAAAAGATGAATTGAAGAATGTTCTTAGGGATTTAATTTCTGGCGATAAGATTTTTAAGGATTTTTAGTATACACAATATGTATATACATTTACAAAAGATTTAAAAATATACTTTTATATGTATATACAATTTATGATTAGAAAAAATTAAAAAATGACAGACTTATTTGATAACCCTATACTTTGCAAGAAATGCGGATTACAAATGAAAAAAGCAAAAGTAATTAAAAATGGGGTTGCTTTAAGGGCAGTAGTTTGTTCAAATTGTAATTCAAAAATAATCCATCCTATTGATGAGGAAAAATATAAAAAATTCGTGAATTTAAGAAAAAAAGAATTTAATGTTAAGATGAGACTTGTGGGAAATAGTTATGCCGTTTCAATACCTAAAGAAATTGTTTCATTTATGAAAAAACAAGAAAAAATGATGGATGATATGGTGAGATTATGCTTTGAGGATATAGGTAAGTTAAGTTTGAGGTTTAGTGATTTAAATAAGGAGAATAAAAATGAAGAAACAAGATAAGGAAATTCAATTGAATGTTGTTGAAGCTTTAGAAGATGATGCGTATAAAGGAATTGCAAGAATTGATAAAAAATTAATGGATGATTTAGGAGTTTCAAGAGGGGATTTTATTTTTATTAAAGGAAATAAGGAAACAATCGCAATTGTAGATAAATCTTATCCTGCTGATGAAGGAGAAGGGATTATTAGAATAGATGGGATTTTAAGAAGAAATGCAAAATCAAGTATTGGAGAGAATGTGAAAATTTCTAAAGCAAATGTAGAAGAAGCAAAAAAAATAACTATAGCTCCTTCTCAAAAAGGAATCATGGTTCAAGGAGATGCAGAAGGATTAAAAAGAGGGCTTCTAGGGAGGGGAATTGTTAAAGGAGATATTTTAGTTATTGGAGCAAGAAAAAGACAAGATTTGCTTTCTGATGATTTGGGTGATTTGAATGAAGTTTTTGGAAATGTTTTAGGTAATATGGGCTTAGGAAATTTTGGAGGGAATACTGGAAAAATTAAATTTGTTGTTGCGAGTACAAATCCAAGTAAACCTGTTAAAATAACTGAAAATACTGAAGTTATTTTAAATCCAAAGGCGGTTGACATTAAGGAAGATCATGTTCCAGACATAACCTATGAAGACATTGGGGGAGTTGAAAAAGAAATTAAAAAAGTTAGAGAGATGATTGAAATTCCCCTGAAACATCCGGAGGTTTTTAGTAAATTAGGAATAGATCCTCCTAAAGGTGTTTTATTGCATGGACCTCCAGGAACAGGTAAAACCCTTTTAGCTAAGGCTGTTGCAAATGAATCTGATGCTAATTTTATTTTAGTAAATGGGCCTGAAATTCATAATGCAATGTATGGGGGTTCTGAAAAAAAGATTAGAGAGATTTTTGAAGAAGCAGAAAAAACTTCTCCTTCAATAGTTTTTATAGACGAGATTGATGCTATTGCTCCTAAAAGAGAAGATGTTCATGGGGAAGTTGAGAGAAGAGTTGTTTCACAATTATTAACTATGATGGATGGGTTAAAAGGTAGGGGAAATGTTATTGTTGTTGGAGCTACAAATAGAGTTAATTCTATTGAACCCGCTTTGAGACGTCCAGGAAGATTTGATAGGGAGATTTCAATTAGTGTTCCAGACAAAGCTGGAAGACATTCTATTTTAAAGATTCATACTCGAGGAATGCCTTTAACCAAAGATGTTAAGTTAGATAAAATTTCTTCTTTAACACATGGTTTTGTTGGGGCTGATTTACAAGCTTTGACTAAAGAGGCAGCTATGAATGTTTTAAGAAATATGTTACCTTCATTGAAATTAGATTCTGCTGAAGAAATTCCTCAAGAAATTTTAGAAAAAATGGTTATTAAACAAAAAGATTTTTTTGAAGCATTAAAAGTTGTTAGGCCTTCTGCTTTAAGAGAGGTTTTAATTGAAACTCCTAATGTAAGTTGGAATGATATAGGGGGTGTTGATGAAATTAGAAATGAGTTGAAAGAAGCTGTTGAATGGCCACTAAAATATTCTAAGAGTTTTGAAAGGATGGGAATAAGGGCTCCCAAAGGAATCTTACTTTATGGGCCTCCAGGAACAGGTAAAACACTTTTAGCTAAGGCTGTTGCAAAGGAATCAGAAGCAAATTTTATTTCAGTTAAAGGGCCTTCATTATTAAGTAAGTGGGTTAATGAATCCCATAAGGGTATAAGAAAAGTATTTGAAAAGGCAAGACAAGCTGCTCCTTGTGTGGTGTTTTTTGATGAAATAGAATCTTTAGCAAGTAAAAGAGGAGGGAGTGATAATGCTTCATCTCAAGAAGGGACTAAAGTTTTGAATCAATTACTTTCTGAAATGGAGGGGATGGAGGATTTAAAAGATGTTTTAGTTATTGGGGCTACTAATAGACCTGATATGTTGGACCCTGCTTTATTAAGGCCAGGAAGATTTGATAAATTACTTTTAGTTAATGCTCCAGATGAAAAATCAAGAGAAAATATTTTGAAAATTCATACTGATAAAATGCCTTTAGGAAAAGATGTTAGTCTTAAAGAATTATCTAAAAATACTGTGGGATATACTGGAGCTGATTTGGAATCTTTTGTAAGGGAAGCTGCTATGATTGCATTAAGAGAGTCTATAAATTCAAAAGAAGTATGTAAAAAACATTTTAATAAGGCACTTGAAAAAATAAAAGCAAGTGTTAGTTCAAATACAATTGAGGTTTATAAAAAAGTTGAAGATGATTATCTTAGAGCAGCTAAACCAGCAGTCCCAAGTAAAAATTATTTAGGATAAAATTTATATATAAAATGATACAATTAAATTTAATTCAAAGAGGAAGATAAAATGCCATTTGGTGAAGACCCATTTGATGAGATAGTAAGAGAATTTTTTGGAAAAGATATTGGTAGGGCTAGAAGACCTTATAGTGAAACAGTTTATAAAGGGGAGAGTGAAGAAAGACAGATTGATTTTGTAGAAGATGAAAAAAAGATTTATTTTGTTTTTGAATTACCTGGATATTCTGAAGAAGATGTTTCTGTTTCAATAAAGGGAAATACTTTAGAAGTAAAAGCAGGAAAAAAAGAATCTGAAACTGAAAGTGTTCAAAATTATTTAACTCAAAAATTAATTAATGGTTTAGTTATTAAAAAAACACTTCCTAATTATGCTAAAACTAAAACTATGGAGCACACCATAAATAATGGGGTGTTAGAAGTAGTATTTGATAAGAAAAATGGTAGAAAATAAATTTGAATTAAAAATAGTGGGTTCATTGCAAGAAGATATTGATAAAGGAATAGCAAGGCTTCCGTCCGCAATGATGAATAAACTGGGGATTGTTTCTGGAGAAATTATTGAAGTTAAATCAAAAAAATCAATTCCTGTTAAAGCTATGCGTTCTGTTAAAAGTGATGAAGGAAGAGAAATTATAAGGCTTGATGGGACTTCAAGATCAAATATTAGTGCTTCTATTGGGGATAAAATTTCAGTAAGTAAAACAAAAGTTTCTCCTGCTAATAAAATAACTCTTTCCCCCTTACAGGAGGTTAGATTTAGTGATGATCCTACTGAATATTTTCACACAAAATTATTACACCAACCTTTAAGCCTAAAACAAAAGGTTGTTATTGATGTTTTTGGAAACAAACTTGGTTATACAATTTCAAAAGCTAATCCTAAAGGATACCTTGTGATAACTCCTTCAACAAAAATAGTTGTTTCTGATGAAGCTTCAGGAGAAATGGAAGCAACAGGAGTTTCTTATGAAGATATTGGAGGGTTGCAAAATGAAGTAGAAAATGTTAGAGAAATGGTAGAACTTCCAATGAAACATCCTGAAGTTTTTGAAAAATTAGGTATTGGAGCTCCAAAAGGGGTTTTAATGACAGGGCCTCCTGGAACAGGTAAAACTCTTCTTGCTAAAGCTGTTGCAACAGAAACAGATTCAAGTTTTTATTCTATTGCAGGTCCAGAGATTATGTCAAAATATTATGGTGAAAGTGAAAAGAAAATAAGGGAGATTTTTGATAAGGCTTCTAAAAATGCTCCTTCAGTTATTTTTATAGATGAGATTGATGCTATTGCTCCTAAGAGAGGGGAAGGAACAGATCAAACTGAAAAAAGAGTTGTTGCTCAGTTACTTGCTTTAATGGATGGATTAAAATCAAGAGGACAAGTTGTTGTTATGGCTGCAACTAATAGACCAGATGATATCGATGAAGCTTTAAGGCGTCCTGGAAGATTTGATAGGGAATTGAGAATTAATCCTCCTGATGAAAAAGGAAGAAAAGAAATATTAAGAATTCATACTCGTGGTATGCCTTTAGACAATGATGTTAATTTTGATGAAATTTCAAGGAGAACAATTGGATATACTGGTGCGGATATAGAAGAGTTATGTAAGGAAGCAGGTTTAAAGGCTATAAAACCTTATTTTTCAGAACTTAAAAATATTGAAGAAAAAGTTCCAACAAAAATATTAGATAGTATAAAAGTTTCAAAACAAAACTTTTTTGATGCTTTGAAACAAGTAGAACCTTCAGCAATGAGAGAGGTTTTAATTAATAAACCTCATGTTAGATGGGGTGATATTGGAGGTTTGAAAAAAGTTAAAGAAAAATTAAGAGAGTTAATTGAGTTACCTTTGATAAGACCTGATTTATATACTAAAGCAGGTGTTAAACCTTCCAAAGGGGTTTTGTTGCATGGGCCTCCAGGAACTGGTAAAACTATGTTAGCTAAAGCTGTTGCAAATGAAGCAAATGCTAATTTTATATCAGTTAAAGGTCCCGAATTAATGAGCAAATGGGTAGGAGAGAGCGAGAAAAGAATTAGAGAAATTTTCAAAAAAGCAAAACAAGTTTCACCTACTATAATTTTCTTTGATGAGTTTGATTCTATTTCAAAACAGCGTGGAGGAAGTTTGAATGACTCTACTGAAAAAGTTGTTAATCAGTTACTTTCTGAAATGGATGGGGTGGAGGAATTAGAAAAAGTAATGGTTATTGCTGCTACTAATAGAAAGGATTTAATTGATCCTGCATTGTTAAGGCCCGGAAGAATTGACGCTAAAGTTGAGCTAGGAATTCCAGATAAAAAAACAAGAGAAGAAATTTTCAAAGTTCATACCAAAAATATGCCTTTAGATAAGAATGTTAGAATTTTAGATTATGTTAATAAAACAGGAGAATGGACTGGAGCAGAAATAGAATCTGTTTGCAGAAATGCAGGAGTTAATGCAATTAAAAGAGTTTATTCCTCAAAAGAAAAAGAAAAAGGATTTAAGATTACAAAACAAGATTTTGATAATGCATTAAAGGAAGTTGCAGAAGGTTCTGATAAAAAAATTTCAGGACAAGAAAAGAAAGAAGAAGACAAAAAAGGAAAAGAGAAAAATAATTTAGGGAAAAAAGGAAATTCTAAAAAGAAGGCCTCTAAGAAGAAATAAAAAATTTCTTCTAAATTTATCTTAAACTTTAAAAATACTTTTAACTAGTTTTAATTATGTCAAAAAAAGGAGATGATTTAGGTAATTCTCAGAAAAACAAAAAACATTCTTCTAATTTAATGTCTAAGAAACAGCTTCGTGGGTTGAATGAACATTTAGTTGCTTTGCTTAAGGGGAGGCTTTGGCTTCAGATTATTATTGGTATGGTTTTAGGTATTATTGCGGGTGTTTTACTAGGACCTTCTACAGGGTTAGTTGAAAAAGATGTTGCTTCAATTTTGGGTAACTGGCTTTCTCTTCCTGGTTATTTATTCCTCGCTGTAATACAGATGATTGTTGTTCCTTTAGTTTTTGCTTCTGTATTAAGGGGTATAACTTCAGGAGGGAGTATAAATAAGATTAAGAAAAAAGGTACATGGTTGCTAATTTATCTGCTTATTTCAGCGGTTATTGCTATTATAATTGGATTGGCTATTGGAATGATTATTCAACCTGGAAATTATATTGCTCCTCAAGCATTAAATCAATCTTCAGGGGGAATACCCTCTTCAATTGTTTCAGAAGGAAATATTACTTCACCTTCTTTAAGTTTTTCAAGTATTCCTAATAAAGTTATTTCTCTTATTCCTTCAAATCCTATTAACGCAATGCTTAATTCAAATATGATTCAGGTAGTATTTCTTTCATTTATTGTGGGTTTTGCTTTATTATCCCTTTCAAGAAAAAGAGCCAAACCTCTTTTAGAATTAATGGATTCTATCCAATCTGTTTCAATGAGGATTGTTAAATGGGTTATGTATATTGCTCCTCTTGCTGTTTTTGGTTTACTAGCGGATGTTACAATGCGGACAGGTTTAGATGTTTTGTCTGGATTGGGAATGTATGTTTTTTCTGTTATATTAGCATTGTTTATTTTAATGATTGTTTTTCTTATGGCTGTGGCAATAATAGGTAGGAGGAACCCTTTTAGGTTTTTGAAAGATAGTAAAAATGCATTGTTAATGGCTTTTTCAACAGATAGTTCTGCTGCTGTTATTCCATTGTCTATTAAAACAGCTATAAACAAATTTAAGGTTAAACCTTCTACTGCTCATTTTATTATTCCTGTGGGGGCAACAATTAATATGAGTGGAACTGCTTTATATCAGGGATTAGCAACAATATTTATGACACAATTATTTGGAATGTCTCTCCCAATTTCAGCTTTATTAGCTTTAATAGTTACTGCTGTTGGGGCTTCAATAGGAACTCCTTCGGCTCCAGGGGTAGGAATTGTTGTTTTGTCTTCAGTATTAATGTCTGCTGGAGTTCCTTTGATTGGAATTCCTTTAATCCTCGGAGTGGACAGAATTTTAGAAATGTCTAGGGCAGTATTAAATGTTGCAGGAGATTTAGTTGCATGTATTTTATTAGATAAAAAGGTTTGATTTAGTTAATCTTTTATAATACCTCTGCTTTGTTTGAACATGGGTTTAAGTATAAAAGAAATTATTCCAAGGAAAGAATTTGATACTGAAGATTTGAAAAATAAAACTGTTTGTGTTGATGCTTTTAATACTCTTTACCAATTTTTATCTACAATAAGGCAGCAAGATGGAACTCCATTAATGGATTCTGAAAAAAGAGTTACAAGTCATTTATCAGGGATTTTTTATAGAAATATAAACTTGTTATCTCAGGGAATTAATTTAATTTATGTTTTTGATGGGAAGGCTCCAGAGTTGAAAGGGAAAACTCATGTTGAGAGAAAAGAAGCAAGGGATAGTGCAAAAGAAAAATATGAAAAAGCAAAAAATGAGGGAGATATTTCTGGAATGAAATCTTATAGTAGTCAGTTGTTAAGATTAAATGATGAGATGATTTTAGAAAGTAAAGAGCTTTTAGGAGCAATGGGAATTGCAGTTGTTCAGGCTCCTTCTGAAGGTGAGGCAGAAGCGTCTTTTTTATGTAAGCAAAATAAAGAGTATTTTGGTGTTGTTAGTCAGGATTACGATAGTTTGCTTTTTGGTGCTCCGAAGTTAATTAGGAATTTAACTATTTCAAGGACTAAAAAAACTCCTTCAGGATATATTCAGATAAATCCTGAGATTATTGAATTAGAGAAAGTTTTGAATCATTTGGAAATTAGTTTGAATCAATTAATTTGTTTAGGGATTTTAGTTGGAACAGATTATAATCCTAAGGGAGTTCCAGGAATTGGACAAAAAAAAGCATTGGAAATTGTTAGAAGAAAGAAACAACCAGTTTTGATTTTTGAAGAAGTTGAAGAAAAAATTATGAGTCTTCCTGAAGAACATCAATTTGATTGGAAAGAAATTTTTTATTTGTTTCACAAACCTAATGTTGAAAATTTTGATATAGAGTTTCCAAAAATGGATGAAGACAAAATAAAAGAAATTTTAGTTGAAAAGCATGATTTTTCTGAGGAAAGAGTTCAGAAACAGATTGATAAATTAAAGGATATTGAAAAAAAGAAAACTCAGAAGGGTTTGGATAAGTGGTTTTAGATTAGACAGTTTTATAAATTATATTTTTTTTAGTTTAATATGAATAAAATTAAAAGAGGATTTGTTTTTTTAATTGCATTGATAGGAATACTGGTTTTATTGTATTTTTTAGGAGCTTTAGATTTTTTAAAAGTTTTTTTTGAAAAGTTTTCAAATAATTTTGGTATTGGTTTAGAACATATGGTTTATTTTAAGATTTTTTTAGGTGTGTTGGTTTTTTTGATTATTTTTTATGTTTTGAAAAGTGCAAGCATTCCTGAAAATAAAATTATTCAATTTGTTCTTTCTCTAGGAATTGGGCTTTTAGCTGTATTTTTTATTTCACCTGAAGAATTATATACTATTTTTCAATCTTATATTGTTCTGATTTTTGCAGTACCTTTGGTATTAGTTATATGGATAATTTATATGATTGTGAGGAAGTTATTTTTTCCTAAGAAAAGTTAAAAATAACTTTGAATTTATGTGTGTTAATTTGTGAGAGGTTATTATAGAAATATTTATAAATTAGTTTTTTCTTTAGTTATTATGAGTAAAAAGAAGGGAGAAAAAGGCAAACAAGTAAGTTTTTCTAAGAATATCCCAACAGGAGTTATTGTAGGAATTTTTGTTCTTGCTCTTTTATTGTTAAGTATTCAAGTTCCTTCAAGTGCAGAAGTTACTGGAAGTGCAGTTTCATCTTCTTTTATTTCTGAAATGTTTGGTGATTGGAGCCAAGGAGATTTAGATGTTAGTGTTGCAAAATATTTTATGTTTGGAATTTTAATTTTACTTATATTTAGTATTTTTAATATGACTAATATTCCTTCTCAACAAGGAGTTCAATGGATATTATCTATTTTAGTTTCCTTTTTAGCTATTGCATACATAACTCCAGAAGAAATTTTTACAATTTTATCAACTTATTCTGCTTTAGGTATGACTCTTAGTATTTTTGTTCCATTTGCAGTTATGCTTTTGTTTTCAGCAGCATTATTATCTCCAATAAAAAATACAAAAAAAGGAGAGGAAGTTAAATTAGTTCCAGGCAAAGCAAATGTAGGGCAAGTTGTTTTAGTTAAGTTCTTGTGGTTGCTTTTTACAGGTTTTTTACTATATAAAATTGTTTCAGGGTTTGCAAGTCCTGATGTAGATTTATCTGTTGGAATGTCTATAGTATTAGGAGCAGTTTTTATTATTAGTTTATTCCTTACAATCTTTAATAAGAAATTTAGGAATTGGATTAGGGGAATTGGATTTGAAATAAAGAAATCAGAACAGGAAGCTATAGGATTAGGAGTTGAAGGAGATAAAAATATTGCAAATAAAGCAAGGACTCAGCCCCATAATAGATAAATTTTTTTAATTATCTTCCATATTTGTTAAAAATTTTCACAAATTCTTTTTGAGAAAGATTTAAATTATTACAAATATCTTTTTCGTTTTTTCCAAAGTTATTTTGTTTTAGATAATGAATAAAATTAGCCCAGCTTCCATAGTATTTAGGTTTGTTTGTTCCTTTTGCCCACTTTTTAAAAAATCTTTCACATTTTATTAAAAGATTTTTTCTTTGTTTAATTTCTTTATTATAATCTTCTTTTTTAGAAGTATCTTTTTAAGATTTGTTTTTTAATAGTTTTTTTGTTATTTTTTCTTCTTATTTTTTCTTAATGTAATAACCATACCAATAATTATTGAAATCACTCCCATGATTGCTGCAGTGAATTTTTCATAAATTAATTCTGTGTTTGACGCTATTATTAAAAGACTTCCAATTAAAAAGAAAAGTCTTGCAGGTTTGAATTTTCTTTTGTTTTTTCCTTTAACTTTTGGATAAGATAGCCAAAAAAGTCCTGCTAGAATTAGGAATGGAGCAATGATTATTAAAACATCTCCAGAGATTCCGATTCCCTGTAATGCTTCTTCTATTGAAAAATATCTATTTAAATAAAATACTGATAATGCAGACATTGCAAATGAAACTATAGCTGAGAGTGCTTTATTTTCTTTGAAAAATTTATTCATTACATAGTTTATAACTGCAAAAAGAATTATGAAAAATAGCCCTATTGTTAATGTTTTTGAATCCATTCCAGTAAACATCCCTCTTGGAGAAAAAGTATAACTATAAGCTTTAACTAATCCTATTGTAAGAGTCATTAAAAACAAACTTAATACACCTTTTTTCATATTATTATTTTGTTTTTTAATTTTATAAATTTATTTAATTTTGAAAAATTTATTTTGGAGTTTTGTTTTACTAATTCCTACTAAAAACAAATCTAAAGATTTGTAGTCCTCCCTATTTCTAACAATGATTTGCCTAAAGTTTGATAAAATAGAATTTCTCTTTTTTTCTTTTAAACTAAATAATTTTTCCAGTAATTATCTGCTTATCCAAAACCTTTAAATCTTGTTTTTTGTTTTTGATTTTATGGCGCATAGAAGTTTTGATGTTTTAGGAAGTATTGCAATTGTTAATTTTCCTGATGAGGTGAAAGTTTCTGAAAAAAGAAAGTTTGCTAAAAAACTTTTAAGAGAACATAATAATATTAAAACAGTTTTAGAAAAGTCTGGAAAATTTAAGGGAAGATTAAGAAAGATGGAGACTAAACATCTGGCTGGAGAAAGAAATAAAGAGGTTTTATATAAAGAAAATAATTGTGTTTTTAGATTTAATATTGATACTACTTATTTTTCTCCTCGTCTTTCAAACGAAAGAAAAGAAATTTCAGAAAAGATTAAGAAAAATGACAGGGTTTTAGTTATGTTTGCAGGAGTTGCTCCTTTTTCAATTGTTATAGCTAAGAATTCTAAAGCTAAAGAAGTTTATTCTAATGAAATTAACAGGGAAGCAAACAAATATGGGAAGTTAAATGCAGAATTAAATAAAGTTCAGGACAATATTAAATTTGTTGGCGGAGATATTAAAAAAGCTGTAAAAAAAATAAAGCAAGAAAAAAAGAAATTTGATGTTATTATTATGCCTCGTCCTCAATTAAAAGATACTTTTCTAAAACAAGCATTTGAATTATCAAAAAAAGGAACAAGAATCTATTATTATGGTTTTTGTAAAACAGAAAATATTGAAGATATTGTTGATTTAATTAAAGAACAAGCAAAAGAAAATAAAAAGAAGATTAAAATTTTAAATAAGAAAAAAGCTGGAGAATTAGCTCCGGGTAAGATAAGATTAAGAGTTGATTTTAAGCTATTGAATTAATTTGTTCTTGTAATTTTTTTGTTAATCCTTCACACATATTTCCTACAAATTCTTTACCTTCCCACTCTAAACGTTTCCCTTGTTTATAAGGACATTTTTCAGGAGAAACTTCACAAAAAACAATTTTCTTTTTTAGGAAATACATTTCTTTTGTTTTTCCTTTCAGATAATGTTCACATTTTTTATAATCCATAAAAAATTAATGGAAAATTAGTTTAAAAGAATTTCTATACTTTACATTATAAATTATATTTCTTTATTTTCTTTAATAGCTTTAGGTGCTTCTTATCTCCTAAGCCCACTCGAATTTTAAATAATACACTCCGCATATATCATCTCGTGAACTTACTCGACCTCCATAGCCAGGAACCTGGCACTCCGGAGAAATTATATCTCTTTCTCTTCTTTAATAGCTTTAGGTGCTTCACCCCCGTGCCAGGTAAATCTTGGACGCATTCTCATTGAATATATTCTTTCTGAATTATCATCTAGAACTATTGCAGAACCTTTTAGTGAAGGTAAACTATTCATTTGTTCTCTTATACCTTTCATAACATATGTCTGCATAATTTGATTTAATGCATCAATATCTTGGGCTGAAGTTACTCTGTGTGAAAGAACTAAATCAGACTGAGTCATAACATCTCCATGAATTTTTCCTGGTTGCTGTGTAGCAAGAACTAAGCTTACTCCAGGTTGTCTCCCCTCCCTTAATAATTGCACAAGAGCATCTGTTGCAACTGTTTTTTTATTTTCTGGAAGAAATTCATGGGCTTCGTCAATAAAAAGCCAGGCTAAAGGTGTTTCTTGTTTTTCTTCTATGTTTACAGCACTTAAACCTGTTGAAATATCTTTTATTTCTTCTTTTTTTCTTGCAGCCATTCTTTGATTGAAAATTTTTCTTGAAACTAAACTTACTACTAAAGCTCTTACACTGAATGCTCCAATTGAGTTGTAAACACTTAAATCTAAAACAGTTGTTAAACCTCCTGTAAATAAATCTTCTATTCTTGTGGGTTCTGTTCCTTTTTGTGCAAAAATTCCCCAGTTGTCTGCAGCTTCTAATAATCCTATTGCAGCATTTTTTGTTTCATTTGTTGCCATTTCATCTTTTTCAATTTTTTTTATTATTTCTTGGATAGTGAATGTTTTTCCTTCTTTCTTCATTCTTCCAATTATTTTTTGAAATAACACCGAAACAGGATTTAAAAAATCTAAATTAAATGTTAGAATCCAATCTTCTGCTGTTAGTTCAGAAGCATCTAATGCAAATTTTCTATCTACTGGAACCCCTTTTTCAGCATGTTCATCAAAATGTCCAAAAGGGACAAATACTTTTACTGGAAGAGTTTTTGGTTTAAGTCCCCAATCTGTTAGGAGTTCTTTATCTTTTTCATTTCTAATTTTCATTGTCCAATAAATTCCCATAGTATCAAAAATTAGTGGAGCTATGTTCTGGCTTACTTCTTTTGGAAGATTAGTCATTTCTTCTGCAATCACCCCTAATGTATAAGATTTTCCTGAACCTCTTTTACCAGCTAGTAATAAAACATGACTACGGACAACATCCATATAAATTTTATTACTTAAAGAGGTATATTGACCCATCCTAACATACCCCTTTCCAATAAAACACACGCCCCTCTTTCCATAAGCTTTTTTATCAGACTCATTTCTTCCAATTATAATGTCATATGGCATATTTTTACTAGTAAGTGTTTGTTTTTAATTATTTTTGTTTAATTTTAATCAAAAAATTTTTTGTAATGACAAATATTTTAAAGTATTTTTTCTTTTTTTAGATATGCCAGAAAAACAAAAAAATCAAAAAACTGTTGCTTCTGCTGAAATTAGAAGAGAAGGAGGTGAAGATGTTTTGTATATTGATTATTCTAAAGAGAATTATGTTCCAAGTTTAGTTGAACAACCAGAAGTAATGGAAAGAACAATTGATGCTTTAATTGAAAATCCTAGTGCTTCAAGAATTGTTTTTTCCCAACAAAAAAATTATAATTATGATTTTGAAGAAACTTCAATGCTTTTAGAAATAGCTCATTTATATGTTTCATTATTAAAACAAGAAAAAATTCTTTCTTATGGGAAGTTAGTTAAAGCAAATCAAAGTTCTTTTAAAAAAAGATATAATGATTTGTTTTCTTTTTTATTTCAATTAAAACAAGATCCTATTGCAGCTTACCATAGTATACGAGGTGATTTATTTGAAGCTAAAGCTAAGGTAGATAATCTTTCTGGACATTATAAAATGGATCAGATTTCTTATGTTAATTTGCTTGATGAAATTATGGGGAGGTTAAAATCTACAAAATTAATCCAATATATTTCAAATGAATTAAAAGATTATTCTCCTGGAGATAGGAGTATTTATCATAGAATTTTCAAACCAGACATAATTCCTTCTTTTAGTTTTACAAGAATAATCTCGGATTTTCCTAATGATGCTGAAATTATTGATCAGTATGAAATAAGAAACAATGATTATGATGTTTCTACAGTTACTATTCTAAAAGTTTTAGATGATTCAAAGTATGTTTATCATTTAACCCCTCCAGAATCAGTTTTAAAAGAAGACCATAATGATTTACTTAATCTTGCTAGAAGTGTTTTGATTGAACATCAACCAAAAGCAGAAGAATTTACAGATGTTCAAAGAACAAGGAAAGTTTTTTTTAATATTGCAAGAGATTTACTGAGGGATTTAGCTGAAAGTAAAGGGATAGATATTGGTTATTCTGATTTAAACAAACTTGCAACACTTTTAGTAAGAAATACTATTGGTTTTGGGGTTGTTGAAATCTTACTTCAAGATACTCATGCTCAAGATATTTCTTTAAATTCTCCTATTTCTCAAGTGCCTATTTATGTAAAACATGGAGATTATGATGAATGTACCTCAAATATTCTTCCAAGTCATGAAGATGCAAATTCATGGGCAGCAAAATTCAGAATGTTGTCTGGAAGTCCGTTAGATGAGGCAAATCCTATTTTAGATACTCAATTAGAGATAGGAACTTTAAGAGCAAGAATTGCTATTATTCAAAAACCTCTTTCTCCTGATGGTTTAGCTTATTCTATTAGAAGACATAGGGAAGATCCGTGGACACTTTCATTATTTATAGAAAATCACATGCTTAATTCTTTGGCTGCCGGTTTATTAAGTTTTTTAATTGATGGTTCAAGGACATTGTTAGTTGCTGGAACAAGGTCTTCTGGTAAAACATCTTTATTAGGGAGTTTGCTACAAGAGATTTTATCTAAATATAGGATTATTTGTGTTGAAGATACTTTAGAATTGCCAGTAGAATCATTGAGAAATTTAAAATATAATATTATAAGAATGAAAGTCCGTTCAGCTTTATTAAAATCAAATACTGGTGTCGGAGCAGCTGAAGGAATTAGAACCAGTTTAAGGTTGGGAGATAGTGCTTTAATTGTTGGTGAAGTTAGGAGTGAAGAAGCTAAAGCTTTATATGAAGCAATGAGAGTTGGTGCTTTGGCAAATGTTGTTGCAGGTACGATTCACGGTGCTAGTCCGTATGGTGTTTTTGATAGGGTTGTTAATGATTTAGGTGTTCCTGCCACTTCATTTAAAGCTACAGATATTATTGTTGTTTGTAATCCTGTTAAATCTGCAGACGGGTTACATTCTTGGAGGAGAGTTGTTAGGATTTCAGAAATAAGAAAACATTGGACAGAAGACCCTGTTGCAGAAGGAGGTTTTGTAGATTTAATGAAATACAATGTTGAAAAAGATAAATTAGAACCTACTGATGCTTTAATGAATGGGGATAGTGAAATTATTAAAGAAATTGCAGGAGGAATTAAAGGTTGGGCAGGAAATTGGGATGCGGTTTATGATAATATTCAATTAAGGGGAAAAATAAAAAAAGAACTTGTAGAATATTCTAAAAAAATAAATGATAAATCAATACTTGAAGCTGGGTTTAATACTTTTTCAAATCATATTTTTCATAAAGTTTCTGAAGAAATAAGTCAAGAAAAAGGACTTGCTCTTTCTGAAGATGTTTTTCCAAGATGGAAAGAAGAAATTGAAAAGGAATTAGAAAAGAGAGGATATGAAATTTGATTACAAACATTTATTAATTTAATTTTTTATTTATATAAAAAGAGGATAAGATGCCACCTAGAAGAATTCCTAGAAGACAACCAAGAAGACAACCTATGGGTTCTGGAAAAAAACCAAGTGTAAAGG
>CAYWWB010000002.1:0-23695 GCA_964462045.1 Candidatus Woesearchaeota archaeon | reverse complement strand
AGAAGACAACCAAGAAGACAACCTATGGGTTCTGGAAAAAAACCAAGTGTAAAGGATGTTTTAGATAAATATGGTTCTAAATTAGAGGGACAAGTCCATTCTTATAATCAAGGTAATAGAAATTATAGTAGTGAATATTCTACTTTCAAAAAAGAAGCTTCTCCTGAGCTTAATCGTTATGAAAAACTATGTAAATCTTTAGGAAATTTTGTTAAAATAAATATTTCTGAAAAAGATAAAAACAAATTTGAAAAACAATTAGCAGATGCTCATGTAGATGTTGAACCTTGGCAAGCAATGGGGTTGAGTGTTATGTCTTTTCTTGTTCTTTTTATGGTGGGTCTTTTTGTTTCTATTGCTGTTGTTTTAGTTAATGGAATGGATATCTCTGCTTTTCCTGGTTTGTTTTTCTTTTTAATGATTATTGCTGGATTTTTTTTATTTTATTTTATGAATAGTTATCCCGCTAGGTTAGCAAACAAATGGAGGCTTAAGGCATCAAGTCAAATGGTTCCTGCTTTGTTATATGTTGTTGTTTATATGAGACATACCCCTAACTTAGAAAGAGCGATGCAATTTGCTTCAGATAATTTACAACCTCCTCTTGCTTTGGATTTAAAGAAAGTATTTTATAATGTAGAGATGGGAAAATATTCTACTATTAAAGAAAGTTTAGATAATTATTTGGAAAAATGGAGAGATTATTCTCCAGAGTTTATTGAAGGATTTCATTTGATTCAGAGTAGTTTATTTGAACCTAATGAAGGAAGAAGGATTGCAACTTTAGAAAAAGCATTACAGGTTGTTCTTGACGGTGTTCATGAAAAAATGATGAAGTTTTCAAGAGAAGTGAAGTCACCTCTAACTAATATTTATATGTTGACTATTATGCTTCCTGTTTTAGGTATTGCTTTATTGCCTTTAGCTTCTGCAATGGTAGGGGGTTTAATAAAATCAATACATGTTTTTGTAATTTATAATTTGATAATTCCTTTTATGGCTTTCTTTTTAATTGACAAGGTTTTGATGAAGCGTCCAGGAGGTTATGGACAATCAAAACTTCTTGAAAGAAATCCTGATTATGCTAAATATAAAAGTAAAGAGCATTATTATAAGGCCTTTTTAATCGCATTCCCTCTTGTTCTTATAGGGTTGTTGCCTTTAATTTTACAATTCGCCCCTGTTACTAATGCACTTGGTTTGCCCCCTAATTTTACTTTCGGAGATATTGGTTTTGGGAGTTTTGAAAAGATTGCTGAAGATAGTTTCCTTGGTTTCATTGAAACGGATGCAGGAATCAAAGGTCCTTTTGGATTGGGGGCTTTACTATTAGGTATGTTTTTACCTTTAGGAATTGCAGTTTTTTTCTCAGTAGCATATAAATCAAAAACAAAAGATTTGATTAAATCTAGAAATTCAACAATACAATTAGAAAACGAATTTAATAATTCTTTATTTCAATTAGGAAATAGATTAGGAAATGGTGTTCCTCCTGAATTGGTTTTTTCTAAAGCTGCTGAATCTGCAAAAGGTTTGAAATCTGGTGAATTTTTTTCAAAAGTTAATTATAATATAAGAAGTTTAGGAATGAGTGTAGAAAAAGCTATATTTGGTAAAAAAAGAGGAGCTATTAATTATTATCCTTCGGATTTGGTTGCAACAAGTATGAAAATACTTGTAGAAGGTTCTAAAAAAGGTTTAGAAATTGCTGCAAGGAGTTTAATGAGTATTTCCCAGTATATGAAAAATATTAATAAGATTACAAGTAGGCTTAAGGATTTGCTTGCAGAAACTGTTTCAAGTATGAAAAGTAATATGACTTTTTTAGCTCCATTACTTTCAGGTATTGTAATTGGGTTATCTTCTATGATAGTATCTATTTTAAGAAAACTTGAAAGTTCAATGCAAACTGGAGGGGCAGAACAAGCTATGGGAGGAGGAATGGGTAATATGTTGCAATTATTTCAAGTTAAAGATATGATTCCTCCATATTATTTACAAGTATCTATTGGACTTTATCTTATTGAAATAATTTTTATTTTAACGAGTACTCTAGTAACACTTGATTCAGGACAAGATAGGCTACAGCAGACAAATAAAACTGGAGTTAATCTTAAGAAAGGAATTTTTTTATATGCCGTGGTTGCTACTTTAGCAACTTTGGCTTTATATGCTTTAGCTGTTTCAGTTATTGGAAATGTGGGAAGTTAGTAATTTTTAAAAACTCTTATAACTTTGTTTTTTTATGAAAAAAATTAGAGGTGTTTTAAATAAAAATAATAAAGGGATAGCTTCAGAATATCTTCCTTGGTTATTGATAAGTATCGCTGTTTTGGCTATTGTTATGATAACCTTGTTTTTGTTAAGAGAAGAAGGTTTGGGGGTTATTGATAAAATTAAAAATTTGTTTTCATTTAGATAATGGCAGAACTTACAGTTAGCAATTTAATAAAGTTAATAATAGGAATTTTAGTTTTTGTAGTTGTTGTTGCAGGGGTTTATCTTTTTTTTAAAGAAAGAATAATAGGTTATTTTAAAACTATTTTTGAAACTAATTCAACTAAATTTATTTTGGGCTTGTTTTAAAATGAATAAAAAAGGGATTTTACTTGCAGAGGAGACATTAAAAATTATAGTTGCTGTTATTTGTATTGGTTTTTTGATTTATGTTTTAATGAATATTTATTATACTAATGAGGATACTAAAAAAATTAGTGAGGCAAAAAGTGTATTATACGAATCTGATGAAAGTATTAGAACATATATTCAAAAAGTGGAAATTGAAAATGGGACTTTAGAAGAAGGGATGGCTGAAGAGTTTATAATAAATAATCCTGATGGGTGGTATTTATTTAATTTTACAAAAGACAAAAAACCTAATCAGTGTGCTGGAGAAAATTGTGTTTGTATTTGTGATGATGTTCTTTGGGATATTGGGGGAGACAGACAAATTTCGAAATGTGAAGATAAGGGAGTTTGTTTGATTAAGGAAAATATAAATGTTCCTTATAGTATAGAAATAACTTCTAATACTCATATTATAATAAGAAAAAAAGGCAATCAAATTTCAATAACAAGCGAGGAAATAAAATGACACTTGATACAATGATTAAATATTTAATATGGATTATTCTTTTTGGAATAGCTTTAACAGGAATTTATTTATTATTAAAAAATATGGGAATAGTGTAAAATGTTAAAAAATAAAAACGGAGAATTAGCAACAAGACAAATAGTTATTTTGATTATTTTAATTACTAGTTTTGCTGTTATTTTGTTTTTTATTTTTAGGCTTGATTTAGGTGGAGAATCAAAAAAACAAATATGTCATAATTCTGTTGTTAGGAAAACTAGTAGCTCTATTCCTGGAGAGGATGCTCCTTTGAATTGTGAAAGAACTTATGTTTGTATAACCAAAGATGGAAGTTGCGAAGGGATGAATAATCCAAAAAAGCATAATGTCGACTCTTTGAATGAGACATACTATGTTTTGGCTGAAGAAATGGCTGATTGTTGGTGGATGTTTGGGGAAGGAAAAGTAGATTATATAGGAAAAAAGGCAACTAAGAAAAATTATTGTTCTATTTGTTCTCAAGTATATTTTGATAATAGTTTGAATAATCTTAAAGAGGTTAAAGGAGGAAAAATAAGTAAAGATGATTTTTATAATTATTTGGGCTCTAAAAAAATGGAGAATTCAAAAGTAACTTATGCAGAATATATGTTAGGAACAAATGATATTGAAAGTTTGAAAAATGAATTTATTCCTCAAGAAGATCAAAAAATTTCTTTAGAAGGGGAACTTAGTTTTGGAGATATTGAAATTGGAAAACAATATTATGTTATGATGGGAATAACATCTGAAATTACAGGTTGGGCATGGGTGGGAGTAGGAATTGTTACAGCAGGGGGGACTTTTTTACTTGCTTCAAATCCTGTTGGCTGGGGAGTAACAGCTTCAATTATTGGGGGAAGTGTTGCAGGAACAACTACGGGGGCAGTAGGACATGAAATTTCTAAGATAATTAACCCTGAAATTAAAGCAATAACTGTTGAAGGAAAGGGGATAAAGAATCAATTTATGGCGCCCACAATTGTAAAAGTAGAACCAGATAAGTTTGAAGCTTTAAATTGTAAAGAAATAATTACAAAACATTAAAATGATTCTTAAAAAATTAAAAATAAAGAATGAGAAAGGAGAACTCCTTGTTCAAAATGTTCTTTTTTTAGTTCTAAATTTGGTTTTTTTAAGTATTCTTTTTGCTTTTGTTTTTAGGGAAGCGAATAGTGTTGCAAATCTTGAAGAAATTTATTCAAAGAAAATTGCTTTGGCGATTGATTCTGCAGAACCTATAATGGTTCTTGAGATGGATTTAAGTGATTTAAAAGAAAAATTAGACAAAGAAGGAAGGTCTTTTAGTGAAGTAGTTACTATAAGTGATAACCTCGTAAAAATTCAATTGGAAAAAGATTCTGGACATAGTTATTATTTTTTTAATGATGTAGATGTAAGTGCCTATCCCGATAAAAATAAAGAATATGAAAATACTGGTTTATATATTTTTACAATAAATCCTAAAAAATAAAATGATAATTCGTAATAAAAAAGGAGCAGATAAGGTTTTGTCTATGTATTGGTTTGCTATTTTGATTATTGTTGCTGGAGGAATTTTTGCAATGGTAGCTACTTTTTATAGTCATCCTTATGATATTCGTGGTTTGGAGGCAGGAATATTAAATAAAAAAACAGTTGATTGTATTTCTGAAAAAGGAGAATTAAGTTCAGAACTTTTTTTTGAAGGAAGTTTTGATAAAAATTTTTCTGATAGATTTTTAGAAGTTTGTAATTTTAATTTTAATACCGATTCAGAGGAGATTCAATATTATGTTGAGGTTGAGTTTTATAATTTAACAAATAAAGAAAATCCTATGTTTGAATTTTATGAAGGAAGAATAAATTGGAGGGAGGATTGTAATTTAAAAGAAGAAGAACACGAGAATTTAGCAAAATGTGTTGAAAGAAGATTTTATTCTACTCATAATGAAAATCAATATCTAATTAAAATTTTGACAATTGTAGGTAAGTTAAATGAGAATATTAAATAATCTAAAACACAATAAAAAAGGACAAACAGGAGAAACTATAACTTGGATAGTTGCAACATTCATCATTATAGCAATTTTAGTGATAGGAATTTATACTGCTTCTGTTTTAGGTAAAACAAAATCTATAAAGGAAAAAGAATCTTTTATAGGGGAAGAAGATATAATAAAAGCAGAAACAAAGATGGCTTTTGAAACTATTAATAAAAATAAACAGGAAATAAATTCTTGGATTGAAAAAGAGGAGGATGAAAATGAGTTATTCAAATTTTCTAACTAATAAAAAAGGAGATATTCCCGTGACAATTTTAGTTATAGGTGTTGTGGGTGTTTGTTTTTTAGCGATATTTAGTTTTATTTACACTTTAAATCAAGTAAGAGATTCTTTTTATGAATTGGAATTAATAGAAGAATTTAATATAGAAGTTGAAAAAAATTCTTTAGAAGAACATTATTTTGAAAAAACTGAAAATGTTTTTTCATTTTCATGGGACTTTGATTTTATAGACAAAAAAAAGGTTTTTTCAATTGAATATCACAAACCTGTTGGTTAAGAAAGTTTTATAAATGTGTTTTATTTAAAAAATATATAAAATAGGTGAAAATGAATTTAATTCAAAAAAACAAAAAAGCACAAGGAATGAGCACTAATACTATTATCTTGCTTATTTTAGGACTTCTTATTTTGGCAGTTTTAATATGGGGATTTACTACTCAGTGGAAAGCAGTTCAAAAGATTATTACTCCCACAAATGTTGGAGAAAAAGTACAAGAATGTAAAGTTGAGGCTTGTTCTTTGGCAACTCATTCTTTTAGTTATTGTAGGGGAGATAGGACTTTAAGAGTTAATGAAGATGACTTGGTTGTGGATACAAGTTGTTATGTTTTAGCAAATCTTCCTGAATTTAGTGGTTATGGTTTTGAAAAATGTTCGAAATTTGAGAGTGAATGTAAAGAATTATCTTGTGAAGATATTAAGATAAACGGAAATGCTGGAAATCCTGAACTTGAATCAGGAAAATATGATGTTAGTTCTTTAGTAAAAGAAGAAACTTGTTTTATTGAGGAATAATCAAAATGTCTGGTTATGTTTCTGATTCTGGAAAAAGAAAGAAAAGAAAAGATAAAAAGAAAGAAAAGAAAAAACACCCTTATAAAACAGGCGGGAATAATAGAACCAAGAATATTTCTTCTAAAAATAAAAAAAACAAAAAATCATAGATTTTTAGTTCGCCCGTCTTTCCAATATCAAATACGGAAAGCCAGACGAAATTTTGTAATTCCTTATTCAAAAAATCATAGATTTTTAGTTCGCCCGTCTTTCCAATATCAAATACGGAAAGCCAGACGAAAGAAAAAACATCCCTATAAAACAGGTGGGAATAATAGGACTTCTGAAAAACAGATTAAGAAAAACAAAAAATAATTTTATAAAGTGTAGTTGATTAAACTAATTATGATAAGCATTATTTTACTTTCTTTAGGGTTACTTTGGATTATTTTTGCCGTTATTTGTGATATTAAAAGTCATGAAATTCCTGATTGGATTAGTTTATCTTTAGTGGTTTTTGCACTAGGTATTAGATTTTTTTATTCTTTATTTGTTCAGGATTTAAATTTTGATCTTTTTTGGCAAGGTTTAATAGGTTTTGGAATTTTTTTCATAGCAGGAAATATTCTTTATTATGGTAAAATGTTTGCAGGAGGGGATGCAAAATTATTCATGGCTTTAGGAGCGGTTTTACCAATATTTCCTATTTTTAATTCTAATCTTAATTTGTTTGTTTCTTTTTTCATAATTTTCCTTTTTATAGGGGCTATTTATGGTGTGGGAACAATTTTCTTTTTTATGTTTAAAAAATTTAAAAAATTTAAAAAAGGATTTGTAAAAGAGATAAAAAAACAAAAAAATTTCTATTTTTTTGTATTGTTATTTTCAGTTGCTCTTGCAGGTTTTTCATTTCTTAATTCTCTTTTTCTTTATGGGGGATTATTTGTTTTTATTTTGGCAATTTTAAGTATATCTGCAAAATCAATAGATGATTCATTTATGGTTAAAAAAGTTAAATTAGATAAAATTACTGAGGGAGACTGGCTTTACAAAGATGTTAAGATAAATAAAAAAACAACAATAAAAGCAACTTGGAATGGGTTAAGTAAAAAGGAAATTAATTTATTAAAAAAGAAATATAAAAAACCTGTAAAAATAAGGTATGGGATTCCTTTTAGTCCAGTATTTTTAATTAGTTTTTTAATCTTAGTTTTTATCTTGTTTAAGGATTATTTGGTTTTTTTCAAAAGTTTATTTTAAGGGAGTCTTTTTGGGAGCCAAGTATTTTCTTCATTTATTTCTTCCTGATATTCTTCTTTAGGTTCTTGTTTTTCAATTTCTTTTGATTCTGTTTTTAAGATATTTAATTTTTTTTCTAATTCATTTAATTCTTCTTCAGAAGCTTGTTTTTTTTGAGGTTGTTTTGGTGTGTTTTCATAAATAGGGATAATATTAGCTACCTGGTGTCCGAATAAAACAGAAGATTCTACTTTTATTTCTTTAGGATTTAGTTCTTTTGTTATTTTTCCCTTGATTTTTTCAGCAAGGTCTGCTACTTCATTTATTGTTTCTTCAGTATGCTCCTTTGGAATTATTATGGCATGTCCTTTTGTCATAGGATTTATTTCAAGAACAGCTATTGCTTTTTCATTTTCAGCTATTTTTCTTGAAGGAACATCTCCAAATACAATTGAACAAAATATACATTTTTGTCCATCTCCTTGAGAGGAATTTTCATCTTTAATTATTCCTTGTTGTTTTAAAAAAGAAATAAATTCATCATTGTTCATTGATTTTATTTTTTGAATGAATTCATCTTTTTGTTCTTGAGAACCTTCTTGTTGCTGAACTTGTTTTATGATATTTTCTTTTAACTGATTAATTTGTTCTTGGGGTATTTGCTCTGTCATATTTTTTTGAGTAATTTTGGGTTAATAAATTTAATGAAAATGTTTTTAAATAACAACTCATTATAGATTCTATGACAAAGAAAAAACAAAAGAGTGAAAATACATTGGGAATATTGGCTCATTTATTGGGGTTGTTCACAGGATTTATAGGTCCTTTAATTATGTTTTTTGCAGCAGAGGAAAAGGAAGCTAAAAAACATTCTAAACTTGCTTTAAACTGGCAATTTAGTTTATTGATTTATTCTTTTGTAAGTGTTATTTTGATGATTATTATTGTAGGAATTATTTTCTTATTTGTTTTAGGAATTTTAAACATAGTATTTTGTGTGATTGCTACTGTTAAAGCTAGTGAAGGAAAATATTGGAAATATCCATTATCAATCCCTTTTTTCAAAGTTAAAGTTTAATCGGAAAAGAATGTCATGGAAGTGAGTAATTATGTTGTTGATATTTCTAGTAAAGAAATTTTTGATGTCCGAGATTTGACTGATAAAGTTCAAAGTTTTATAGGAGAATCAAGAATAAAAAATGGGTTGGTTAATATTCAAATAAAACATACCACTGCTACTGTTTTGTTAAATGAGAATGAGCCTTTGCTTTTAGAAGATATTAAGGAGAATTTAAATAAATTATTTCCTCAGAATATTAATTATAGGCATGATGATTTTAATGTTAGGACAGTTAATGTTTGTAAAGATGAGTTTGTAAATGGACATTCTCATTGTAAGGCAATTGGGCTCCCCTCAAATATTACTTTAAATCTTGTTAACGGAAGCCTTGATTTGGGAAAGTGGCAGAGAATTTTATTTATGGAATTGGATAGGGCTAGGGAAAGAAAAATAAGTATACAAATTTTAGGAAATTAATCAAGTTTTCTCATGTCAGTAACTTGAAGAGATTGAACATTTTCAGTTTCTTTTAGGGAATTTTCAACTTCTTCTAATTCTTTTTCTTCAGGCCATTCAAAGAAAACATTTATAGCTTTTAATCCAAATGCAACAGGTTCATCATCTAATTTTGTTCTTTTAGCTTCTTTTTCTTCTAGAATCTTTTGTATTTTTTCTTTTAATTCTTCAATACTTACTTCAGGAGAAGTAGGCATTATTTTCATTTTAACTCCTGTTGTTCCCATATTGATTTCTAATTTTTTACATTTATAAATATTTGGTATTTTTTTGTTTTAGTAACACAATCCTTATAAAAGTAAGATGTTTTTTTTTAAAATGGCTGATAGTAATTATGAAAATATACTTGAAAAAATAGCAAGAGTTTCAGGAAATGATAAAGAGGAGATTAAAAGAAAAGTGGAGGCTAAAAAAGCTAAGCTTTCTGGTTTAATTTCTGAAGAGGGTGCTGCCCAAGTCGTGGCTGCGGAATTAGGTGTTAATTTTGATGAAGAGAGTTTTAAAATTAATGAATTAGTTCCTGGAATGAGAAAAGTAAGTTTGGTTGGTAAGGTAATTAATACTTATCCTGTTAGAACATTTAAAAATAAAAAAGGAGAAGATTTGAAAGTTTTGAATTTTTTTATTGGGGATGAAACTTCAAATATAAAGGTTGTTTTATGGGATGCCAACCATATTGAAAAATTTGAAAACAAAGAATTAGGTGAGGGAAGTATTATTGAAATTGAAAATGGTTCTATGAGGGGAAATGAACTTCATTTAGGAAGTTTTTCTGAAATAAAGCTTAGTTCTGAATCAATTGAAAATGTTGTTACAGAAAAAATAGTTAAAGAAAAAAATATTGCAGATTTTGCAATTTCTGAAGGGATAAAAACAAGAGCATTTGTTGTTCAATCTTTTAGTCCGAAGTTTTTTTATGTTTGTCCTGAATGTAAGAAAAAAGCTGTTCAGGATGGAGAGGGTTTCAAATGTAAAGAACATGGAAAAGTAACCCCTGAAAAAAGAGCTTTGATTAATTTTGTTTTAGATGATGGAACAGAAACTATAAGGGCGGTGGCATTTAGTGATAATTTTGAAAAATTGGGTTTGGGTCCTTTGGATGATCAGGAAAAACTAATGGTTCAGAGAGAAGAGCTTTTAGGAAAAGAGTTGTTTTTTATTGGAAATGTTCGGTTGAATAAATATTTTAATAATGATGAATTAATTATTGAAGATATTAAAGAAGTTAATGTAGATAATTTAGTTGCTGAGTTGGAAAATAAAAAAAGCTAAAATGAGGTTTTTATAGGTTATGTCTGAAGTTTCAATTTCCTTGATTTTCAAATTCCTTCTAAAAATCTCCTGTTGTCGATAACCTCCTCTTGCTTTTGTTTTGCTCGAGCCAAAATTTGTGAAAATCAACTAATTCCAAACAGAGCTTTTTATAAAAAATTTTATAAACTCTCTCTCTCTCGTTTTAACATGATGAATAAGAAAAGTTTGGTGATGTTTAGTATTTTTCTTGGGTTATTGGTTTTAATTAGTGGTTTTGCTGTTGCTGAGTGTGTTGAAGAAAATAAAAACAAGAAAGAGTGTGTTTTTGAAAATCATGAAAATTACAACATATCTTTTGATGAAAAGGAATATAATATTGAGGTGAGCGGTGTAAGTGCATATGAAGGATGTACTTTTATGTATCTTTATATAAATAATCATGGATATAGGGAGATTCCCATAAATACAACCATTTTTCATGATGGTTTAGTTTTGAAATTCGATGATTCTTTTAAGAAAGTTAAGAAAGTAGCCAACAACATCACAACAAATTATTCATTTGATCTTTCTTATTGTGATGGTTGTTTCGTCAATGGTTCTTGTTATTCTGATGGACATAAATTTGAAGATGGTTCTGTTTGTTTTGCTGAAAATCATTGTGTTGAAAAAGAAGGAATTATAAATCATCTTAGCTATCCTTTAGTGCTAAAAGAAAAACCCGGGAGATTAGAAGTCTTAAATCCATCTTCTCTTAATAGAACAAAGCATATTTACTCCAAAAAAGAACACACTTCATATGTTTACTCTGGATATGACAAAAAAGGAAGTTATGAGGATGTGGGAATCCATTTTACTATAAACAATGTAGATTTTCATGAGAAAGGTTCAATGAAAAATAGGGTTTATATTTTAGTTAGAAGAATCGAAGACAGAATTATTAAGGAAGGATATCTTTATAATTATTCTTGTGAAAGTTTGAGTGACGATTTGTTGGTTTCTAGAATAATGGATTCTGATTATAAGAAATTGGGATTTAAGTGTAAACTTGGCGGGGAAAATGTTTATGGAGAAGGGAAAGATTCAAAGAAAATAATTTATGAAAAATGCAAGGATTGCGAAGGATGTATTTTTGATGAAAAATGTTATGGTTTTGGAGATCATTTGAATTCAACACATTTTTGTTCTTCTGAAGGAGAGATAACTAAAAAGTCTTCTGAAAATGCTGTTTGTAATTCAAATATTCAATGTCTTGAAGATTATGAATGCTTGAATAATAGATGTAAAAAAATGAATATTTTTAGAAAACTTTGGAAATTTTTTGGGTTTTATAATTAGTTTAGTTAAAATTATAAACAATAATCTATCTTTTTTGTTATGTTATTAAAAACCCACATTGTTATAACTTGTTTTTTTATCTTGTTAGTTTTGCCTTTTATTGATTTTAAAATCATATTTGTTATAGCAGCATTAATTGGAACTTTTTTTCCAGATATAGACACTAAATATTCTAAAGCAGGAAAGAAAAAGATTTTTCGTCCAGTCCAATTATTTACTTCACATAGAGGGGTTTTTCATAGTTTTAGTTTTTTAATTTTATTGTGTTTTATTTTAGTTTTTATTTTTCCTAAAGCAATTGAAGGTTTTATTTTAGGGTATGGGTTACATTTGATTGCAGATGGTTTGACAATACAAGGGATTTATCCTTTTTATCCTTTGAAGTGGAAAATAAAAGGGAATTTAAGAACTGGAAGTATGAATGAGGCAGGTATTTTTGTGGTTTTTGTCTTATTTAGTTTGTTTTATGTTTTTGCAAGTTATTTTAATTTTCTTTAATATATATTTAGTAGTTAAACAATCTTTATAAATGAGGATTTTTTCCTTTTCATATGCCAGCGAAAAAAGAAGAAAAAAAAGAAACTGAAAAAGTAAAGAAAGCTGTTTCTGGTGAAGAAGAAAAAAAAGTAGAAAAAAAACCTGAATTAACTGATTTGCCTGGAATAGGGCCTGCTGTTGCTACAAAATTAGAAAATGCAGGAGTGTTTGATTTAATGTCTTTAGCTGTAATGAGTCCTGCCTCTTTATCTGATGCTGCTGGTGTTTCTACTGCTGTTGCGAGAAAAGCAATCCAAGCTGCTAGAAGTATGTTAGATTTGGGTTTTCAGGATGGTGCAGAATTTTCAAAGAAAAGAGCAAATGTATCTTATATTTCAACTGGAAGTGAAAATTTAAATAATCTTCTGGGAGGAAGAGGTATTGAGGGCAGAGCCATAACAGAGGCTTTTGGAGCTTATGGTTCTGGTAAAACTCAATTAGGTTTAACTTTGGCTGTTAATGTTCAATTACCTATAGAAAAAGGAGGAGCAGGGGGAAAATGTGTTTTTATTGATACAGAGGGAACTTTTAGGCCCCAAAGAATTAAGCAAATTGCAGAAGCAATGGGGGCAGATCCTGAAAAAGCTTTAAAAAATATTTTAGTTGCGAGAGCATTTAATTCAGATCATCAAATGCTTTTATTAGAAAAAGTTACAGAGATGATAAGAGGAGGAGAGAATATTAAATTAATGATTATTGATTCTTTAACAGCTCATTTTCGTTCAGAATTTTCAGGAAGAGGACAACTTGCAGATAGACAACAAAAACTTAATAGATACATGCATGATTTAATGAGGCTTGCTGAATCAAATGATTTGTCAGTTTATGTTACAAATCAAGTTATGGCTAATCCTGCTCAATTATTTGGGGATCCTACAACTGCTATCGGCGGAAATATAGTGGGGCATGCTTCTACATATAGACTTTATCTTAGAAGAGGTAAGCAGGGAAGTAGGGTTGCAAAGTTAATAGATTCACCTAATCTTCCGGATGATGAAACTGTTTATTATTTGACTAGTGCAGGTGTTACTGATAAAGCTTAAAATGAATAGGAAAATTTTATTCTTGCCTCATTGTTTGGAAAATAGTCAAAGAGAATTTCTTAAGGATTATATTTCTGAAATGAATTATGATGTTTATGAAGTAGCAGGGGGCTCAAATGTAAAAAAGATAATTGAAAAATATGATTTTGACTCTTTGGATAAAGTAGTAGGTATTGCTTGTAATGATGAAATAAAATTGATGAATGATTTTGCTGATGAAAGAGGATTTGACAAATCAAAAATTTTTACAATACCATTAGATAAGGAAGGATGTAAAAATACTAAAGTAGATTTAGAAAAAATACTGGAAATTTTTGAACAAAAAGATAATTAAACTACATTAACAATATAATTATTATGGAAAAGATATTATTTTTCCCTTATTATTTAGAAAAAAATTTGAAAAGTAAGGTTAAAGACTTAGGAAAAGAAAAAGGTTATTTGGTTAACTTCTATCCTTTAAATTCTCTTTTAGGAAAAATAAGCAGAGCTTATGATTTATATGATTTAGAAAAGATTATTGCTGTTGGACAAAAAAAAGAATATAGATTTGACTCTCTTGTTGATACTAATTGTGGTTTTAATCACAACAAAATTTTTCCAGTTTTATTAAAAAGTGAAGATATTAGAAACCATAAAAGAGCTTTAGATAAAATTCTTAAAGAATTATAATTATTCTAAAAAGTAATCTTGTAATGTTTTATGGGAGTGTAATTCATAATCATTAAACCATAATAAAATTTCTTTTTTTGCATCTTCTTCATTTCCTGAGGCGTGAACAATGTTTTTTATTGGACATCCTTTTGAATCTGCATACTGGTAACTTATATGTGCAAAATCTCCCCTTATTGTTCCTGGTGGAGATGATTTTGGTTCTGTTCCTCCAACCATTTTTCTAACATTTTCAATAGCATTAACTCCTTCTAATGTAATAGCAATCACCGGGCCTTCGGTTATGTGTTTTTCTAGGTTTTTATAAAAAGGTTTTCCAACATGTTCAGAATAGTGTTTTTGAGCAAAGTCTTCATTAATCCATACTTGTTTCATTCCAACTATTTTTAATCCAGCATCTTCAAATCTTTGAATTATTTTTCCAATAAGATGTCTTTTTACTCCTTCAGGTTTTATCAAGACTAAAGTTCTTTCCATAATGAAAATATTTCAATATTCTTTATAAGTTTTGTGTTTAGCAATCTTTATAATTCCCTTTTTTGTTGTTTTAGAATGAAAAAAAGATTTATTGGAGATTTACATATTCATTCGAGATTTTCTAGAGCTTGTAGTAAAGAATTGAATTTAGATAATCTTGTTAAATGGGCAAAAATAAAGGGGGTGGATTTTTTAGGAACCGGAGATATTTCTCATCCTGAATGGTTTGAGGAAATTAAGGAAAAATTGGTAGATAATGATAAAGGATTTTTTATTCATAAAGAAACAAATTTTCCTTTTTTATTAACAGGGGAAATATCTTTGATTTATTCTCAGGATGGGAAAGGAAGAAAGGTTCATTTAGTTTATCTTGTTCCTTCTTTAGAAGTTGCTGAAAAAATTCATGATTATTTGGATTCAAGGGGGAGGAGAGATTATGATGGGAGACCTATTTTTGGGATTCCTTGTGATGAGTTTGTTAGGGCTATGAAAGAGATTTCAGAGGATATTGAGATAATTCCCGCCCATATTTGGACTCCTTATTTTGGTGTTTTTGGGAGTATGTCTGGTTTTAATTCTTTAGAACAAGCTTTTAAAGAACAAGTTGAGAATATTCATGCAATTGAAACGGGGATTTCTTCAGACCCTGAAATGAATTGGAGAATTAAAGAATTAATAGATAAAAATATTTCAATTGTTAGTTTTTCTGATTCACATAGTTTTTGGCCTTGGAGATTAGGAAGAGAGGCAACTATTTTTAAGAAAACTGATTCTTATAAGGAATTGATTAGACAGATAAGAGAAAATGATTTTTTAGGAACAATAGAAACAGATCCTGCTTATGGAAAATATCACTGGGATGGACATTCTGGTTGTGGTTTTTCTTGTTCTCCTGAAAAAACAATTGAACTTGAAGGGTTTTGTCCTAAATGCGGAAAGAGATTAACTATTGGGGTTGAAAATCGTGTTGAGGTTATTTCAGAAAACCCTGTTGGATATAAACCAGAATCAGGAAAAATGTTTTACAAAATTTTACCCTTACATGAAATAATTTCTTTATATTTAAACAAAGGGATTAATACTAAATCTGTTTGGAAAGTGTATGACGATTTTATTGAGAAATTTGAAAATGAGTTTAATGTTTTATTAGATGTTTCTAAAGAAGAAATTATTGATAAAGGATTTGATGAAAAGCTAGTTGATTTAATTATTAAAAATCGTGAAGGAAAAATAAATGTTCAACCAGGTTATGATGGGGAGTATGGGAAGGCGGTGATAGAAGAGGTTAAGGGAAGTTCTGGACAAAAAAAATTGTTTTAAAGAATAAGAATATTTATTAAATCAAATTACTTCTCTATTTCAGGGAAGAGAAATATGAAGAAATTTCTATAGGCAAAATATCTGGAGAAGAAAATAATTATGCAATTTTTCATCAGACATTTAATTCAGGATTTTTGACAGATCCGGGAAAAGCTTTAACAGGAATAAATTATGATGTTCTTAAGGGTTATCTTGAAGGAGCTTCTGTTGGAAAGCCAAAAAATTCTTTAAATTTTTATAATGGAGTATCTGAAGTTGCCAGAAATGGTTTTTATCCTAAGTTAGATTTTTCAAACTTAAATCAAGGAGAATTAGAAAAATTATTAGATGATTCTGGATTGAGTAGAAAGTTTTCTGTGGACGATTTCAAAGAAGTTTGATTATTCTGAATTTTCTTTTTTTAGAGAGCTATGAATTTTAACTTGTTTGTAGTGTGAATCTTTTGTTTTTTCCTTGCACCTAGGGCAAATATCTTTTGTTGTGTATTGTCCACATTTAGGGCAAGTTTTTAGTTTCATTTTTCTTTTGTTTTTACAACTTCAAATTCAAACTCTGAACTTTTTGCTTTTTTTTCAATTTCTTGAATTGTTTCTTTTAAGAAATTATCTAATTTTTTTATATCTTCTCCTTCTGACTCTAAAATGTATTTTCCTGCTGAAACATATTTTACATTTACTCCTTCATGATTTCCAAGTATTTTTTTTATTTTTTTAATTCCTTGTTCAGAAGTGGTGGTCAACCTTATTTCTTTTTTTAGTTTTTGTTTTTTAGTTTTTTGTTTTTCAAGTATACTCATTATTTTTTCTGAATTTTCTTTTCCTACTAATTCTTCAAGTTCTTTTGGATTTTCTTTTATTTTCTGTAAATATTCAAATAATGTTTCATTTTTTTCTATTTTTTCTATTATTTCCTCTGCTTTTTTTCCTAATGCTGTTTTTAATATACTTTTAAAGCTTTTTTCTTGTTTGTATTGATCCATTACTTCTTTTCTTTCTTCCTGAGTAACTCTTCTTAAAGAAAGATGAACTTGATTTCCCCCTACTTTTAAGACTTTACAAACTATTTTCTTTTTTGGAACCACATAATTTCTTATGTTTCTTATTCTTCCTGGAGAAATTTCACTGAAAATTATGCTCCCTTCTCCATCTCCATGAATTTTTACAAAAACCATGGTTCCAACTATTCTTTCTACAGTGCATAAAACTATGTCTCCTTCTTCAAATTGTTTTCCCATAGATATTCAAGAAAAATGTTTATTTTAAAGGTTTTGATTTATTTTTACCATTTCAACTTCTGAATTACTCTTTAGAGTTTCAATAAATTCTTGTTCTTTTTCTTTTTGAAATGTGCATCCTGCTGCTTGATGGTGTCCTCCTACTTCTCCTCCAATTTTTTCTATGGTGTTATTAAGTATTTCTCTAACATTTTTTTGAGATTCTCCAACATTTCTAGCAGAAACTTTTATTTCATTATTTTCTCTATGAGCCATTGTTATTATGGTTGTTCCTTCAGAATATTCAGAAGAATTTGATAATATGCTCGCAATAGTTCCGATTATTGTATCCTTTACATTATTTTTTGCATTTATTATCAAATAATCTTTACCTTTTATTTTTTCAGTTTTTTTTACAAATTTTAATGCTGAAAGAAGTTCTTGTTTATATCTTGCATGTATTGTTTCTGCTCTTTTTTTAATATCTGGAATTTCCATACACATTTGTAATGCAACTTCACTTTCTCCCATTCGGGAACAAGCATTTATTTTTGCACTTAATTCTCTAGCATCTTCTAATTTATTGAATAATTTTATTAAGAATATGTCTCCGATTAATTTTTCTTCTTTTGTGTTGTGGTTTCTTATGGCAATTGCTGTTACTAGTTTTTGCATTTCTTTTTCATCTAATTCAATTAAACTTTTACATTTTCCATTATCATAATCTAGTTGTATTTCTCTTAAAATTTCTTTCACTCCTTCAGGGTTTCCTGTAACTCCAGGAATATATGGTTGAGAACAAAATTCTAGTGTTCTATTTAGTGGACGTGTTGAGGGATAGATTAAAACTCCTCTTTTCCTTTTTATTTCTCCATCTTCAAGAATTTGGTTATTTAGTTGATCCATTTCTTTTTCCATGGAGTCCCCTATCATACCTAAAACAGCAAGTTTTGCAAATTTTTTATTATTTTCATCTATTTCCTTACAGAATAAGTAAGTTAATCCTGAAGCAGAAATTTTTTGTTTTTCATGTAATTCGGAATTTACTATTTTTACGTTTTCCGGGATTTCTTGAATTACTTCATGGTGGTCAATTATAAATATTTCTTCTAACCCTGATTTTTTTAATTGATTCAAACTTCCTGAACCTAAATCTAAAAATAAATTTAATTTGTCTTTTGGAAGATTTTTTATGAATTTTTCATCCAAGCTTTTTATAATTGTAGTAGTAAATATTTTGTCTAATTTTTTTAGGGTCTGAATCATAATTGCAGCAGAAGATATCCCATCAGTATCAAAATGACTTATGAGGTTGATTTCCTTTTTTTTAGAAATTTCTAGAAAAAGTTTTACATTATCTTCGATACTTTTTTTTAAATCTTTACTCACCTCTCCCATTTTTAAAAGAATTTATTTAATTTTTATTTTATGGTATTTCTTAAGCTTTCTTATTCTTGAGAATATTTTATCCTTTTCTCTCATAGCTCTTTTATCTTGTTTGTTTTTTTCAAAATGTTTTTTGATTCTTTCAAGTTTATTTTCAAGATTTTTTAAATCTGGATTTTCATACAAGTTATTTTCTTTCAATATTTTAGAAATTTTTTTCTTAAAACCATCTGAATGAATGTCTTGTTTTCTTAATTCTTCTCCAATTTTTTCAGAAGTTAATCCTTTTTTTCCAAGTTCAACTACTTTTTTTTCAAATTCTTTTTCTGTTACTTTTTTTGTTTTCTTTTTAGAATCTGTTTTTTTATCTTCTTGTTTTTCTTCTATTTCTTTTTCTACAGGTTCTTCTTGTTTGTTTTCTTTTTTTGTTTTTTTCTCTACCATTTTATTATATTGAGTTTTTGTTTTTTAAAGGTTGCTATTTGTTTGAATGATAATTTTTTAAAGAGCAATACCCTTTAAAAAACATGGGGAAAATAATAGGTGTGCTTTCTTTAAAAGGAGGTGTAGGAAAGACCTCTGTTGTATGTGCTTTAGGAGAGGCTTTGGCAAGTAGAGGGAAAAGAGTTTTATTAATAGATGCTAATTTTTCTGCTCCTAACTTAGGGTTACATTTAGATATAGACCATGAGATTTCAATACAAGATGTTTTAAGAAATAATGCAAATGTTCATGAATCAATATATGGGTTAGGAGATTTTGATATAATTCCTGCTTCAGTTTTTTATGATTATCAAATAAATCCAATGAAATTAAAAGATAAGATAAAATATTTAAAGAAGAAATATGATTTTATAATTTTAGATTCTTCTCCTTCTTTAAATGAAGAAACTCTTGCTGTTATGTTGGCTTCTGATGAACTTTTTGTTGTTTCAACTCCAGATATTCCTACACTGGGGATGACAATTAAAGCAGTTAATCACGCTAAAAAAAGAGATACTCAAATTAGAGGATTAATTTTAAACAAAGTTTATAATAAGAATTTTGAATTATCTTTAAGAGATATTGAAGAAACTTCAGAAGTTCCTGTTTTTGCAGTTATTCCTCATGATGTTTCTGCTTTGAAATCTGTTTCTCAAGGAAAACCCCTAACAAAAATTAGGCCTCGTTCTAATGCAAGTAAGGAATATAAAAGATTAGCCGCATCTTTAGCAGGGGAAAAATACATTGGATTTGGTTTAAATGATTGGTTGAGAAAGATAAATCCTAAAAGACAGGATGTTAATAGGGTAAGATTCTATGATAAAGTATTTAAGTAAGTTTTATAAAATAAACTAGTTATCTTTTTTTAAAGCCCTGTAGTACAGTGGTCAAGTATGTGGCCCTTTGGAGGCTAAGACCCAGGTTCGAATCCTGGCAGGGCTATGTATCTTTTCAAAAAAGATACACTACAAAACGAACCCTGCCATAAACAATCTTTTCAAAAAAGATACACTACAAAACGAACCCTGCCATAAACAATCTTTTCAAAAAAGATACACTACAAATCAAAAAACAGAGTTTTTAGTTCATTCGCTAAAACTAAAGTTTTATCAAATGAAACCAGCCCTGCCATAAACAATCTTTTCAAAAAAGATACACTACAAATCAAAAAACTCTAAATTCAGAGGTAAGTTTTTAATCGAATCTTGGCGAGCCAGATTATTATAATATCTATAACCTACTAAAATTTATAAATTGAAAGAGGCTTTTTTTATTATGAAAAAAAAGAGAAATTTACTCCTGAAAAATATTAAAAATTCTAATTTTTTTGCAATGTTTCTTTTAATTGTTTTAATTGGGGGGAGTTTTATTGGATTAGTTTATTTAGATGGAAGCATTACTGGTTTTACTATTGGAGATACCTCTAATCCTTCTAATACAAGTGAATGGCCTATGTTCCATAGACAATTAAACCATACAGGTTATACTTCTGCTTCTGGAGTTAGTAACATTTCTGAGGCAGAGGTTTCCAGTTTTTTAACTGGAGATAATATCTATTCATCACCCGCAGTAACAAATGATTTTGTTTATATAGGAAGTTATGATGGTAAATTGTATCAATTAAATACTTCAAATATTTCTCAAGAGATAAGTAGTTTTGATACTGGAGATAATATCTATTCATCACCTGCAGTAACAAATGATTATATTTATATAGCAAATTTAAATAATAAATTGTATCAATTAAATGCTTCAGATGTTTCTCAAAAAATAACAGAATACACTACAGGAGCAAGTATCTATTCATCACCCGCAGTAACAAATGATTTTGTTTATATAGGAAGTTATGATGGTAAATTGTATCAATTAAATACTTCAAATATTTCTCAAGAGATAAGTAGTTTTGATACTGGAGATAATATCTATTCATCACCTGCAGTAACAAATGATTATATTTATATAGCAAATTTAAATAATAAATTGTATCAATTAAATGCTTCAGATGTTTCTCAAAAAATAACAGAATACACTACAGGAGAAGGTATTTATTCATCACCCGCAGTAACAAATGAATATGTTTATATAGGAAGTAATGACAACAACACATATCAACTAAATGCTTCAAATATTTCTCAAGAGATAAGCAGTTTTGATGCGGGAATAAGTATCTTTTCATCACCCGCAGTAACAAATGACTTTGTTTATGTGGGAAGCAATGATAATAAATTGTATCAATTAAATGCTTCAGATGTTTCTCAAAAAATAACAGAATACACTACAGGAGAAGGTATTTATTCATCACCCGCAGTAACAAATGAATATGTTTATATAGGAAGTAATGATAACAACATATATCAACTAAATGCTTCAAATATTTCTCAAGAGATAAGTAGATTTGAGACATTAGGAAGTATTCGTTCATCACCCGCAGTAACAAATGAATATGTTTATATAGGGAGTTTTGATAATAAACTTTATTCATTTACAGAAAATTTTCCTCCAAACCAACCAATTTTAAATTATCCTTTAAATGATTCTACAGGTATATCTTTAAATGTAACATTAAATGTGACTGTTTCAGATCCTGAAGGAGATACTATGAATGTTGATTTTTACAATGCTTCAGATGATTCTTTGATTTGTCAAAATAATTCTATTTCAAATGGTTCAGATGTCTTGTGTTCTTGGAATGGATTGCAAGCAGGAACAACTTATGAATGGTATGTTAATGTAACTGATAGTTATGAAACAACCCAATCTCAAACTTGGAATTTTACAACTTTTTTAGATACGAACTCTCCAAATATTATTTGGGAAAATCCAACACCCAATGATGGAGCAATAACAAGTAATACATCAATTTATTTGAATACAACAATTACAGATTCTTCAGAAACTTCTGCTTGGTTTGATTGGAACAGGAGTCTAGTTGGTTATTGGGCTATGGGAGATTATTATAATTCTACAGGAATATTTGATAATTCTACTTATGATAATTTTGGAAATTTTCAAGGAACTAATTTTGGTGTTTCAAATATTACAACAGGTAAGAGAGGAAATGCTTTAGAGTTTGATGGTGTTGATGATTATGTTAAGGTAGAAGATGATAATAGTTTAGATATTTCAGAGGAGATATCTTTTTCTGCATGGGTTTATGCTAATACCTTAGAGGATTCTGGTTCAGATTGGAATATTATGCTTACAAAAAGAGGTGATTGTTCATCAACTGTAAATTATCAATTTCAAACTTACAGGTCTAATTTATCTTTTTGGGATGGGAGTAATAGAGATTCTTCATATACCTTACCAACTGGAGAGTGGAAACATGTGGTTATAACTGCTGATGATAATGAGGATTTAATAAAATTTTATGTAAATGGAAGTTTAGTAGATAGTGTATCATCTGCTTTGACTTTATCTTCAAATTCAAAACATCTTAGAATAGGAGATAATGGATGTAATAATGCTCATTGGAATGGTTCAATTGATGAAGTAATGCTTTTTAATAGAAGTTTATCTGAAGAGGAAGTTAAATCATTATACAACAACACAGCTAATAGATTGTATAATAATTTTTCAAATTTATCTTCTGGAACTTATAATTATTCAGCTTATGCTATTGATTCTAATGGAAACTTGAATATTGCAGATGAAAGGAATGTTATAATAAATTCTGTCCCTAACATAACTTCAATAAAAGACATTAATGAATCTGGTGTTGAAGATGGAGATGTTAAACAAGGAGAAAATGTAACAATTAATGCAACAGTTACTGATGTGGATGAGGATATTGATTCTGTATGGATTAAAGTTTGGGAAGATATTTTGGAAGGAGGTAAAATTTTTCAAGGGGTTTTGAATAATGTTACAGGGGATTTGTGGATTATTGATATTGAGACAAATGAAAGTTTTAATGTTGGTGAGAATAATTATACAGTTTATGCAAATGATACAATGGGGCAAGAGGTTAATGAGAGTGGAAGTTTTGAGATTGTTAATTCAGCTCCTTCAATTTCAAACATAAAATTAAATTCCTCTTTAGGAACAAATTATTCAGATGAGAATTTAACAGTTTGGTTTGATGTTTCTGATGTTGATGGACAGGATTTATTTAATACAACAGATTGGAGAATTGATGGAAATTCTTTAGCTGTCTTGAACATGCCATTTAATTTGAATTATACTGGAACTGATTCTGGAGGAGTTAGAGATTATTCTTCTTATGAAAATAATGGAACTATCTCAGATATTACTGCATGGAATAATTCATGTGTTGTTGGAGGATGTTATGAATTTGATGGTGTTGATGATTATATGAATATGTCTGATGATTCTTCTGTTGATGTTGGAAATTCTGATATGACTATCTCTGCTTGGATTTATCCCGAACTTGTTGAAAATAGGATGTTAATTAATACTCAAGGAGAAGGAGGATATGATAGCTTGGGATATAATTTTAGAATAAGAGTTAGCGATAAGTTAGGATGCCAGATTGATGATGGTATAGATCAATATAATGTGGGGGGTTTAACTGCACTACAACAGGATCAATGGTATCATATAGTGTGTGTTATAGATAGAAACAATCAATCTGCAGGAAGGTTGTATATAAACGGAAATGATGATACAGACACAAATAATTATCTGGGGGATGTTTCTAGTGTAGGAAATATATCAAACAATAATAGTTTGCTTTTTGGAAGGCATTCTTATTCAGCGGGAAGTTATAGGTATTTTAATGGTTCAATAGATGAGGTGTTGATTTTCAATAGAAGTTTAACTGAGAAACAAATTAAATCAATTTACAATGAACAATCTCAAGGAAAAGCAATTACAACCTGGGTTTCTCAAGAAACAAATGCAGGAGAGAATTATACTGTAGAAGTTTTAAGTACAGATACTTATGATGTTTCAAGTTTAGAAAGTAATTGGTTAGAAATTGAAAACAAAGAACCAAACATAACTTCAATAAAAGACATTAATGAATCTGGTATTGAAGATGGGGA
>CAYWWB010000001.1:30828-45150 GCA_964462045.1 Candidatus Woesearchaeota archaeon | reverse complement strand
AGGGTGATTGTGAACTAGAATTATTTTGCTTGCAGAGTTTTTTATTGCTGGTTTGAAAATTTCTCTTGGATGTAATATTGTTGAGTCTAAAATTCCCTTTGAGATTAGTTCTTCTTTTATGATTATATTTGCGTTGTTTAGGATTAAAACATAGAAATTTTCTTGTTTTTCGTCTTTTAATTTTTCATAAAAGTAATCAAAAACATTTTTCGCAGAGGTTATTTTTTTAACAGGAGCTTTTGAGTTGTTGTATCTTTTTCCTAGTTCAGACATTGCTAAAATTTGCATTGCTTTGCTTTGTCCTATCCCTTTAATCTCTTGCAATTCTTTTAATGAACAATCAAACAAATTATCCAAACCATGTTCTTTAATCAACCTATTAGACATATCAACAACATTTTCCTGAATAGTTCCTGTTCTTAATATTATTGCCATAAGTTCAGCATCACTTAAAGCTTCTTTTCCGTGTTTTAGAAATCTTTCTCTTGGTTTTGAAGAATCTGGAAGGTCTTTTATTTTCATTTAATATTTAATTCTGGATTTATTTTAAAATTAACCACTTTCTCTTAAAAAATTATCTTTTTATTTTTGATTTTTTTAGTTACTAATAAAAGGTAATTTTAAATATTTAAAACAATTTTAATTCATATGCTATTTTCAGAAAAAGACAGAAAAATAATGTCTCTTGCCTTAAAAGAAGCAGAAGAAGCTGGAAAACAGGGAAATTTTCCCATAGGAGCGGCTTTAACAATTAATGAGAAGCTTGTTGATGTCGGAAGAAATCAACTTTACATAAATAGAGATTGGTATTCTCATGCTGAAAATAGATTGATTGGAAAATATTCTCAACTAATTATGAAGGAAAAAAAGAAAGGTTCTTCAATTGAATTATATACTACTCTTGAACCTTGTTTTATGTGCTTTGGAACTTCACTTTTACATAGAATTTCTAAAATTACTTTTGGTTGTCCAGATCCTTATGGGGGAGTTGCTAGTTTAGATAAAAAAAATTTTCCAATTTTTTATAGGGATAGGTGGCCAGAAATTAGATCTGGTTTATTTGCAAGAGAATCTTATGATTTACTTCTTTCTTTTTTTGAAAGCAGAAACACAAAAGAATTTAGGGAAATGTTTAATACATATAAAAATCTTAAACTAGAATGACAAAAATAGATTTACACATGCATTCAAATCATTCTGATGGAGAATTTTCTCCTAAAGAACTAGTAGATATTGTTTTTAAAAAAGGAATTCCTGCAATGGCTATAACTGACCACGATAAGGCTACTGCAAATAAAGAAGCAGAAATTTATGCTAAAGAAAAAGGAATTGAATACATTCCGGGAATTGAAATCACTGCAACACCTCCAGAAGGGGTTAGAGAACTTCATATTGTGGGTTTATTTATTGATTCTGAAAACGAAGAGATAAAAGCTATTCCAGAAAGACATAAAAAATATGCAATAGCAACTGCAAAAAAGATTATTAAAAAATTAAATGAGTTAGGTTATAATATTTCCTTTGAAGAATTAGTTCAAGAAACAAAAGGAGAACATTTTGGCAGACCCTTTATCGCAAAAATTTTAATGAAAAAATACCCTGAAATATTTCAAGAAAGAAGCCAGGTATTTGATGAATTGTTGGGAAAGCAAGGAAAAGCTTTTGTCATGCCTAAAGGAACAGAATTAGATGAAGCTATTAATATTATTCATAATGCAGGAGGAATTGCAATAGTTGCCCATCCTTGGTATCTTGGAAAAAACATGTTAGAAATATTAGAAAGATTTGTTTCTCTTGGAGGAGATGGAATAGAATTAGATTATCAACCAAAAGAATCAATTTTAGAAAACACAAGAGAAATTTTAGAAAATTTTGCTAGAGAGAATAATCTAATAATTTCTGGTGGAACAGATTTTCATGAAATTAAAGAAGATGGAAAAGAAATAGGTGATAGAGGAATGTCTGAAGAAGGATTTCTCAAACTAAAAGAATATCACCAAAAAAATGCAAGAAAATAATTGGATTGGTTTAAGGGAGAGAGATAATTTTGCTTATGTTAGAGGACAGAAACTTGTTTACTCTAAAAATTGTAAAAATAGTTTAATAATTTCTGATTCAAATAAGGGGGAGATTGAAGGAATAAGCAATCATGCTTTAATTTTCGAAAATGGTAAAAAATATTTAATTCCTATTAAAGAAGTAAATAATATTATGAATATTGCCCAAAATATTCTTGGAGAGAAAGAAATTATTTATCAAAAACCTTCTTCAATTCTTGAGAGAGAATCCTTAAATAATTTGGAAGAAGATTTTATTCTTCAAAACATCTTTGAAAACTATGGGCTTTTAATTGATTCAGTAAAAGAAATTCAAACAAAAAAAGGAGATCATAGAGTCTATGAATTATCTTCTACTGAAGAAAAGTTTATGTTAAAATATTATGGAAAAGATTTAAATTTATTTAAGGTACAAGCTAATCTTTTAGAAAAAACTTCTTTTTTTCCAAAAATAATCCCTTCAAGAAAAGGAAATATTCCTTTTATGGTTGGAGACTCAATTTATTATCTTGAAGAATTTGTAGATGGAAATTCTTTACCTCAAGATATAGATTTATATTATAATCTTGTTGGAAAGCATATGGCCTTTATTCATAATGAATTTAATAAAAAATCCCCTGGAATAAATAAGCTTGAAAAATGTTTGAGTCAAGAAGGAAATCCCCTGAGTGAGAGTAACTTAATATCTATGAAAATTGATTTGGGTCAAGATTTTGAAAATTATCTTCCTGATGAAAAAATAACTTCTTTTTTTAGAAATTTAAGGACCTCTAGGAATTCTCTTCCAGATCAAATACTTCATGGAGATTTAAATAAATCCAATCTAATTTGGAGAGGAAACCAAGCAAAAGTTATTGATTTTGAAATGATTAACTTTTCCAAAAGAATTAATGAATTTATTCCTGCACTTTTGTTTGAAGGAGATTTAAGTATTCCAAAATATCATTCTGGATCTTTAAAACAGATATTAGGGGGATATAATTCTCATTCAAATATAAAGTTGACTTCTGAAGAGATAAGTCTTCTTCCAGATTTTTTAAAAATATCTTTAATGAAATCTTATGCAATTTATACAATTAGAAGAAATTTAACTAATGAAAAATTCAAAAAACAAATTGAAAGTAGTTTAGACATTCTCGGAGGTGAAAAAAATGTTCACTAAAATACCCTTTCAGATTAATTATCCCTTGAAGATATTTCATTCAACAAAAAAAATAAATTTCATGAATCAAGAAGAAAGAAAAAAACTCTTTGAAAGAAATATCTATTACAATTTATTTTTGGAAAAGAAAAATGCTCTTTTAGAGAAGAAACATGGATTATTTTTTGAGTTAGGAAATAAAGTTTTAGAGTATATGAATAATAATTATCCAAAACTAGAAATGCAAAACCTTTCTTTGTTTGGATCTTCTACAGTTTTAGATAATCCTGGAGATTATGATTTTTTGGCAATTACCTCTGGAGATGTTTTTGATCTTAAAGAACCTATTTTAGAATTGAATGGGCAAAAAATTCAAACGGGAATTTCAATAAAGGGAAAGGATAATTATCTTTATGGATTTAAGAAAAAAGAAGAAAGTATTCAAACTAAAAGATTAGAACAAATTATTGATAGGACTGCAATTTCTTTATTTAGAAGACACATTCCTTTGTTTGGGAAAGATTTTGTTAATAATGAAAAAGAATTTCTAAAGAATGCCTTTGCACAAGTTTCTGATTTAATTAATAATTCTTATGAATTGTTTTATTTAAAACAAGATAATTATTTTATTTCAGAAAAAAAAAGAGCAAAGAAATTATTAACAAGAATATATGAGGCTACCTCTTATCTTGGCATTGTAGATTCTGATGAAAGAATTCAAGAAATGAGAGAAGAGATTTATTTGACTTTGAGAGGCAAATATGAATTAATAAAAAGTAAGAAATTATTTGATAGGTTTGGAAAGTTATATGAAGAGAAAATTAAATAGGCAAAAAATATTTAAACATCACCAACTTCATAATATCCTTCTATGGGTAAACGATTCCTATACTGATGAGACGAAACGAAGTCGAAAAGAAAACAAAATAATAAGAATATAAAATTAGGTGGCGAGTGTGGTGCTTCCAATATATGTCTGGTTGGGCGTTTTACTTTTCAATAATCCCAAATTTATTTTCATTTAATATTTAATTCTGGATTTATTTTAAAATTAACTTTTATTAATTTAATTTCAAATAATCCTATAAACTCTTTTTACATTTCATTTTCATGAAAGAAAAGAAGTGGTTTGTTTATCTCCTTGAATGTTTAGATGGTTCGTTTTATACTGGTGTGACTAATGATGTTGATAAGAGGATGAAAGCACATTCTGAAGGAAAAGGAAGCAAGTATGTTTACAGAAAAGGTTTTTCAAGATTGTTACGGGTAATTCCATGTAAAAGTAAATCAATTGCATGTAAATATGAATATGAGATTAAACAACTTCCTAAAAAAGAGAAGTTAATTTGGTTTAATGGGTGACTACAATTATTTATTTTTTTAGATTTTGTGGTCTCCTATTATGATAATTTAGAATTATTGAGAAACACTAGCTATTAGAGGAGAAGTATATTCTGATTTTTTTAATGGGGGGAGTTTTTGTTCTATTTTTTGATTGTCTTCATTAATTAACTCAATATTAATGAACCAATTATTCCTCCAGTCATCATAATTTATTTTAACTTCCTTAATATTTGAAAGAAATTTTTTTGTTATTTTTTGATTTTGTTTTCCAAAAAATTCACTTGCATCAAATAATTCTATTCCAACTATTTCATTATTTTTTCCAATATCTATATTAAGAAAATCTGCAAATTCAATTGTTTCTTTTGGAGCTATATTAGAAAAAATAGTTAGTACATCGTCTTCAGAATCATAATGAGTTTTTATCTCCATATATATTATAGGTTTGTTTACTTTTTAAATCTTGCTTTGTTATATTTATTTAGTGTTCCTGGACCCAGAGGATATATAGTTATAATTCTAATTTTGTTCCTAAACGTGATTACATAAGCACGACCCTTTCTTTTATTATAGACATAATATAACTTATATCTTTTTTCACCTTCTTTAATTTGTTTTTCAGTAAACCTTAAATCTTTTTGCTCTAATAATTCTTTTTCAATATCTTCTATTGAACAACCATTTCTAAATTCAAGATATTCTTTTGTTTTTCCATATTCAAACCCTTTTTCTTTAAATTTTTCTATTAATTTTTTTATTTCTTCTGAATAATCTTTCATCTAAATTATAGGGAGGTTTAATATAAAAAACTACCTTCTCTGAGAATTATCTCTTCTTCCACCTTTTCTAAAATTACTATTTCCTCTTCTATCATTTCTCTTATTATCTCTTCTTCTATTTCTATCGTCATTTCTTTTGTTTTTATTAAATCCCCTCCCCCTAGTTCTATCATTTCCTCTTTTGTTATTATTCCTTTTATCATCTCTTCTTCCTCCGCCATTACGATTATCTCTTCCACTTCTTCTATTATTTCCTTTGTTAAATCCTCTTTTATCATCTCTTCTCCCACTTTTATTAGGAACATTCATTTTTGCTCTGGGAATTTCTTTTGGATTTTCAACTTTTTCAACATTCATGTTTTTTGCTCCTTCAATATCACTAAAAGCAATATAATCTCTACTAGAAACAACATTGATTACTTTTCCTTCTTCACCTGCACGAGCAGTTCTTCCAATTCTATGTGTGTATTCTGTTAAGTTTCCAGGAATATCATAATTATAAACATGAGAAACATTCTTTATATCTAAACCACGAGCAGCAACATCTGTGCAAACTAAAACATTGACTGTTCCTTTGTGGAATTTTCCTAAAACATTTTGTCTTTTACTTTGTGTTAAACCTCCGTGTATTGCCTGAGCATTAATTCCATTTAAAGAAAGATTTTCAGCTACAAAATCTGAGTTTCTTCTTGTATTACAAAAAACCATTACAACTTCTGATTTTTCATTTTTTAGTAAATGAACCAATAAAGAGAATTTTTCTCTTGGGGAAACATCATAAAATACTTGTTTTAATTTTGAAGGATCTACTTGAGAATCAACAAGAACTTCTTCTGGATTTTTAGAATGTTTTTTAGAAAGATAATCTAATTCTGAAGATATTGTTGCTGAGAACATGAGAGTTTGTCTTTCACTAGAACAGTGAGATATTATTTTTTCAACATCTTCCTGAAATCCCATTTCAAACATTCTGTCAACTTCATCTAATACAAGATAATTAATCTCAGATAAATCAAGAGTTTTTCTATTAAGATGATCTAAAATTCTTCCAGGAGTTCCAACAATTACATTTGATCTAGGAATGTTTTTAATTTGTTTTTCAATACTCACTCCTCCATAAACAGGTAAAACTCTTATTGGAAAATTTTTAGAGAATTTTTTAAGTGAATCAGAAACTTGTTCAGCAAGCTCTCTTGTAGGAGTCATTATCAAAGCTTGTATCTCATTTCTATCTTGGATTTTTTCAATCATTGAAGCTGAGAAAGCAAGAGTCTTACCACTACCTGTAGCACTTCCGCCAATAACATCTTTTCCTTTGAATGTTAAAGGTATTGCATCTTTCTGTATTTTTGTAGGTTCAGTAATACCAATTTCTTCCAAATTTTTCAGAAGTTTATCACTTAAACCATATTCTTTAAATCTTTTCATTTTCTAAAAATAGATAATCTGTTTTTTCTACTTTCCTTTAAAATACTTTTCATTAAGGCTTTTTAAATCTATGTTTTTATAATTTTATATTTTAAGTGAATCTAAATAATTTTTCATAGTCTTTATGATCCATCCAATCTAAAACAGCTGCAATTAATTCTATTTTATCTGAAGAAGTAACCGAGTATAATAATCTCCATGCAGAAGGAAGATTGTATATCCAAAGATTATTTATTTTATATTTTTTGATTAGTTTTTCTGGAATTAATTTCTTCTTCACTTGTCTTCCACAAAAAGCATCTGTTTTTATTTCTTTTATTGCCTTCTTTAATGATTTTTTAATTGGATCATTTTCTGAAAGTTTGTTAAAAGATTTTTCTAGTTTATTATCCACAAAAACAACTTTTTGAGGTTTCATATTTTAATCTCAGGCCTTTCTTTAATTTTTTCATAAAAATCAGGATTCCATATATAAACAATTTTTCCTTCTTTATCTATTGCAATTTTTTTAATACTTTGAAGATATTGGATTATAATCTGAAATGTTTGCCACATTACTTGTTTTGGAAGATTTTTGAATAGTTCTGTTTTTTTATATTCTCCACTATTTTTTTCAATAAATTCTTCAACCATTAAAACAGTTTGAAGGGTAGGGGATCTTGCTTTCTTTAGTTTATTTTTTAGAACTTTCATAATAATATCAATTGATATTACTTTAAAAATATTTCTATTATTCAGATTTATTTTTCTTAGCCCAAGAAGTATTTGTAGGACATTCCGGATTCCGAGCAAATCAAAGATTTTCACTCAACCGTATTGTCCTTTTCTTTTTGATTGTTTTTGTAATTTTTTGCCCAGGATTCGTTTGTCGGACAATCCGGATTGAAACAAAATATCCATGGTTTTCTTCCTTTTTTTAATCTCATAAGCATAGGATAGCCACATTCTTCACAAACTTTATCTGTTTTTTTGATAACTCCGTTTGGTGGGAGAGGAAAAGTATTTTTACAATCAGGATAAGCATCACAAGCTATGAAAAATCTTTTTGTTTTCTTTGAATAGGTTATTGCAAGATGTCCTTTTTTACATTTTGGACAAGTCATAATCTGGTTTTCTATTTTTTGTCTTTCTCTGAATTTTACATTTGCATCTAATAGTTCTTTTCCAACTTTTTCTTTATGTTTTTCAAAATCTTCAATAATTTTTGTTATTGTTTTTTTAGCTGATTCAATTATTTTTTCTTCTCTTTTAACTTGTTCTTCTTTTTTATCAAGTTCTTGTATTTGTTCCATATCATCTTCAAATTCTTTTGTCAAACCTTCATCTGTGATAATTGGAGAGTATTTTTCTAAAGTATCAATTAAAGAAATTCCTAGGGCTGTTGCTCTTATGCTTTGTCCTTCAATGTATCCTCTTTCGTAAAGAGTTTCAATAATATTTGAACGAGTTGCTTTTGTTCCTAAGTTTCTTTTTTCAAGTTCTGAAACAATCGAAGCAGGAGAATACCTTTTTGGAGGTTGTGTTTCTTTTTCTTCAAATGTAACATCTAATATTTCTTTCTCCCCATTAATATCAGGAACTTTTTCTTCTTTTAGTTTAGAGGGATAAATTTCCATCCAAGCTTTTTTCTTTATGACTTTTCCATGAGTATTGAATTTTAGTTTATCAACAACAGCTTCAATTTTCTTGTTTTCAACAATTGCATCCTCACAAAATAAACTCAAGAATCTTTTTGCAATTAATTTGTAAATTTTGTCTTCTTCTCCAGAAAGTATTTGGGTTTCACCTGTTGGATATATAGAAGGATGAGCTGGATCTGATTTTTTACCTTCAATAGGTTTGTCTCTTTTAATTAAATGTTCAGCTTTAAATTCTCTTGCAAGTTTTTCAAGTATTTTTTGATATCCAATTGAAGCAGGAAGTTTTTGAGAAGATGTTCTTGGGTAAGAGATTAATCCATTAAGATAAAGTGATTGTGCAACCTGAAGTGTTCTTGCAGGAGTTATTCCATAAAATTTGTAAGCTTCTGTTTGTAATGTTGTTAAGTTAAAAGGAGTGTTTGGAGGAATTTTTTGTTCTTTTTTAGTTGTTTTAACATCTGCAGTTTTTCCTTTAAGTGATTCAAAATCTTTTAATAAATTCTTGTCAAAAATGTCTTTATTATGTTTCAAGAAGATTCCTTTTAATCCATCATCAATTTTTATAAAAACATGCCAATAAGGTTTAGATTTAAAGGCTTGAATTTCTTTTTCTTTTTTAACAATTAAATTCAAAGCAGGACCCTGAACTCTACCTATGGACATTAGTTTGAATCTTCCTGTTGTTTTTATTGCATTCATTAATTCACGAGAAAGATTAATACCATAAAACCAGTCAAGATAATGTCTTGTTTCACCTGCAATTGCGTGACCCCAATCAATGTGTTTGAATTTTGAATCATAAGAATCATTAAGTTCTTTTGGTGTTAGAGTAGAGAATTTCATTCTTTGAGCATCTTTTTGATTACATAAGAATCTTACAACATTCCAACCAATAACTTCTCCCTCAATATCATAATCTGTTGCAACTGTTATGCTTCTAGCTCCTTTAACTAGTTTGAGTATTGTATCATAATATCTTTTGGTAAAATCTTTTTTTCTAGCCATATAATTTGGAACCCAAGAGACATCAAAAACAGGAACTTTGCTTCCAGTAGAATTTTGTCTTAAAGTAAACAAATGCCCAACTGCACAAGCAACATAAATTTTTTCACCATCCCTATCGACTTCATAATAAGAAACTTTTTTTTCTGTTTTATTCACTGCTTTTCCCAAAGCATTTGCAATTTTTGAAGCAGCCTGAGGTTTTTCTGTAATAATCAATTCATAACCACTATCTTTTAATTTAACATTTGGAACTTTGTATTCTTTTTTAGAAACTGCTTTCTTTGTTGTCTTCTTTTTTGAAGTCTTTTTCTTAGAAGTTTTTTTTCTTGTTGTCTTCTTTCTTGATCTTTTTTTAGTTCCTTTTTTTTCTACTTTTTCTGTTTCATAAACTGATGGTTTTTTATACACTTTTTCAACTGTTTCTTTTGCTTCCTCTTCTTCTAATCCATACTTGTCTTTTATTTTTTTAACCTCTGTTTCAATAATATCTTGTTTTGGAATTTCTTTTTTTACTTGTTTTTCAATAGAATAAGCTAAATCAGATTCATCTACTCTAAAAAAATTTTCTGCATGTTTTTCTTCTTTGGATTTAGTTTGTTTTTTTGGCATTATTCTGTTTTTCTTTATTTTGGGTTTCCTTTCCTGTAATTGGAAATACGAAATAATGGGAAGTTTTTCCAAAACTTCACTTCTTTGGATTTAGTTTGTTTTTTTGGCATTGTTTTAGTTATTTTTCACTTTCCCTTAAAAAAACACTGATAAAAGGGTTTTTATTATTTTTTATTTAGATAATAATTTAATAAACAAATTTTTTTAAAGAGTAATTTCTATTTTAAAGAATGAAAAGAGAATTAATAGTTATTATTGGTGCTTCTTCATCTGGAAAAAGTGAAGTTTTGACTGAAATTTATAATAAATCTCAGGGAAAATATGATATTTATCCTGAAACTGCGAGAGAGGTTTTAGAAGCAAGAAAAAATTTTAAGCCAACAAAAGAAGAAATCATGACAAGACAAAGTATTATTTATGAAAAACAAAAAAAATTGGAAAATTCTTGCAAGGGTTTGAATTTTTTTGAAAGAAGTTTAATTGATGTTTTTGCTTTTTCAGAATATTATGTTGGGAGATATCCTAGTAATGTGGATTTATATCTTGATTTTTCTAATAGGTATTCAAAAATTTTTAATTTGGTTGCCCCAAAAAAAGAAGAAAAAGGAACTTTTGGAAATGGGAGTATTAGAATAGAGAAATCTCTTGAAGAAGCAGAAAAAGTTCAAAATCTTGTTTTAAAAAAATATGGTGATTTTTGTTATAGTGTTGTGAATGTTCCTTTTTTTCTAAAAGGTGAAAGAACAAGTCCCGTGAAGAAAAGAGCAAATTATATTTTGAATTATTTGGGATTATAAATAATCTTGATAGTGTTTTGGAGCCAGTCTTTTTAGCCATATTATTGTTGATTTATGTATTTGCCTGACTCTTTCATATGTTAAATTTTTTTCATTTGCTATTTCTTTGAAATTTTTTTCTTCAAAATAGTGCATTTTTATTATTTCTCTTTTATCTTCGTTTTGAATTTGATTTATTAGGTTTTCTAAATCTTTTCTAAGTGATTCTTTTTGAGAGTTTTGATCTGGTAAAGGTGAATCCGGATTTTCCATTTTTTCTCCAAGAGTATCCTTATCATCATGAAGCGGATAATCTAGACTCTTTATTTTTTCATCATAACTAAGTAGCTTGGCTTCTTCTTTTGAGTAGGTATAATCCTCTCCTATTTTCTCTAATCTTTCATATCCCTGACTTATGTCCCTCATTTCATCTAACTTGTTTTCAGGGATTTTTATTATTCTTGATTTTTTACGAATTGCCTGTCTTATTGATTGCCTCACCCACCAAACAGCATAGGAAATAAATTTGAATCCTTTTGTTTCATCATATTTTTCAGCTGCTCTGATTAATCCTAAGTTTCCTTCATTAATTAAATCAGGAAAATCTAATCCTTGATTTTGAAATTGTTTTGCAACAGATACCACAAATCTTAAATTTGATTTTGTTAATTTTTCTAGGGATTTTTTGTCTCCTTGTTTTATTTTTTGTGCTAATTCAACTTCTTGTTCATAATTCAACAAATCAAATTTTTTAATTTCTTGGAGATATTTGTCTATACTACTTTCATCTCTAGGGGTTATTGTTTTAGTGATTTTTAATTGTCTCATATTATTAAATTGTTTTTTCATATTATAAGTTTTTATATATTATTTTTCAATATAATTATCTTTAAAAATAGAGTATTCTATAAATTTATATGACAATGAATCTTATTTCAGAGAGTTATTATTTTTATTTATATGAAAAGAATCCCGAAGAATTTAAATTAATGAAAAATACTATGAATGGTTTTTTGCTTCAGTTTAAAAAACCAATAAAATATGATTTGAATATTCCGAGGTTTTCAAATCTAAAAATTTTAATGACGATGTGGGCAGATTATTTTAGGGGGGTGCAGTTTATTCCAGAAAATGTTAATTGTTGTCATCCTTTTGGATATTATCAAGATAAAAATAATTTGGATATTATAAATAATAGTCCTGGATTTCCTGAAAGAATCAAAAATGGTTTGGTTCATTCTTTTACTAAAAGAAGTAAAGATGATCCTTTGCCTCTTGAGGAACATTTGCAGGCTAATGGAGATATTTTTGGGTTTGAAAATGGGTTATATAGGTTTAGAGATGGAAAGAGAAAAAAAATTTCTAGGGAAATTAAAAATTATTTTAATAAAAAGGAACTAAAATCTTTTAATGGTTTTGGAAAGTTTATCAAACCTTATGTTGATAAATTAGATAGGCCTTGCAGGGTTTGTTAATAATTTATTTTTTGTTTACTAATTCTTCAAGTCCTTTTTCTATTGTTTTTTTAAATTGCATGTATTTTTCTGAATGTAAAAGATTATCATAAAATAAAACAGCTTCAACAAGATTATCTGCTTCTTGTTTTTTTGTTAGTGGACTTGACACATATTCAATCCATTTGTCAGATTCTATTGTTTTTATATTAAATTTTTTAGCAACTTTTTTGCAAAGTTCTTGGTTTAATGAATATTTCCATGCTGGTTTTTGTTCTGTTTGTCTTTCTACTAAAACATAAACTTCAGCAGGTTTTTCAAAATCACTTTTCAAAGAATTGTTTAATTTATTGATTCTTATTATGTAATTGTCTTTCCCAATAATTTGATTTGCGAAATTTTCATACTTTATTTTCTCTTGTTTTTTAAGATATTCTTCAATTGAATCTTTTTCCATGTTTTAATTAAGTTTTTTTATTTAATAAAGTTTTTTAAATTTCAAAAATAGCAGGTTTTCTTGAGACATTAATTATTTTCGTGTTTCCTATTTTTTCATAGATTCCTCCGGCTTCATGAACATGCCCATGAATTAAGAAATCTGGTTTGAATTTTTTTATTGCATCTGCTATTGCTTTGCTTCCTTTGTGTCCTGAGAATTCTGATTTTCCTCCTTGGTGATGCATGTGGGTTACAAGAATTTTCTTTTTTGAGTCTTTGATTTTTTCGTGGGATTTTTTTAATAAATCTTCAATTTCATCTTCTTCTATGAAAAAAGGGCCAGCATCTGCATGCCCTACCCCAAAAATTCCTATGTTCCCTTTTTTATAATATGCTCCGTGTATATTTCTTGTTCCTTTGTAGACTTCTGACAATAAGTTCATTGTTTCATTGGATTCATGATTTCCTGGAATTGTTAAAATTTTTTTATTATTTTTTAGAAAAGGTCCTATTAGGTTTTTAGTGGACATTTCCAAAAGTGTCAAATCTCCAGCTAAAATGATCATATCTACGTTTTCCTTGTCTGCTTGCTCAGCTAATTTTTTTACTAATCCCTCGTCGCCATGAATATCTCCTACTGCAAGAATTTTTGTTTTCTTTTCCATTTTTCCATAAAGATAATTTAATTTATAAGATTTCTTAAAAATACTTTATTAACTTTAAAGTGGTAAGTAATCAAAAGATTTATAAATAAAATAATTATTATATAATATACATTAAACAACATATATTTTAAGATGACAGAAAATTTGGATATTTTTTTCAGGAAAAAACCCGCGATGATGTTGGTTTCATTAAAAAAGAACGCAAGATTAAGATATGGAAGTGTTCTTGCTAAAGAAGTTGATTGTACATATAGTCATGCTGTAAAGATTCTTCAAACACTTAAAGAATTAAAATTAGTTGAATTTGAGAAAAAAGGAAGAATAAAGTTAATTAAGCTTACAAAGAAAGGTGAAGAAGTTGCAGATGCAATTGATAAGATTCGTAGTTTGATTAAATAATTATCCTAAAATTTAAATACTTCTTTTTATTAATTATTTTATGGCAAGAAAGAAAAAATCTTTTCCTTGGAAACTTATTTTGATTATTCTGGTTGTAGGTTTGCTTGTATGGGGTTTTATTGGAGGACAACAATCACAGAATATCGGGGTTACTTGTGATTTTGGGATTGGTGATAAGGAAGGATTTGAAGGAGGAAAAATGCTATGTTGGAATTGGCATAAAAATGTTGTAGGACAAGCACAAGATGCTTTAAAGGATTTATTTAATTAAAATGGTTTTACAATATTGGGTTTCTTTTTTCTAAAAAAGAAACTACAGTGGTAGAAAAAACTAAAATAGGTAAAAATGGTTTTACAATATAAGTCAAAAAAAGGTGGAAGTTGGAGAGATTACAAAGGAAAAGATCATCTCAGAAAATCTGTTAGTAATTATTGGTTTAGACTTCTTAGTGATAATAAGAAAAAGGTTTTAGTTGATAAAGGAAGTTATAATAAAGTTATGAAGAGGTTCAGGCAGATTGAGTATTTTAAGAATAAGTGATTTCTAATAAATAAACAAATGGCTCCGACAGGATTTGTGCAAAAAA
>CAYWWB010000001.1:19065-30728 GCA_964462045.1 Candidatus Woesearchaeota archaeon | reverse complement strand
AAACTAAACTCCGTTCAAATCCCAATAAAAACAGAAATGGCTCCGACGGGATTTGAACCCGCGACACCTAGATTAAGAGTCTAGTGCTCTAACCAGGCTGAGCTACGGAGCCATCATTGTAGCTAGATAGGTTAATGGAAAATCTCTTTAGAGATCTTTTTTCTTTAACCAGGCTGAGCTATGGAGCCAAAATCTAGTTAATTATTAAAGAATAAGTTATTTTAAAAGGTTTATCTATTTCTTTTTTGAAATTTTTCAAGCTCTTTGTAAGCATCTCTTAAAAGTTCTTCATCTGTTAGTTCTTTGTTTTTTTTGTTTAAGTCTATTAAATGATAACCTTTTCCTCTTAATTCCCAATTAACACATGCTCTTGTTCCATCTGGTTGTAGAATTAATAAATCTTCTTTTAAATTTTGTTTATAATCAAGAGGTTTTGAAAGAATTTTTTTTATGTTTCTTTCTTCCATTTTTAATTATAGTCCCTCCAGACATGCTCACACTTTGTACATTTGAAAAATTTTGTTTCTGATTCATCTGATGAACGAGTTTGTAATGTCCAGAAATAAGCTTTTTTATTTTCACATTTAGGGCATTTTTCATTAACTACTGGATGTGTTTCAGATTTTTTTGTATCAGCGACAGCAACTTCAGAAGGTTTTTCCATTTTTTCAGAAACTTTCATATCTACTTTATCTTTTGTAGAATATGAACATCTAGGACAACCATGATTCTTTTTTTTCTTTACTAAAATAGCTCCACATTTAGGGCAAAATTCCATGGAAAATTAGAGAATTGTATTATTTAAAAACTTTTGCTTCATTTTCATGGCAAATGCCTTTTTCATATTTTGGCCTAAAAGGTTCATAAAAAACTAATTTCATCCATCCAATATAAGGTACAAGTCTAAAATAGGCTTTCCCTATTATTCTGTCTTCAGAAATCTTTTTTTCGATTTTTAATTGTCCGTTATTATTATCCCCTAATGTTGAAAAATAATAAGTTTCATTTTCTTGAGTTATGTTTATTATTCTATGTATTATTGGATTTTCTCTGTTTGCATTAAAAATTATTATATCTCCTTTTTCCAATTTTTTAGGTTTTGCCTTTACTATAAAAAGTATGTCTCCTTTTGTAAAACCATTTTTTAATTTAAATTCTTTGAAATTTTCTTTAGTTATTTGGATATCTTGATATTTGTTTTCATGCCTTTCCCACCAATTATCAAAGTTAGAAAAGATTGTTCCTTGATGGTGCATACTACAAGTTTCAACTATTGCGAGGGGCATAGTGGTTCCTGTAACTAAATTTAACAAAGGAAAAAATATTAATTTTATTAAAATAAAAATAAAAACTAATGAAATTATCCACCCCTTAAAACTATCGTCTTTCCAAACAATATACCAAAACTTTTTCCAAAATTTTTTTAATTTGTTTTTTTTATTTGTCATATTTTTTATTTTGTCGACGGAAAAATTGTTATTACTTTATCACCTTTTTTAATTTAAGTTAAATAAAGATTTACTATTTTTAATTGTTTGGGTTTGTTTATCGTCGTAATTTTTTTATAAAAAAACAAAAGTTTTTTAAAGAATTGATTACTGTTTTAATTAACTAAAAAAAAGGAGGTGAAGATGGCTGCGAGAAAAAAAACATCTCGAAAGAAATCTTCTAAGAAGTCTACAAAAAAATCTTCTGCAAAAAAGAAGACAACAAAGAAAAAAGCTGCTAAGAAAAAAACTTCAAAAAAGAAAGTAGCAAAGAAAAAGTCTTCTAAGAAGAAAACTTCAAAGAAAAAGACTTCAAAAAAGAAGACAACAAAGAAAAAAGCTGCTAAGAAAAAAACTTCAAAAAAGAAAGTAGCAAAGAAAAAGTCTTCTAAGAAGAAAACTACTAAAAAGAAGTCTTCTAAAAAAAGAAGATAGGGGAGTAGATAATTTGTTTTTTATTTATTTTAAATTTTAAAAAAAAGAAAGTAATTAATTTTTGTATAGGAGAAAATGTCTGAATGTATTTTTTGTAAAATATCTAGGGGAGAAATAGAAACAGAAAAAATCTATGAAAATGATAAATTTTTTTCTATTCCCGACAAAAATCAAAAAGTTCAAGGGCACTCTTTAGTTATACCCAAAGAACATTTTAGTGATATTAATGATTTAAATTCTGATTTAGGGAATGAACTTTTGGATGCTATTCAAAAAACAATGATTAAAATTTCTAAAGAGGATGCGAGTGTAGAGGGTTTTAATGTAATCAATAATTGTGGGAGTATTTCAGGACAAGCAATTTTCCATGTTCATTTTCATATTCTTCCAAGAAGACATGGTGAGACGCCCCCTAAGGTTTACTAATTAATTTTTTTATTTCTTCATAAAAACCTATTGCAGTTAAACTACCTAAAAAATCTATTATAATATCTTTTATTGAGGGGTCTCTTCCTATTACAAACATTTGATGAAACTCATCTATTCCTGCATAAGCTAGAGATATAATCAGTACAATTATTATATGCTTTTTTTCAGTTTCATTTTCTCCTTTTAGGGTTATTAATAAAAACATACTAAATAAAAAAAATATTCCAAAATGATATATGATAGATAGGTAGGAAATGCTTTTTTGAGAAGATTGTTCAAATGTTATTGATGAAAAATAAAAAATTAAACCCGCAATAATTATTGTTAAAATTATAGAGAGTTTTTTATTTTTTTCAAGTATATGTAACATCTTAAATTTCTTCAGATTCTTTTGTCACCCCATTTATTTTCAATTTTCTTAAACCCTTTTTGTTTGTATAGGTTACTATGTAATATGGAATATAAATTAGTTTGCAATCCATTACATCTGCATTATTAAACCAAGAGCTCACAAAATTTTTTATTTCTTTTTCTGTTATTTTTGGTTTTTTCTTTTTGTCTTTAATAACTTCTTTTTTTCCGGGAGGCATAATGGAACTTATTTTTTCAACATCTTTTATTTTGAATGGTTCTATTGTGTACCATTGTTTATATCCCGAGATTAGTTTGTGAGATATGAATGATTTTTCTTCTAGAGATTTTAAGGTTTCATTTATTTTTCTTTTTGTTAATTGTGTTTTTGGAATTAACTCAATTGATGTAAGAGGTTTTTTTGATTTTGAAATTTCTTTTAATATTAATAATTGAATTTCATTAAGAATGGCTAGTTTTTTTGAACTTTTTATTTTTTTACATTTGTTTTTATCTAGTGTGGTTATTTCTCCTGTTTCAGCATTGAATAAAACATGGTGTCTTTTTACTTCTTTTTTTATTCCCATAAAAGAACTCTTTTTTTGTCTTATTTGAGTGAGAAAAGAAGGTTCCCAGATTTTTTGAACATCACTTATTTTTTCTGTTTTGTTTCCAAAAATTCCAAAAAGTTTTTTTTGTTCTTTTTCAGCTATTTCTATTACTTGTTTTGAATTTATTCCTTTAACTTGTAGTTCCCCTTTAATGTCTTCGTTTTCTTCATCAAAGAAATTTGCTTTTTGTTCTGTTTTTTTTATTTTATTTTTGTTCTCTTCTGGTTCTTCTTCAGGATATTCTTCTTTTTTGTTTTTTATTTTGATATGGTGTTTTTTGAATTCTTCTTGGTATTCTTGCGTTATTTCTCTGATTTGATCTCCTGTTAAGGTTTGATGTTTTGTGTATAGCCATCTTGTTTTTAATTTTATTATTTTTTGAGATACATCAGGCGCAAATAAATTGAATTCTCCTGCCTGCATTTTTGGAAGTTGTTTTTGGAAATTATTTATTCCCGCTATGCTTGAGAGGGCTTGTTCAATTTTTTTTATGTCTTGTCTTACACTTAATCTACCTATTGCCCAACTTCCAAATTGTGAGAAAGCTTGATAATCTATATCTCCTGGATTTTGGGTTGCTATTATACATCCTACCCCATATTTTCTTGCTTGTTTGAAAACTTTTTTCAAAATTGATTTTGGCAAGGGTTTTTTGTTTCCCGAGGGAATAAAGGGTGCAATTTCATCAATAATATATGAAAATTGTAGATTATTGCTAGGGTTTTTTAACATCCATTGATATATTTTTGATGTTAGTGTGGTAAGAAAAAATTCTTTTTCTTCCTGACTTGGAAGAGTGTTTAAGTTTATTATGCTTATAGAAGTTTTTTTGTTTTTGTTTTTTTTACCCAGAAGAAAACTTATGTCTAAAGGAACTCCGAATTGAAAGAGTAATTTTTTTTCACCAAGATTTAAGAATTTTATATTTCTAATCAATTCCTCTAAGTCTTTTTCATCTGCTCCATATTGTTGAATTTCTTGATTAATATCTGAAGGGATTTCATTTAAGTAATCTATGAGTTCTTCGAAGTTTTCCATTTTTTGGTTTTTTTCATCAAGGTTTTTCAAAAGAGTGTATAAAATTGCTTGTGTTTTTTTACCTTTTTGATTTGTCATGTTGTATCCTAATAGTCTTGTTAGGGCATGAGCTGTATCATGTAATAAAGGTATTTTTTCTTCCTCAGATAGATTGGATGTTTCAATATCTAGAGGATTAATACAAATGGGAATTCCTTTTGAAGATGCCGGAGTGAATATTTTTACTTCAGTTTTGTTATGAAATTCTTTTATTTGTTTTTCAGTGAATCCTTTTTCTAATAATTTGTTTTTGTCTCCTTTTAATGCAAGTGCACTTAAATCTCCCTGGATATCCACTACAATACTAGGAATTTCTAGTTTTCCACATTCTTCAACTAATACTTTAGTTAAAACGGTTTTTCCACTTCCAGAAGCCCCTAATGCAATGAAGTGTTTTTTTAAATTTTCTAAAGGATATTCGAAGTTTTTATTTTTTGAATGTCCAAGAAAAGCTTTTTTTTCTTGTTTCTTTGTTACCATGTTATTAGAACTTGAAATTTGTTTATAAGTTTTTATTTTATTTGGAAGTTGTTTTAAAATTATTACTTTGAATTTAATATGAAATTTTGTATAGAATACGGAATTAGGGATTTCATGGCTCTGGGGAGATTCTAACTCCCGACTTCTGCCTCATGAGAGCAGCGCTCTAAACCCTGAGCTACAGAGCCATAATTAATCAATATATTTTTGAGAATTATCTAATTTAAAAGGATTATGGAAATTTAAGCATTTAGTTCTTCTTCTCTTTCCCTTTCTTTTCTTTTTAATGTAGCCAAATAACCTGCTATTTGATTCTTTGTTTTTTTACTCGGCATTTCATTATCTAATATTTTTTTGTTTTTTTCAAAGTCTTCACTAAATTCAACTCCTTTTTTAAGGAATTCTTCTGCTGTTCTTTTTATCATACGAGATCTTATTTTTCCCATATTAAAACTTCTTAAAATGATTATTTAAAGCTTTTGGATTTTTACAGGAAAAGATATATAAAGATTAAATCCTTGAATTATGTATGAAAAATTGGCTGCAATTATTTTTCGTGAAAGCAGATAATAAAATTGTAGCTGTGAATAAATCCCACAATTGATTGTTGTTGGGGTTTTTATTCTTTCTTTATTAAATTTATATTAAGGATATTGCCCTAGAGAATCATTTGTGGTTAATTAAATCCGAGGAGGTAAAAAAAATGGAAAATATGGACCAAACATATAGCCCCACAGAAATTCAAGAGTGTGAACCTGCGTTTTATGAATGTAGTATTCATATGTATGATTTGTCTCTTGCTGAAACAGGAAGATGTGCAACTGCAGAGCAACCAGGTGAAGATATTTGGATTGGGAAAGAGTTGTCAGATAGAATAAAAGGATAAATGATTTATTTTTAATTGTTTATCCTTATTCAATTTTTTCTATTTTGTCAAGATTATTTATTGCATCAATCAGATTGTTTAATTTTTTTAGAGGTTCTCCTAAACAAAAAATAACGTATTCTAATTTATACTCAGAAGCTTTTTTGTTGGCTTTAGTTAAATCTTTTTCATCTATTCTTTTTTTATTATGTGCGATAAGAATTTTTTCTTTATCTTCTTCATTTATTTTTAAAATTAGTTCTTTGTTGTCAAATCCAATGATGTCCAAGATTTCAATATTTTTTTTATTTAAATATTCTTTTACTTTGTTGAAAAATTTCTCATTTTTTTTACTAGAGGAGCTCTTTTTTTTGGTTTTTGATTTTTGGGTTGATTGTTTTTTTTGATTTTCTTTATTTTTTGAAGGGTTATTTTCATTTTCATCTACCAGAATTTGATTTTCTTCTTTTTTGGAATTTTTTGTTTCTTCTGACTCTTTGTTTTCTTCATTTGATTTTTGGGTGTTTTGTTTTGTTTCTGATTCATTCTTAGAATCTGTTTCTTCCTTGTGTTTAAAATATTTCCAATATAAACCATCATTTTTTTCAGTTGGTCTAGCAAAGTCTTTCAAACTTCTTAATGCTACTCTTATTGAAGGTTCCTGGTTTGAATCTTTTAGGACTTTGTTTTCTTTTAATAAATCAAATGCTTCCCTTTCTTTTCCCTTTAAATATTCTGAGAAATTTTCTAATTGTGTTTCAGTTTCAGGAGTATAATAAAGAGGAGAGCCTCCAATTTTCATTTTACTTACTTTTATTCTGTTTTCAGATAGTAGTTCAGATAGAAATGCAGAAGCAAACAACATACTCATTTCAATTTTTTTTGAAATATGGATGGGTAAACTGGGGCCTCTTTCATTAAGTGTTTGTATTATTTTACTTTTTATTTGTGAAGTGTCTTTTTGTGGCATATTAGAATTAAAAACTTGGTAGTTATAAAGATTTTGTGTTGCTATTTTTTATTTTTGGTGTTTTGTAAATGATTTTTTTGTTTTGATTATTATTAAAATAAATTTTCCTCTCTCCTAATAAAATATCATTTTTAGGATATTCTATTCCGGAATGAGGGAATTGAGAATTTTTTAATATTTCAAAAACATTATGATATCCTTGCCATCCTATGCTAAAATCCATGTAGGAAAAGTTCTCATAATTATAGGATTTTATTATCCTTTGTTTATCTATTATTGCAATTGATGTTTTTATTTTTTTTCTTAAATCTTTGTTTTTTAAAAAATAATAAATCATTTGATTATGTTCTGCTCTCTTTCCACTACTCCCACTATGAGTGACTAAATAATATATTTTTTCTTTTTCTTTTGTAAAATATATTTGACAAGATATCTCTCTTTCATAATCTAAAAATTTTTCTTTTCTAAATTTTCTATAATATAAATCCGGTTTTGATTCATTTCTTCTCCTTCTTAATTGGACTATATTTCCTGTAGAATAAAGATGGACTGTTAGATTTTCTTCTGATTTTTTTATTAATTCAAACATATCTTTAGAATAAAGAGGTTTACAATTTTTTGTAGGTGTTTCTAATAGTTTTTGCAGTTTTGAATTTTCTTTTTGATTTATCTTATTTTCATCCATTTAACTTCATAGTAGGAAACATCAGCTTCTTCATCTAGAATAGCTAGGAGAAGTTTTTTGTTTGTTGAATTTGCGATTCTGTTTTTTGCTGAAAAATCCTGCCAAGAGAATTTACTTGTTTCATAATCTGTAAAAACAACCCATTTTGCATGAGATTTTCCTGGAGAAGAACCTTTATCATATACCCTAAATTCAGCACCAAATTTTAAAGCGGTTTTTACAACATAACCTTTTTTTCTTAAATCTTTAAAAACAAGATATTTGGTTGAAAATTTTTTATCTATTTTTTGAAATTTTTTCATTGCTTGTTCTTGAGAAATAGATTTATTTTTTAATATTATTTCTGCTTTGTTTTTTTCTAAAAGATACATTGCTTCAGTTAAACTATAAATTATTTTGTCTCCCTTTTTTTCACCAAAAAAAGATTTGTTTTGAAGGTTGTGTGCTTCAGATTCATTAGTAGAAAGATTTTCTCCTATTAAGTTTATTTTTATTTTTTTCATAATAATAGAATATTGTTAAGATATTTAAAAGTTTGCAGAATTTAATTTTTATTATTTTTTATTGCTTCCATATATCCTATTCCAGTATTTCCAACTTCTTTCAATATGTCTCTAAATTCTTCATTACACCCATCTTTTGTAGATTTACTAGTCAAGTACCATTTTTTTAGTGTCTCGTCTTGTTTTTTCATCTTTATATCATACATTCTTCCGCCAATGAAACTAAATGTTAAATAAAAATCAGAATAATTTGTTTTTTTGTCTCTTTTGTTTATTTTTCTTATTTCCCCGTGTTTATTATATTCATACTCCCATATATTAGAGTCTAATTCTTGTTTAACTAACCTATTATTTTCAAAATATAATTTTTCTTCAAAAGTATTATCTGAATCCGAATTGATAAGTGTTTTTTGTTTTTTTCCTTCTATGCCATATAATGTTATTTTTTCAATATTTTTATCTGCAAATCTATTCCAAATTGAACTATCTTTTTTTCCGTTTGTTCTATATGTATCTATTTTTGAAATTAAAGTATCATTTTCACACCAGTAAGTTGTTTCACGAATTTTATTCCCCTTTTTATTAAACTCGATTATTTCGTCGGTGTTACCATCATCATCAAAATCTAAATAAACATTTTTTTTGTTCATGTTTTCATAATAATCAATTCTTGCTTCAAAATTTTGATTATTATTTTTATCAATTTCTTGGGCAACAATTTTTCCATTTTTTAAAATATCACATAACATCCCTTTTCTTGTGATATGGCATTTTTTAGAGATGTTCCCCTTTTTATCGAAACCGATTATTTCTTCTGGTTTTGAATTTTCACCGAGATATTTTGTAACTGAGATTTTGTTTCCTTCATTGTTATATTTTGTTTTTGTAATTAAATCAAAATCTTTATCTGTATCATTATCTATCTTTTTATTTTCTTCAATAATATTTCCTTGATTATCTCTTTTATATTCGATTAAGGTGTATATCCCATTAAAATATGTTTCTTTTTTTTCTGTGTTTCCTAATGAATCTAAATGTTCTAATGTATGTTCCAAGGAATTTCCCTTTTTCACTACACATTTTTTCTTTTCAGGCTTTCCATCATTATTTTCATCTATGAATTCACAGTCTTTTCTTTTTGCAGCAACATTAAATGATATTAAACTTGCAAGTAAGAAAGGTGCTGCTTTTTTTATAATATTAAATTTATATTTCATTATAATAACATATGTTTTTTGATTTATAAATTTTCCTAATTGTAATTACTTTTGAATTAAAACAACTATTAAGCAATAAATTCTTAAAGCCTTGACTCTATTTTATTTTATGACTGAAGAGAGTGTGAATTTTCCAGAGATTGAAGAAAAATGGCAGAAAAGATGGGAAGAGAACAAGATTTTTCAAGTTTCTAAAAGTGATAAAGATAAATTCTATCTCCTTGAAATGTTTCCTTACCCTTCTGGGAGTGGTTTGCATATGGGACATGCCTTGAATTATGTTATTGGAGATATTCTTTCTCGTTTTAAAAGAATGAAAGGATTTAATGTTTTATATCCTATGGGTTATGATGCTCTTGGACTTCCAGCAGAAAATGCTGCAATTAAAGATGGAACTCATCCTAGAGAATATACTGATAGTTCTATAAAGAATTTTATGAAACAACAAAATATGTTGGGTTTGAGTTATGATTGGTCTAGAATTGTCAATACATCTTCTCCTGATTATTATAAATGGGATCAGTGGATTTTTTTACAGATGTTAAAAGAAAATTTAGCTTATCAAAAAGAAGCTGCTGTTAATTGGTGTCCTTCATGTAAAACTGTTCTTGCTAATGAACAGGCTCAGACGGGTTATTGTGAAAGATGTAAAAGCAAAGTTGAAGTTAAGCATTTGAAACAATGGTTTTTGAAAATTACTGATTATGCTGATGAATTATATGATATGATTGATGAATTAGATTGGCCTTCAAGGACAAAAGCAATGCAAAAGAATTGGATTGGAAAATCTTTTGGAACTGAAATTAATTTTAAAGTTAATGAAAAAGACTGGCCTATTTTTACAACAAGACCCGATACTTTGTTTGGAGTTACTTTCATGGTTATTTCTGCTCAACATTCTAATTTAATGAATTTAGTTACAAAAGAACAAAAATCTAAAGTTGAAGAATTCCTAAAAAAAATTTCAAGTGTTTCTCAAAAATCAATGAAAGAAGAGGAAGCTTTGAATAAAGAAGGAGTTTTTACTGGAAGTTATGCTGTGAATCCCTTGACTCAAGAGAAGATTCCTATTTATGCAGGTAATTTTGTTGTTGCTGATTATGGGAGTGGAATGGTTATGGCAGTTCCAGCTCATGACCAAAGAGATTTTGATTTTGCAATGAAATATGATTTACCAATAAAGTTTGTTATTGATCCTGTTGATTATGAGATTTATTCAAGGAAAGACGAACAGGGTAAAGAACAATATAATGAAGCTTATACTGGAGATGGGAAATTAATTAATTCTGAAGATTTTAATGATTTGGATAATCATCAAGCTAAAGAAGAAATTACCAAAAGGCTTCAGGAAAAAGGTATTGGGAAGAAAGTTACTCAGTTTAAATTAAGAGATTGGTTAATTTCTCGTCAGAGATATTGGGGAACTCCAATACCAATAATCCATTGTGAAAAATGTGGAGCTGTTCCTGTTCCAGAAGAAAATTTACCAGTTGAGCTTCCAAGAGAAGTTGATTTTGGTGAAGGAAATCCTTTGGAAACAAATGAAAATTGGGTAAATGTTAAATGTCCAAAATGTGGAGCTGATGCTAAAAGAGAAACAGATACTATGGACACTTTTGTTAATTCTTCTTGGTATTTTTTAAGATATACAGATGCGGGAAATGATAAAGAGGTTTTTGATAAAGGAAAAGCAAATTACTGGTGTCCTATTGACCAGTATATTGGAGGAGCAGAACATGCTTGTATGCATTTAATTTATTTTAGATTTTATACAAAATTTTTGAGAGATATTGGTTTATTGAATTTTGATGAACCAGCTAAAAAATTATTTCACCAAGGAATGCTTCATGGGGAAGACGGTGAGAAGATGTCAAAGTCAAGGGGAAATACAATTGACCCCATTGAAACAATTAAAGAATATAGTTCAGATTCTTTAAGATTGGCTTTGATGAGTTTTGCTTCCCCTGATAAAGACACTCAATGGGATACTAAAATTTTTCAAGGTTCTTATAAATTTTTGAATAAAGTTTGGAATTATTTTAATGAAATTAAGATTTCTAAAAAAGCTGATGCTAAAACTGAGAGCAAATTAAATAAGATAATTAAAGAAGTTACAAAACAAATTGAAGAATTTAAATATAATTTAGCAATAATAAAAGTTAGGGAATTGTTCAATTCTCTTCCAAAAGAAACTTCTAAAGATGTTTTAGAAAAGAGTTTGAAATTGCTTCATTCTTTTTGTCCACATATTACAGAAGAACTTTGGGAGAAGATAGGGAATTCTGGTTTTATTTCTTTGGAGGAATGGCCAAAAGCAGATACTGGTAAGATAGATGAGAAATTTGAAAAACAAGAACAAGCAAATGAGAATCTTGCTGATGACATTAAGAATGTTGTTGGATTAGTTAAGGAAAAGCAAAACAAAGAAGTTTCAAAAGCGTATATTTATGTTATTCCTAATGAACTTGAATTTTATGATTTAGAAGAAGTTAAGAAAAAATCAAATCTTGATTTAGATATTTATGCTGTTAATGATAAAAATAAATATGATCC
>CAYWWB010000001.1:0-18965 GCA_964462045.1 Candidatus Woesearchaeota archaeon | reverse complement strand
AATCAAATCTTGATTTAGATATTTATGCTGTTAATGATAAAAATAAATATGATCCGGAAGGCAAATCTAAAAAAGCTCGTCCTGGAAAGCCTGCTATATATTTAGAATGAAAGTTGTAATTGTTCATGGGTGTCCCTCAAACAAAGAAAAATCAATGAATGAAAAAACAAGAACTTATGATAAACACTGGATTCCTTGGATAAAGGGAAAATTAGAAGAAAAAAACATTCCTGTTGAAACTCCTTTGATGCCTGAACCTTGGGAGCCAGATTACAATAAATTTAAGGAAGTTTTTGATAAACTAGAAATTAATGAAGAAAGTATTTTAGTAGGTCATAGTTGTGGTTGTGCTTTTTTAGTTAGATGGTTAGGAGAAACAAAGAATAAAATTAAAAAATTAATTTTAGTTGCTCCTTGGAAGTTTGCAGATAAAGAGAAATTTGAAAATAAAGAAATTCTTAAGATGAGAAAAAAATTTTATGATTATGAAATTAGTGATTCAATTAAAGATAATGTAAAAGAAGTGATAATTTTTACTTCAAATGATGAGGAAGAAATGGGCAAGGAAAGTGCTAGGGTTTTTAATAAAGCTCTCGGAGGAAAAATAATTAATTTAGAGGACTATGGCCATTATTGTTTTGGAGATATGGGGACTAATGAGTTTCATAAATTATTGGAGAAAATTTTAGAATGACAAAAAAAGAAAAAAAAGATTATATCAAAAAAATACTTTCTTTAAAAGGGAAGATAGAAAAATATAAACATACAAATACTATTCTGATAATTCTTTTGGGCATTTTATTTGTTTCTCTAGTTTTTATTTTATTTTTTGGAGGAAATTCTGAAATTGAAAATTTAGAAAGAAGTATTATAACTTGTGGTGATGAAACATTTGATGGAACTTGTTCTTTTAATAAACCTTATTATTGTGAAAATGGAAAATTAGTGGAAAAACCCAATTTATGTGGGTGTCCAGATACATTAAGAAAAAATTCTGGAGAGTGTTCTTCAATATATGAAGGTTATCCGAGAAATGTGTCTTTAGAGTATTTTCTTATGGGAGAAAAAGGAGAAATAAATTTTGTAGCTTATAAAGATATTGTAAAATATTTAGAGGGACTGGAAAAAGGTATAAAATATGATAAGGGTGAAAAGAAAACTCGAGCAGATTTAAAATTAAAGAAAATGAATAATAAATTACAAGAGGCTTATTTAATTTCACTTGTTAAAAAAATACAAAACTTGGCTCCAGATAATAGGTTAAATCAAGCAAGGATTGCAGTTAGTTTGGTTCAAAATATTCCATATGGTGAAAAATCTGGAAGTGTGGATTTGGGTAATGGAGTAATAATAAGTGAATCAAGATATCCTTATGAAGTTGTTTATAGTGATGAAGGTGTTTGCGGGGAGAAAGTTGAATTATTGGCTTTTATGTTAAGAGAGATTGGTTATGGTACTGCTTTGATTTATTATCCCGAAGAAAATCACGAGGTTCTTGGTATTAGATGTCCTATTAAGGAAAGTTATAATAACACGGGTTATTGTTTTGTAGAAACTACTGGGCCTTCAATAATTTCTGATTCAGGTGTTTCTTACGGATTTATTGGGGGAAGCCTTTCAAATAATTTTACAATTTCCTTGTTATCTGGAGGAGATTCTCTTCCTGAAAATATTCAAGAATATGAAGATACAAAAATAATCCAGGAATTAAGAGAAAAAGGAAAAGAAGGAAACGCAAATATTTTTGATAGTAATGAAGCAGATGTTTTAAATAAAAGATATGGTTTAGAGAATTGATTACCCTAAAACAGCCTTAATCTTTCTAACTCCAGCAGAAGAAGATTCTTCTTTATGCGAAATATCTGAAAGATATGAGCATCCGCAATGAAATGAGGACTTTCAAAAAAAAGATTTTTGATTTATGCGAAATATCTGAAAGATATGAGCATCCGCAATGAAATGAGGACTTATGAAGAATCTTCTAAAACAGCCTTAATCCTTCTAACTCCAGCAGAAGAAGATTCTTCTTTTTTGATTTTAAAATGTCCTAATTCTTTTGTATTTTCTACATGAGGTCCCGCACATAATTCTTTTGAAAAATCTCCAATTGAATAAACTTTGACTTTTTCTCCATACTTTTCATCAAAAATTCCAATTGCTCCTTGAGATTTTGCTTTTTCTAAAGGCATTTCTTCACATTTTACAGGAAGAGCCTCTTTGATTTTTTCATTAACTAAATCTTCTACTTCTTGCAATTCTTCTTTTGTTAATTTTCTTGGAAAATTAAAATCAAATCTTAATCTTTCTGGATTTATGTTTGAACCTTTTTGATATATCTCTGGTTTGTTTAATACTTCTCTTAAAACTTGATTTAGTAAATGGGTTGCAGTATGAAGTTTTTTTGTTGCTTCTGAATTATCTGCTAAACCTGACTTGAATTTTCCTTCAGCCGCAGTTCTTGAAAGTTTTTGATGTTTTTCATATTCTTTTTCAAACTCTTTTTTATCTACTTCTATTTTCTGTTCTTTGGCTAATTCAACTGTCATTTCAATTGGAAATCCATAAGATTGATATAAGAGAAAAGCATCTTCTCCAGATATTTTTTTATTTTTTTGTGTTTTTGGATGATTTATTATTTTTTCAAAAACTCTTGTTCCATTTTGAATTGTTTTTAAAAAATTATCTTCTTCTTTTTCAAGTTCAATAATTATTTTTTTCTTGTTTTTTTCTATAATTTCATAATCATTATAAATTTCAATTACAGGGTCTGCTACTTTTTTTACAAATTTTTCAATTCCTAAATCTCTTCCATACCTAATTGCTCTTCTTATTAATCTTCTTAAAATATATCCTTGTTCGGTATTACTTGGAGTTACTCCGTCGGCAATAATAAATACAGAAGCTTTTATATGATCTGCTATTATCCTCATGGGTTTTTTATTTTCTTCATATTTGTGTTTAGAAATCATTTCAATTTTTTTGATTATTGGTTTCCACACATCTGTTTCATAATTGTCTTTTAATCCATTTAAAGATGCAATTGTTCTTTCAACACCCATCCCTGTATCTATGTTTTTTTGATTTGCTTCAACATATTCTCCTTTTTTGTTTTTTTCATATTGCATAAAAACATTATTCCAGATTTCAACATCTTTTACAAAAATTTCTGTGTCTGGCCCACAGGGTCCTGTTTTACCTGCTGGTCCCCACCAATTATCTTTTTTTCCTAAGAATTTTATTTTGTTTATTCCAAGTGATTTCCAAACTTCTTCAGCTTCAGTATCCTTTGGAGCGTTTTTGTCGCCTTCAAAACAAGTTACTTCTAATTTTTCTTTAGGTATTCTAAGAACTTTTGTTAAGAATTCAAAACTATATTTTATTGAGTCTTCTTTAAAATAATCACCTAAACTCCAATTACCTAACATTTCAAAAAAAGTGTGATGTGTTTCATCCCCTACCTCTTCAATATCTCCCGTTCTAACACATCTTTGCACATTACATAGCCTTTTTCCTTGCGGGTGTTTTTCTCCGAGTAAAAAAGGAACTAATGGATGCATTCCTGCTGTTGTAAATAATACTGTTGGGTCGTCTTTAGGAACTAAAGAAGAATTTGGAACTTCTTTGTGATTTTTAGATTTAAAAAATTCAATATATTTTTTTATAAGTTCTTTCCTATTCATAATTAATTAAAGAAATTTTTGTTTAAAAATATTTGTTACTGTTTGCTACTAAGTTCTTGTATCTTTCCATGGATTTTTTCAAGTTCTCTTTCTAAATCAGAACTTATTTCAGGAGTTCTTTCTTTTTTAGTTGTTTGTTTTTTCCCTTTTGATTTTTTTTCTTTAGTTTTTTCAGATTCTTCATCTTCTTCTAAAAACGAAGGAGTTTTGACTTTTGGAAATGAACGATTTATTCTATTTATTGAAGCCTTTAATTTTTTTAGATTATTATATAATTGGATTTTTAATTTTAGTTCTTCTTTTCTTAATTTTTTATATTTTCTCATTATTCTCATAATTTTTACTAAACTTACTTGAAGGAATAGTGATTCTTTTTTAGAATTAATTGCTTCATCGTAGTCGAATTTTAAATATATTGTTTCAGAAGACTTTTTGCTTTTTTTCTTAGGCATTTTAAATCTTTGAGAAAACGTCTTTATCTATTTTTTCAATTTGTTTTTTAATATTTTTTATTTCTTCTTCCCAAGAACCCATCTCTTCTTCTTCTTTTTCTTTTGTTTCTTTTATTTTTTTTAATGTTTCTTCTACTTTTGAAACTTGTTCTTTTATATTTTTGAATTCATCAAGACTTTCTTCAAATTTATCTATTCTAACAAATAAAGGCTCTTTTTTAATTACGTCTTCTGATTCTTTTTTAACATATTTTTTCTCTTGAGGTATTTTTGAATATTCTATATTTGTTTGTTGGGGAACAAATTCTCTTTGAGGTAATTGTGGTTGTTGTGTTTGCAAGGGTTGTTGAGAAACTGGAGTTTGAGAGGTTGTTGTTTCAAATTTTTGTCCTGGAGCTTCGTGAAACCTTTCTTCATCTTCCCTTGATACCGCTTCCCTTATTGTGTTTTGTGAAAATTGTTTTCCAGTATTATTTGAAGGATAACTAGGTAATTTTTGAAGTTGGGTTTCTTGCTCCTCTTCTGGAGGCGCTTCAGGTAATTCAGGTAATTGAGGGCTATTTTCTTGAGAATTATTTTGCCCTATTGGAGGCATTTTAGGTAATTCAGGTAATTTTGGTGCTTCTTCTTCATTTACAGAAGATTTTTTATTTTTTCCCTCTTTTTTATTAAACAGTGCCATTTTAATATATCTTTTTTGATGTATATATAATAACATAATCATTTAAAAACTTTTTTATATTTTTTTTAATACCGAAAGGTATTTAAGAGGAAATTTATTGAAAATAAAATGTTAAAAGATTTGGTTAAAGAGGTGTTATCCGGGATAATTGGAAAACAGGCAGACGAATTTGTGGATGTGGTTTTTAATAAAGATTATGTTAATGAATTTAATATTGCAAAAAAACTTGATTTAACAATTAATCAAACAAGAAATATTCTTTATAGAATTTCTGATCATGGGCTTGTTTCATATACTAGAAAAAAAGACGATAAAAAAGGATGGTATACTTATTTTTGGAAATTAAATACACTTAAATCACTTTATTTTTTAAGAGAGATTCTTTTAAAGAAAAAGAATGAATTAAGAAAACTTGTTGAGACACGTGAATCAAAGATTTTTTATGTTTGTGATAGGTGTAAAATAGAATTAAGTGAGGATGATGCATTATTACATGAATTTAGCTGTCCTGAATGTGGAGATGTTCTTTCTATAAAAAATGACGTTAAACTTATTGAAAACTGGAAAAAAATGTATTCTGAAATAGAGGGTAAATTGAAATTAGTTGAAGAAGAAATTAAAAATGAAAATGAGAAGATAGAAAAACAAAAAGAAAAAGAAAAAGAAAAGGCAAAGAAAAAAGCAAGTAAGAAAAAAGCTTCAAAAAAGAAAACTGCAACTAAGAAGAAGTCTACTAAAAAGAAATCCACAAATAAGAAGTCCACTAAGAAGAAAGTAAGTAAGAAAAAGTCTTCTAAGAAAAAAACTTCTAAAAAGAAGACAGGGAAAAAGAAAACTACTACAAAAAAGAAGGCCGGTAAGAAAAAAGCTACTAAGAAAACTACTACAAAAAAGAAAGTAGCTAAAAAGAAATCTATTAAGAAAAAAGCTTCAAAGAAAAAGTCTTCTAAGAAGAAGTCTAAAAAATAGTTTTATAAATTAAATCTTTCTTAATTTAATATGGCTTATTATAGTTTTTCTGGAAAAAGAGGAAGTTTTTTATCAAGTTTAAGTACTAATACTTGGTTGATTATAATTAATGTAGTTGCTTTTATTTTATTTTCAATTTTAATTGCAACTAATGTTTTGTCTTTTAAACAAATAGCTTTAGTTCCTTCAATTGTTTTAAATGGAAAAAATTTATGGACTTTTTTAACAAGCATGTTTATGCATAGTCCGAACATGATTTTTCATATAATAGCAAATATGATTACATTGTTTTTCTTTGGTTCTTTATTGCAGAAGATTATAGGAGAAAGAAGGTATTTAGGGTTTTATTTGTCTGCAGGATTAGTTGCAGGTTTGTTTTTTGTTTTGTCTGCTTTATTCATTCCAAGCAGTATGGATGTTCCTGCAGTAGGAGCTTCCGGGGCTGTTTTCGGTGTTGTTGGTGCTTTGATTTTATTAACTCCCAATCTTCCTGTTTATGCAATGTTTATTCCAATTCCAATTAAACTTAAATATGCTGGACCTGGTTTATTGATTTTGCTGTGGTTGATTTCGGCTACTGCTGGAGCTCCTATTGGAAACTTTGCACATCTTGGAGGATTGCTTGCAGGTTTAGTTTATGGTTTTTATTTAACTCAAAAATATAAAAGAAAAACAAGGATGATAAGAAGGAGATTTTCATAATGGGTCAGAAGAAATTATCTATATATGGAATAGGAAATGAAAAGAATTTTAATCATTATACTTTTGATAAAACAAAAGAAGTTCACAAAATTTTAAGAGAGGTTTTTAAGGAAGTTCTAGAAATTGATTGGTGCATAGAGGTTGAGGAAGAGGATAAAAATGGAGAATACAAGGTAATTAAAATAGATATCTCTAAAAAAAGAGATTTTCATGAGATTGTCGGAGGTATTACTAATTATGGAAAAGATAAAGGTAAGAGAATAGATGTTTTTTATGGATATAAAAGAATGTTTATAACTCTTCATTGTTCATTAAAAGAAAGGAAAAAGATTAATGAAATGTTAAAAAAGAGATTTAAATTCCCAAAAGTAAATGAGTTTAAATGCCAAACTAAAAAACTGAAATGAGTAAAAAAAAGAGGTTTAAATTTAATTTAAAAGAAGAATATAGAAAAAGTTGGAATTACATTAAAGAATCTAAGTATTTTATTTTTTCGATTATTGGTTTATTTTTGCTTTTAGGAATTATGGGTTTTGTTTTAAAAACTCCTGAGACAATCATAGAAGAAATCAAAAAATATCTTCAAGAAATATTAAGTATCACTGAAGGAATGTCACAATTAGAGTTAATTGGATTTATATTTTGGAATAATCTTAAAATAGGTTTTGCAGGTTTGTTTTTTGGTGTTTTGGCTGGAGTGGTCCCTTTCCTCTTTGCACTAAGTAATGGTTATATTATTGGAATTGTCTCCAAACTTGCTGTTAATGAAGGGGGTTTTATTGTCTTATGGAGGTTGCTCCCTCATGGAATTTTTGAACTTCCTGCAATATTTTTATCTTTGGGATTAGGTATTAGGTTAGGCTCTTTTGTTTTTAGTACAGATTTAAAAAAATCTTTTAATGAATATTTTAAAAATTCTTTAAGAGTTTTCTTTTTAGTTATTCTTCCCCTCTTACTTTTAGCAGCAATTATTGAGGGGAGTTTTATTACTCTATCGGGATGATTTGTCGTCGATAAAAAAGATTTAGTTATGTAGAAAGTTTTATAAAGAAACTATGATTTTATTTCTTATTAAATGGGTTTTATACTCAATTCTCATGAAAAATGGATACAAAAAAAGAGACATATGGAGCTGAATCAATAAAGGTTTTAGAGGGCCTAGAAGGTGTTAGAAGAAGACCTGCAATGTATATTGGTTCTACAGGAAAGGATGGATTACATCACCTGATTTATGAAGCAGTTGATAATTCTGTTGATGAAGCTTTAGCTGGTTATTGCACTAAAATACAAGTTTCTTTAAATGAGGACGGTTCTGCAACAATAGAAGATAATGGTAGAGGTATTCCTGTTGAAAAAAGTAAACAATATGGTGTTCCTGCTGTGGAAATAGCTTTAACAAAACTTCATGCTGGAGGAAAATTCGATAAAAAATCTTATGCAATTTCAGGGGGACTTCATGGGGTGGGTGTTTCTTGTGTTAATGCATTATCTATAAAATTAATTATTGAGATAAAAAAGAATGGTAAGATTTATAGGCAAGAATTTTCAAAAGGAAAGAAAACTAGTGCTTTGAAAGTTGTTGGAAAATGTGCTAGTGATATTTCTGGAACAAAAATAACTTTCTATCCTGATCCTGATATTTTTTCAACTACTGAATTTGATTACAAATCATTAGAAACAAGATTTAGGGAAATTGCTTTTTTGAATGCAGGATTAAAGATTTCTTTAGAAGACAGAAAAAAGAATAAGAAAGAAGAGTTTCATTATTCTGGAGGTTTAAAAGAATTTGTTAGGTGGATTAATGAATCTAAAGATACATTACACAAACCAATTTATTTTAAAAGAACTGAAGAAAATTTAGTTGCAGAAATTTCTATTCAATATAATTCTGGGTATAAAGAAAATATTTATGGTTTTGTTAATACAATTAATACCGTTGAAGGAGGAACACATGTATCGGGATTTAAAACAGCTTTGACAAGAGTAATTAATGATTATGCCAAGAAGAAAAAACTTTTGAAAGATGGTTCTTTAGGGGGTGATGATATTAGAGAAGGAATTACTGCTATTGTTAGTGTTAAGATTCCTGATCCTCAATTTGAAGGACAGACAAAAACAAAACTAGGAAATAGTGATATTAAAGGATTTATTGATTCTATTGTTACTGTTGCTCTTGCAGAATATTTAGAAGAAAACCCTTCTATTGGTAAGAAGATAGCTTCAAAGGCAATGGATGCTGCTAAAGCAAGACTTGCTGCTAAAAAAGCTAAAGATTTGGTTAGAAGAAAAAATGAATTTGCTGTTGGAGGGCTTCCAGGTAAGTTAAGTGATTGTTCTAGTAAAAAATCTGAAAATACTGAACTATATATTGTAGAGGGAGATTCAGCAGGAGGTTCAGCTAAACAAGCAAGAGATAAAGAGACACAAGCCATACTTCCATTAAAAGGTAAAATTTTGAATGTAGAAAAAGCAAACCCTTCTAAGGCATTATCGAGTGAAGAAATAGCAAATATAATTACTGCAATTGGGACAGGTATAGGAGATAGTTTTAATTTAGAAAAATTGAGATATAATAAAATTGTTATAATGACAGATGCTGATGTTGATGGTGAACACATTAAAACTTTATTATATACTTTTTTCTATAGGTTTGTTCCAGAATTGATTGAGAATGGAAAAATTTATGCTGCTATGCCTCCTTTATATAGAATAAGAAAAAAGAAAGACTATTATGTTTATTCAGAAGAAGAGTTAAAAAAGAAGATGAAAGAATTGAATATTAGTGAAGGAAATATTACTCGGTTTAAAGGTTTAGGTGAAATGAGTTTAGATCAGTTGTGGGATACTACTATGAATCCTAAAACAAGAAAAATTGAAAAAGTTTATATTGATGATGCTATTGAGGCTGATAAGGTTTTTTCAATGTTAATGGGAGAAAATGTTCAAGCAAGAAGAGAATTTATACAAGAAAATGCAAAGGAGGCTGACTTGGATGTTTAAATGAAATCTATTAATCTTAATCCGGTTCAAGTAGGGGAGATTGAAAGATTTGTTGAAGATAATTATGGGAAGCCGGTTAGTTATGGGGGAGGAATAAATTATATTAAAAAAACATATTTAAATAAGGTAGAAATTCAGTGTCACAAAGAGACTCCTTTGTGTGGAAAATTAAAATATAGGGTTGTATTTGATGAGTCTCATAAGGATTTAATTAATAAATTAAATAAAGTAATTAGTAAATAAAATGGAAGAAAATAAAAAAGAAAAAAACGAATTGAAACCTGTTGTTGTAGCTGTTAGTGGATATTTTGATCCCCTACATGTTGGACATTTAGATTTATTTGGAAAAGCAAAATCTCTTGGGGATTTTTTAGTTGTTATTGTAAATAATGATGAACAATTAAAATCAAAAAGAGAAAATAAAGAACCTTTTATGTGCCAAGAAGATAGAGTGAATCTTATAGATGCTATTGGATTTGTTGATAAAGTTGTTTTATCTGAAGATAAGGATGAAAGTGTCTGTCAAACTCTTAAATCTTTAAAACCAGATGTTTTTGCTCAGGGAGGAGATATTGATTTTGAAAGAGTTCCTGAAAAACGTATTTGTGAGGAATCAGGAATTAAAATGGTTCAAGGACTTGGACAAAAAATAAGAGATTCTTCAGGAAAAATAATAAAATTAGAAGATATTGAAAATAGGGGAGCAAATAAATTAGAAGATTTGGGAGAAAGATAAATAAAATGGCTAAAAAGAAAAAATCAAAAATACAAACACCTGACTGGATTTTAAAAGGAGAAAAACCTCCTCAAGAAAAGAAAAAGAAAGGAAAGACTTTCAAAATTAGAAGATGCCCTAAATGTGATTCTGATGATGTTATGGTTGTTGTCGGAGAGGAATCTAAAGGAATGTGGGAATGTAAAAAGTGTGGATGGAAAGGAAAGGATGTTAAAGAAGAAGAATTAGATGAAGATAAATTTTTAGAATATTTATATGAAAAAGGAGAAATATAAAATGCCAAAATCGACTTGTGAAAAAATTAACGAAGAGAATAATAAGAATGTAGTTAATTCAGAAATTTCTGGAGCTATGAAAAAATCTTATTTAGATTATGCAATGAGTGTTATTGTTTCTAGAGCAATCCCTGCTATCGAAGATGGTATGAAACCTGTTCAGAGAAGAATTTTATATGCAATGCATTTAATGGGTTTAAAGCATAATACTCAGACAAAAAAATCAGCTCGTGTTGTTGGTGATGTTATTGGTAAATATCATCCTCATGGTGATAGTGCTGTTTATGAGGCAATGGTTAGATTAGCTCAGGATTTTTCATTAAGATATCCTTTAGTTTTTGGACAAGGTAATTTTGGTTCTATTGATGGAGATCCTCCTGCTGCTATGAGGTATACTGAGACTAAATTAAGGGAAATTTCTCAAGAATTATTACAAGATATTGATAAGGAGACTGTTAATTTTTCATCTAATTTTGATTCATCATTAAAAGAACCAGACTTACTCCCAGGAAAACTTCCTGCTTTGATGTTAAATGGTGCTTCAGGTATTGCAGTTGGTATGGCTACAAATATTCCCCCTCATAATTTAACAGAAGTTGCAGAATCTATTGAAGCATATATTCAAAATCCTAATATTTCTATAGATGAGCTTTGTGAAATTGTTACTGGTCCTGATTTCCCTACAGGAGGGGTTGTTCACGGAGATATGGTTGAAATGTATAAAACAGGTAAGGGAAAAATGACTTTGAGAGGTAAAGTTAAAACTGAAAAAATTAAAACAAAAGAAGCAGTTGTAATAACAGAAATTCCTTATGTTCTTAATAAAACTACTTTAGTTAAACAAATAGCATCACTAATTCAAAACAAGAAAATAAAAAATGTTTCAGATTTAAGGGATGAATCTGCTAAAGGTAAAATAAGAATTGTTATTGAATTGAAAAAAGGAATAGATTCAAAATTTGTAATAAATTCTTTATATAAATATACAAGACTTCAAGATTCTTTTAATGCTAATTTTCTTGCATTAGTGAATGGACAACCTCAAGTTTTAGATTTAAAATCTATTATTCAGAATTATGTTGAATATAGAAAAAAGATTGTTACAAAACGTTCTGAATTTGAATTAAGAAAAGCTGAAAATAGAAAAGAGATTGTGGAAGGATTATTAATTGCATTAAAAGACATTGAAAAAGTTGTTGAATTAATTAAGAAATCCAAATCTGTTGCTGAAGCTAAAGAAGTTTTGATGAAAAATTTTAAACTTACTGAAAAACAAGCTAAAGCTATTTTAGATACAAAATTACAACAACTTACTTCTTTAGAAGCTGATAAATTAAATAAAGAAAAAGCAGAACTTGAACAAAAAATTTCTGAATTAAATAAAATCCTTGGAGATGTTAATGAAATTTTGAAAGTTATTTCTAAAGAAGTTAAAGAGATAAAAAATAAATATGGTGATGATAGAAAGACAAGTGTTTTGAAAAGTTTAAAAGAAATTAAGGAGAAAGATTTAGTTCAGGAAAAAGATGTTGTAGTTACAGTTACAGAAAAAGGATATTGTAAAAGAATGGATTTGCAATCTTATAAAGAACAAAAAAGGGGTGGAAGAGGGGTTATTGGAAGTAATTTGGCAACTGGAGATTTTGTTAAACAATTGTTAACTTGTTCTACGAGAGACCATTTATTATTTTTTACTACAAGGGGAAGGGTTTTGTGGTTAAAAGCTTATGAAATTCCTGCTGTTGAAAGATATAGTAAGGGAAGGGCATTAGTTAATTTACTTGATCTTAAAAATGAAGATGTTGCAGAAGTTTTTTCTGTAAAGAATTTTGAAGGAGAATTATTTATGGCTACTAGGAAAGGAATAGTTAAAAAAATTTCTTTAAAACATTTTTCTAAACCTCGTGTTTCAGGAATTAAAGCAATAAAACTTCCAGAAGATGATTCAGATACTTTAATTGGGGTAAGATATGCTCCAGAAGGAAGTGAAATGTTAATGGCTACTAAAAAAGGAAAAGCAATAAGATTTAATTCTAAAGATGTTCGTTCAATGGGAAGAACTTCTTATGGTGTTGCTGGAATAAAACTTGATAAAGAGGATAGAGTTGTAAGTTTGGATAGATTGGATACGGACGCTATTATGACAATAACAACAAAAGGATATGGGAAAAGAACAACTGTTGAAGATTATAGAAAAACTTCTCGGGGAGGCAAAGGAGTAATAAATATGAAAGTTACTGATAAAACAGGAGAAATTGTTACGACTGTTGCAGTTAATGAAAAAGATGGCATTATAATAACAACAGCTAAAGGAATTGTAATAAGAACTTCTCTGGAAAATATAAGAGTTATGGGTAGAGCAACACAGGGAGTAAGAGTTGTTAAATTACAGCCAGGAGATTATGTTACTGATTTAGTTAGGGTAGAAGAAGGTGAGGATAAATAAAAACATTTATAAAATATTTTAATTTATAAAAAATATAAAATGGGAGTGATAAAGAACAATAAAGGTATGTCTACTGTTGTTTCTACAGTTATTATGATTGCTTTAGTTATTGCTGCTGTTGCAGTTGTTTGGGGAGTTGTTTATCCTATGATTCAGGAAAATTTAGAATCTTCAGGAGCTTGCCAAGGTATTGTTGGAAAAGTTGAATTGAATAATGGATACACTTGTTATGATTCTCAAGGAGAAAAGCTTTATTTTATGATAGAACAAAAAGATGTTGAAACTGCAAATAAGTTAATTGTTCCTATTTCTGCAGGGCTTTCACCCTTTTCTGTTGAAATTCCGGGAGACGATAGTGTTAGAATGTGTTCTAATGGAGGGGTTGATGCTGAACTTCCTGGAAAAAACAAAGGTAAAACTTATTATGTAGAAGTATCTTCAGAAGTTGATTCAATTGGGATAATTCCCGAGATAGGTGGAAAGCAATGTACTCAAGTAGATTCAATTACAGATGTTAGGGATTGTTCTACTATGTTAAAATTTGATGATTTAAAATCTGCTTGTGGAACTGCTCCTGTTGAAAATCCAACACAATAATTAAATTTGTTTTTAAGAATTTATTTAAAATATTTATCTTAATCTAGTAGTTTCTAGTGTTCTTGGAACATTTGTTTCTGTTCTTGTTGATTTGTATAATGCTGAAGCTAAATCTATAGATTTTGATACTTCTCCATGGTTTATTAATATTCTTTTGGGTTTAGGACGAAGATTGTTGAAGAAAGAAGTTAATTCATTTCTTCCTGCATGTGCTGTTAAACCATGTATGGAATTTACCTCAAAATTTATCTCAATTATTTCTTCTTTTCCATCTACTTCCATTTTTGTTTTTGTAGCTCCTTCTTGAACTTCTCTCCCTAATGAACCTGCCCCTTGATAACATACAAAAATTATTGAATTGTTTTTATTTGGTGCAAACTCCCTAAAATATTCTACTGAAGCTCCTCCAACTAACATACCTGAAGTTGCTAATACAATGCAAGGACCGCCTTCAATAACATCTTTTCTTTCTTTTGGTGAACCTACCCTTTTGAATGTTTCCGAAATAAAAGGATTATTGTCTTGGAAAATTTGTGATTTTGTTTTTCCACTTAAAAAATCTGGATATGCTGTATGTATAGCATTAATATCCCAAATCATCCCATCAACATAAATAGGAACATTTGGAAGATTTCCATTTCTCATTGCATCTTCTAAAATTAACATTGTTTCTTGAGCACGTCCAAGTCCAAGTTCTGGAATTAAAACTTTTCCCCCATTATTTATTGTTTTATTAACTGTTTCAATTAAATCATCTTCTGCTTTTTTTCTTGGGGGAAGAATATCATTTTTTGAACCATAAGTTGATTCTGTAATTACTGATTCTACTCTCGGAAAAGATGAAATTGCCGGAGCTAAAAGTCTTGAACGTCCATATTTAAAATCACCAGTATATAATAAATTGTGAGCACCATTTCCAATATTCATATGAACCATTGCACTTCCCAAGGCATGCCCTGCATTGTAAAAAGTTAATCTTATGTCTGGAGTTATATCTGTAACTTCATTATAATCTAAACAAATACTGTGTTTTACCATTTCTTTAACATCTGTTGAACTGAAAAGAGGTTTTGATGCTTGTTTATATGCAACACCAATAAAATCTAAAGATGTCAAAGCAGAAATGTCTCTTGTCGGAGGAGTCATATAAACAGGGCCTTTATATCCCATTTTATATAAATAAGGCAATAAACCTACATGGTCTAAATGTGCATGTGAGATTATAACTGCATCTAGTTGACTCATGTCAAATTCCGGTACATTAAAATATGGATATTTGTCTTCTCCATGAGCTGCAACATCAACACCACAATCTAAAAGAACTTTTGAATTTTGTGTTTGAAGCAGTATGCAACTTCTTCCAACTTGTCTTCCACTACCAAGAAAGGTTGTTCTTACCCATGTATTCATTTTATCGGGAGACCATTCTTTGTAGATTTTTTCCCCAATATCATTAAGAAATTTTCTTCTATATCTACTATTAGCATAAAGAACACTTCTTATGTTTTCAGTTATTTGTGATTTTATTGCAGGACTTCTTTGAACCTGGGGAGTCCATAATGTTTTTTCTTTTATTTCTTCTAAAATTGAACCTTGTTTTCCAATAACAATTCCAGGTTTTTTTGCTTCTATTACAATTATACTCCTATGAGAATCAAATAATATATCTGTCACTTCTGCTTCTTTGGGAACTATTTCTTTAATTTGTTTTTTTGTTGTTTCTTCATCTGGAAGTATTTTTGTATCTGCCCTTAGTTCCACCCTTTTTTTAATTTCATTTACAATTTCTTTAATTTTTGCTCCACTATCTTTGAAGAAATTTTGATTGTCTGTGTAGAGAACTATGTTTGCTCCTTCAAACTTTGCATCAGTTACCTTACCGTGGAGTTTATCCTTTATATTCTTTAGAATTTCTAACATTTTAAATTAGTTAAAATTATTTTTATTGTGTTTTTTCTTTGTCTTTCATTTCTGAAACGACTTTTTGAGAAGATACTTGTTCTATCTCGTCTTTTTTTATTACGTAAATATCATAACCATCTCCTACTCCAGGTTGTCTTCCTCTTGTTGCATTGAAAACTTTTTTAGCTAATTCAATACCTTTTTTTAAATCAATATTTTTGTCATATTCCACATCTAAAATTCCTAGACTTTCAAAAGGAGCTCCTGTTGCTTGATATTTTTCTATTTTTTGTAAATATCCATCTGGAGAAGAATCATATAAATGAAATCCTTCATCATCATACCCTGCGATTAAGAAGTGTGTTATTGCTGGAATCATTGAGGGCTGTCTTATATTTTGGAATGCTATGCTTGCAAAAAGATTTGCAGATTGTTTTATACTTGGTTTGGATTTTGATTTTAATTCTTTTAATCTTAATTCAGCTTGAACCATTTTTATTACTTTTCTGCTATCTGATGCACCTCCTGCAGTAGTTATTAACATATTATTTCCTATTTGATGTATTTTTTTTGCAGTTCCAGCTATATAAGCTACACCATTTCCAGAAGCATAAGTCTGTCTATTATCTGCAGCTAAAACAATTCCATCTTTGCAAACAAGACCTATTGTTAAAGTACCTGTTTTTAACACGTGTTTATCAATATTTTTCGAATTTTCATCCATTTTAATCACCTAGAATGATACTAGAATTTATGTTTTTATTATGTTGAAAGGTTTTTTAAATGTTTTGTTTTATTCTTTAATTTCTGCTCAATCATTCAAAAGCTGTTATCAGTAATGTAATTTTCCACTATTGAATAATTTCGCCAAAACCAATAAGTCTCCAGTGTTTGTCTATGTTTCTTGCTATACCAACACTTTCACCTTTTAATGGGACTATTGGAATATTTAAAGAAAGTTCTACTTCATCTTTATTGATTTTTTCAACAATTCCAACTGTTATTGCTGTATTAACACTTAACATTAACATTTCTTTTGGTTTTATTGCTTCAACTTCTTTTTTATTTTCCATTCCTAAAACATTATTGAATAATTCTGTTTTTAATTTTGTTTTATGAGTTATTTCTGGAAGAGAGTCTTTTGTTGAGGCAACACAACCAGTTAAGGTATCTGTTTTTGTTAAAAAAGGATCAAGTGATGTTTCAATTGAAATACTTGCTCCAGGGTGAACTTCTTTAAGATTATCATTTCCTTTATGGAGTGAAAGGATTTCTGCATCAAGAGTTTCAAATACTTTTTTGTGTGCTTTTTCTAATTGCATTCCAGGTTTAATTTCTATTTTATCTCCAACTTTTAATTTTCCTTTTTTTAATATTCCTCCCAAAACTCCCCCCTTGAGATTTTTTATTTCTTCTCCGGGACGGTTTATATCAAAACTTCTTGCAATAACAAATACAGGAGAAGATTCTAAATCTCTTTCTGGAATTTCAATATTACATATTTCTTCTAAAAGTTTATCTATATTAATTCTTTGTTGAGCTGAAATAGGAACTATGGGAGAATTTTCTGCAGAAGTTCCTTTTACAAATTCTTTTATTTCTTTATAATTTTCTAGAGCTTGTTCCTTTGAGACTAAATCTATTTTGTTTTGAACTATTATTATGTTTTTTATTCCTTTTGCTTGAAGAGCCATAAAATGTTCTTTTGTTTGGGGTTTTATTCCTTCATTAGCTGCTACTACAAGAATTGCAGAATCAATTATGGCAGCACCAGAAAGCATTGTAGCCATAAGCATTTCGTGTCCAGGAGCATCAATAAAAGAAATATATCTTTCTGGAGAACCTTTTTTTTCTATGTTGTAATTATCCTTGTCTTTGTAGATTGTTGCATCTGCATAACCTAGTTTTATTGTTATTCCTCTTTTTAATTCCTCTGAATGAGTGTCTGCAAATTTTCCAGTTAAACAACTAAGTAAAGTAGTTTTCCCGTGGTCAATGTGCCCAACAACACCAATATTTAAACTAGGAATATCTTTTGCCATATATGTTTTAGAAAAAATGCCTTAAAAAAGGTTTTGGGTTATTAATTAGAAATTTCATTCATTATTCCTTCAGTAAATTTTATACCTTTTTCTTTATAATGTGCTAAAATTGTTGGAGTGTCTAAATAATTTGTATTTTCTAATATTTCTTTTTGATTATTATTTACATTTAGGATTCTTTTTTTAATATTCATTATTTTATCTAAACAATTCCCAGATATTTCATAATTTTTTATTGCTTGTTTAAATAAACCCTCTCTTTCAGAAATTATGCCTGCTATTTTGTAATTTCCTATTCTTTCCTCTGAAATTATTTTATTTGGAAAATAACTTTTTTTCATTTTTCTTTAGAATTTTAAAAACCATTCCATCCTAGAGATGGGTCACTTCCCCTGATTTCTGAATTTCCTAGTTCTCCCAACACATCAAGATTTTGGGTTATATCTTTTTGATTATTTATCTTATTTTTTTCAAAATTTTTTTGTTTATCATATTTTGATATGATTTTTCTATTTGTATAGTTGTTTTCTCTAAACCTTTTCGCTATTTTTTGAGGATTGTATTCAATTCTGTCTTGTGGCATTTTCAAAAATCTCGTAATTTATTTTTTCTTTTGAAGTGAAAGGATAATATAGAAAACTATTTTGGTATTTTCTGTTGTTTTGAACTGTGTGAGGGTTTATACCAGAAGTATCTGTTTTTGTGAAAATTTTTTGTTCTTTTTGGAATCCCTTTACTTTATTTTTTTGATTTGAAAACCTATTATCTATAGTAGCTAAAAGACCTAATCCATATATTAATGTGCAACCAATTCCTGTTTTAATCCTTTCTTTTGTGGTTTGATTCATTGTATTTATTTCAAGATTCCCAACTTTATAAATCTTTCTATTTGTTGTCACTTAAAAATAAAAACAAAATGCTATACTAAAAAATAAATAATTTAAGTAAGATTATCCTCTTTCATCCTCTTTTATCCTATTCAATATAGAATTTTTGATTTTTTAATTCTTTTGGAAGGTGTTCTTGATTTTTTGCTGAATTGTCGTCGTGAAAATATTTATATCCTTTCCCATAATTTAATTCTTTCATTAAATTTGTTTCAGGATTTCTTAAATGTAGTGGGACGGGTATGTTTCCTGTTTGTTTTATTTCTTGTTTTGCATTATTAACAGCCTCGTAAACTTTGTTTGATTTTTTTGTTTGTGCAAGATAAATTGCTGTTTGAACTAGAGCTGTGTTACATTCAGGATAACCTAAAAATTCAACTGCTGATTTTGCAGAAGTTGCTAATTGAAGAGCTTGAGGGTCTGCGTTTCCAATATCTTCAGAAGCGAATCTTATCATTCTTCTTATGATATATTTTGGGTCTTCTCCTGCTTCTATCATCCTCATTGTCCAGTAGACTGATGCCTGAACATCTGAATCCCTCATTGATTTATGCAAGGCAGAAATTATGTTGTAGTGTTCTTCTCCTGATTTATC